>NZ_JBEXHQ010000048.1:0-58182 GCF_040607915.1 Micromonospora sp. NPDC005215 | reverse complement strand
CGAGTACCCCGAAGGGCCTTTCCGCTCGACTTGCATGTGTTAAGCACGCCGCCAGCGTTCGTCCTGAGCCAGGATCAAACTCTCCAACAAAAAATGTGTTGAACAGCATCCTGACAACAAACAAATGTTGCCAAAGGAATCCCAACCAGCCAGAAAAACTGACCAGTCCGGGGTATAAATCATAATTGGCACTGGCTTTACAAGCACCCTGTTGAGTTCTCAAAGAACAACCACACACCGACCAGAAGCCCCACCTCAGTGGAACCCCGTTTCGGGGCAACCGCTCAAACCTACTTGGTCGAACTTTCATTGTCAACCTCACGTTCGAGGTGATCAATGTGATTCGTCCGGACCCACGATGACGCACGCCGAACCCGGCGGTCGTTACTGTCGTGGGAAGCCGCAGGCCGGCCGATCGCCGCTTCGCGGCTCTCCGCCCGGCTCCTGCCGGCTTCAAAACCTTACCCGGTCGGCTTCGCGTTCGCAACCCCGTATTCGGGATGTTCCGCACCACCCGGTCCTCAGTCTCGCTCGGCGTCTCCGCCACGAGCCTGGCGCCCGTTCTCGGCCAGTTTGTCCGGCCTCCCCCGTGCAGAGAGAAAGTTACGCGGACGGCCCGGAGAAGGCAAATCAGGGTTCATCACTGGTTCCGGTCGGCTGGTTCGCAACGGTCCCGGTGCAGCCGGAGACGCGGGCAGTCCCGCCGTGCCAGAGTGTCAGACATGGATGAGTCCGGGCTCGGCACCAGCGTGCTCGCCGAGGAGTCGCTGCTCGGCGTTCTTCTGCCCTTCTGGCAGGTGGTGATCGGCGCGGTCGTGCTGGTCGTGCTGGTGCTCTCCGTGGGACGACTGGCCCGGCGGGGCAAATCCCGAATGACCACAGCGCTGCTGATAACCGCCGCGGCCATCGCCGGGTTTGCGGTGATCGGCGTCCTGCTGGAGGGCTGAGGCTCAGAGCCGCCGGTTGGCCAGGCTGGGCAACTCGGCCCGGATCGCGGCGAGCCGGTCGAGGTCCAGCTCGACGACGGACACACCCGGGCCGTCCGGCAACTGGGTGAGGACCGTCCCCCACGGATCGACCACCATGCTGCGACCGAAGCAGGTGCGGCCCGGGTCGTGGTCGCCGGTCTGGCCGGCCGCCGCCACGAAGCACTGGTTCTCGATGGCCCGGGCTCGCAACAGAACCTCCCAGTGGTCCCGGCCGGTGTGCATCATGAAAGCCGCCGGGACCACCAGCAGCTGTGCCCCACCATCGGTGGCGAGCAGCCGGTACAACTCCGGGAAGCGCAGGTCATAGCAGATCGACAGGCCGACCCGCAGACCCTCGATGTCCACCACGACCGGCTGAACCCCGGGCGCGACGACCGTCGACTCCCGGTAGGAGACCCGGCCGGGGATCTCCACGTCGTACAGATGGATCTTGCGATAGCTCGCGGCCAGATTGCCGGAACGGTCGAAGACCAGCGATGTGTTCCAGGTGTGTTCCGGGTCCGGACCGGCCTCGTGGAAGGAGCCGGCGACCAGCCAGATGCCGAGCCGCTGGGCGACCTCGGCGAAGAAGTTGCCCACCTCACCGTCAGCCGGCTCCGGCTCTGGCATCCCGGCGGCCGGACCGAGGTAGTCGACGTACTCCGGCAGGACGGCGAGGTCCGCGCCGCCGGCGGCCGCGCGGCCCAGCAGGGCCTCCGCGGCGGCCAGGTTGGCCTTACGGTCGTCCCGGGCGTTCAGTTGGCAGACCGCGACGCGCATGAGCACAGGGTACGGCCGGAAGGGCGGCTCGGACAGCGTCAGAGGCTGGCCAGCACCAACGCGCCGGCGGCGAAGCCGAGCCCGGTGATCTGGACGAGGCGCAGCCGCTCCCGGTCGACGGCCAACGCCAGCAGCACGGTGCTGGCCGGGTAGAGCGCGGCGACCGCCGCGACGATGCTCAGGTGACCACGGGCAGCGGCGGCGAGGAAGAGCGCGTTGGCAGCGCTGTCGAGCAGACCGGCGACCGCTGCCCAGCCCAACTCCCGTCGCCCGAGGCGCAGCCGCGCCCGGGTGCCGAGGGCCAGCGCGAGGCCGAACGCGATCGAGCTTGCCCGAACCGCCGCCACCGGCCACATTCCGGCGCTCTCGTCGGCCTGGCCCAGGAGTGTGTAGAAGACACCGAACAGCGCCCCGGCGGCGAGGGCGAGCCCGACCAGCCGCGGCGGGATGGCTCGCCGGCCGCCGCTTCCTCCCAGGCTGACCAGGGCGATGGCCAGCACCGCGAGGCCAGCACCGGTGAGCGCCAGAGCACCCGGGAAGGACGCCGTGAAGAGACCGGCGATGATCGGCACCACCGCGGCGGTGATCGCGGTGACCGGCGCCACCACAACCATCATCCCGCCGGAGAGAGCCCGGTAGAGCAGCATGACACCGCCCGCGCCGGCCACCCCGGCGAGAAGCCCCCAGCCGAGGTCACCGACGTGCGGGGTCCCGGGCACGACCAGCACCAGCACGACCAGCAGCGGGACACTCAGCAGTTGGGAGATCACGGTGACGGCGATCGGGTCGGCGTGTCGGGACGCCCTGCCTCCGGAGAAGTCGGCCGTACCGAACGCGACGGCGGCCAGCGCGGCCAGGACAATGGGTATCATGTGTCTGTCGTACCACAATACTGACCGCGAGGGATAGTTTAATGACCGAGCCGGGACCGGATCGGGTAGGCGCGGTTACCGCCGCGGTGGCCCGCCAGGTACGCGAACTACGGGCCGCCCGAGGCTGGTCCTTCGACGAGTTGGCCGGCCGGTCCGGGGTGAGCAAGGGCATGCTCGTGCAGATCGAGGGCTCGCGCACCAACCCGAGCGTCGGCACACTGTGCCGGGTCGCCGACGCGTTCGGCGTCAACATCGCCCGACTGCTCGAACCGGCCGAGGAACGGGCCGTGAAGATCAGTTCAGCCGGCGAGGCGCCAGTGCTCTGGCAGGGCGAGCACGGCGGCACAGGCCGCCTGCTGAGCGGGTTGGGCGAGCCGGATCTCGTCGAGTTCTGGGACTGGCGGCTCGTGCCCGGGGAGGCGCACCGTTCCCTCGACCACCCGCGCGGCACCCGCGAGGTGCTGCACATCCTGGACGGCACGGTGATCGTCCGGGTCGACGGGCAGGACCATCCCGTCCGCGCCGGGGAGACCATCGAGATACACGCCGACCGGGAGCACGGCTACCGCAACGACAGCGACGCCCCGGCCAGACTGATGATGGTGGTCGTCACCCCGTCGGGCGAATGGGACCGCCGAACGCGATCACGCCGGCCGCGTCAGGAGTGAGCGGCCGGCGTGGCGTGGGAAGGATCAGGCCGACTTCTCCTCGCGGTCCCGCCGGGCCCGACGCCCGGTGAACTCGCGCGGAACGATTGTCGGGTTGACGTTCTCCAGGACCACCTCACGAGTGATCAACACCCGGGCGGCGTCGGGGTTGCTCGGCACCTCGTACATCGCGGAGAGCAGCACTTCCTCGATGATGGCCCGCAGGCCACGGGCACCGGTGCCCCGCAGCATCGCCTGGTCGGCGATCGCCTCCAGCGCCGGCTCGTCGAACTCCAGCTCGACCCCGTCCAGCTCGAACAGGCGCTGGTACTGCCGGACCAGGGCGTTGCGTGGCTCGGTGAGGATCCGCACCAGGGCGCTGCGGTCCAGACTGCGCACGTTGGTGATCACCGGCAACCGGCCCACGAACTCGGGGATCAACCCGAACTTGAGCATGTCTTCCGGCATGACCTGGCTGAAGATGTCATCGGTCGACCGATCGGACACCGACCGGAGCCGGGCACCGAAGCCCGTGCCGCCCTGCCCGGTGCGGGACTCGATGATCTGGTCCAGCCCCGCGAAGGCGCCACCGCAGATGAACAGCACGTTTGTGGTGTCGATCTGGATGAACTCCTGGTGCGGGTGCTTGCGGCCGCCCTGCGGCGGCACGTTGGCGACAGTGCCCTCGAGCATCTTCAGCAGGGCCTGCTGGACACCCTCGCCGGAGACGTCCCGCGTGATCGACGGATTCTCCGACTTGCGGGCGATCTTGTCGACCTCGTCGATGTAGATGATGCCGGTCTCGGCGCGCTTGATGTCGTAGTCCGCGGCCTGGATCAGCTTGAGGAGGATGTTTTCCACGTCCTCGCCGACGTAGCCCGCCTCGGTCAGGGCCGTGGCGTCGGCGATGGCGAACGGGACGTTCAACATCCGGGCGAGGGTCTGCGCCAGGTGGGTCTTGCCGCAACCGGTCGGGCCGAGCAGCAGGATGTTGGACTTGGCCAGCTCGACGGCATCACTGCCGGAGCCGGGCGCGTTGGCCGCCTCGGCCTGGATCCGCTTGTAGTGGTTGTAGACCGCTACCGCGAGCGCCTTCTTGGCCTGGTCCTGACCCACGACGTAGTTGTCGAGGAACTGGCAGATCTCCATCGGCTTGGGAAGCTCTTCCCACTTCACCTCGCCGGACTCGGCCAACTCCTCTTCGATGATCTCGTTGCAGAGATCGATGCACTCATCGCAGATGTAGACCCCTGGGCCCGCGATGAGCTTCTTGACCTGCTTCTGCGACTTGCCGCAGAAGGAGCATTTCAGTAGGTCGCCGCCGTCACCGATCCGTGCCACCTACGTTCTCCCTGCACTCATCGGCCGGAGACCCGGCCCTGACCTGCGGACGCCGCGCGCCGCCCGGTTTGGTTCACCCCACCGGCCGAACCGGCGAAGCGGTACGGACCCGACGTTACCCGCTGACGGGGCATTCTCCGACCCCCAAAACGGGTGTGTCAGAGGTCGGCCGGGAACTAGACGCCCCGGCCAACCTCTGACCCGGTACTGCTCAGCTGGCGGAGTGAGTCGCCAGCAGACCCTTCTTGCGGCTGGTCAGGATCGTGTCGACCAGCCCGTACTCCTTGGACTCCTCGGCCGTCATGATCTTGTCACGGTCGATGTCCTTGCGAACCTGCTCGATCGGGCGGTTGCAGTGGCGGGACAGCATGTCCTCCAGCTGCGTCCGCATCCGCAGGATCTCCCGGGCCTGGATCTCGATGTCCGAGCCCTGCCCGTAGCCGCCCTCGGTGGCCGGCTGGTGGATGATGATCCGCGAGTTCGGAAGAGCCATCCGCTTACCCGCAGTGCCCGCCGACAGCAGCACCGCTGCCGCGCTGGCGGCCTGCCCGAGGCAGACCGTCTGGATGTCCGGGCGGACGTACTGCATGGTGTCGTAGATCGCCGTCATGGCGGTGAACGAACCACCCGGCGAGTTGATGTACATGATGATGTCGCGGTCCGGGTCGGTGCCCTCGAGCGTCAGCAGCTGGGCCATCACGTCGTTTGCCGACGCGTCGTCCACCTGGACGCCGAGGAAGATGATCCGGTCCTCGAAGAGCTTGTTGTACGGGTTCGATTCCTTGACCCCGTACGACGTGCGCTCGACGAACGACGGCAGCACGTAACGGTTGTGCACGGCCGCGAACTGGGGCGGCAAGCTCAGATCGGTCATCGTCAGCTCCTCAGCTCAGGGTCCCGGCGCCATCCGGAACCTGAGCGGCTCCGATGATCACCTTGTCGATGAAGCCGTAGTCCATGGCCTCCTGGGCGGTGAACCAACGGTCCCGGTCCGAGTCCGCCTCGATCTGCGACTGGCTCTGGCCGGTGTGGTGCGCGACCCGCTCCTGGAACATCCGCTTCGTGTAGAGCATCTGCTCCGCCTGGATGGCGATGTCGGACGCCGTGCCGCCCAGACCACCGGACGGCTGGTGCATCATGATCCGGGCGTGGGGCAGGGCGTACCGCTTGCCCTTGGTGCCCGCGCAGAGCAGCAGCTGGCCCATCGAGGCCGCCATGCCCATCGCCACGGTCGACACGTCGTTGTCGATGAACTGCATGGTGTCGTAGATCGCCATGCCGGAGTAGACCGAGCCACCCGGCGAGTTGATCCACAGGTTGATGTCGCGGTCCGGGTCCTCCGCGGCGAGCAGCAGCAGCTGCGCGCAGATGCGGTTGGCGACCTGGTCGGTCACCTCACTGCCCAGGAAGATGATGCGTTCCTTGAGCAACCGGTTGTAGACCGAGTCGTCGAGGTTGCCAATGGAGTCGCCACCGCGCGCGTCAATCGCCCGGAGCGACTTCTTGGGGATGTGCATGTCGGTCATGGCAGCCCTTCGCTCTCCGTACCGTCTTTCCCGACACTAACCGCTGTGCGGGGCGGCAGAGTCCCGGTCGGGGCACTGTTCGCTCTCAGCGCAGCTGTGTCGGGGGCACCCGCGGCGCGGGCTTCCGGGCGTACCCGGCAACGCTGACTTCCGGGCGTACCCGGCAACGCTGACTTCCGGGCGTACCCAGAAATGGATTCGGCCGCCGTCCACCGCACAGCGGCGGACGGCGGCCGCACCCGACGATCAATCAGTGGTCGTGGTTGTGCTCGGCCTCGTTGGCGGCACGCAGGGCGTCGAGGGTGATCCCGTTGCCGGCCGCGTCCTTGATCGTGATCCGCTCCATGACGGCGGCGAGCGCCTTGCCCCGCCGCACGTCGCCGAAGACGGCGGCGGCAGCGCCGGAGCGCACCAGCTGGTCGTAGTACTGCTGGGGGGCCATCCCGGCGCGCTGCGCCCGGTGCACGATCTCGTGCCCGAACTCGTCGTCGGAGACCTGCACGTCCTCGGCGTCGGCCAACGTGTCCAGCAGGAGCTGGACCTTGACGCCCTCGGTCGCCGCCTCGGTCAGCTCGGTGTCGATCTGCTCCTCGGTCTTGTCCTCGGCCGCGAGGTATTCCTCCATGGAGGCGCCGATCCGCTCCAGCTGGTCGATCATCGCCTGCTTGCGGCTCTCGACCTCCTCGCGGACGACACCCTCCGGCGCCGGGATCTCGGCGGCCTCGACCAGCTGCGCCAGAGCCTTGTCCCGAGCGGCGTAGATCTGCTCGACCTGCTTGCCCTGGGTGACCCGGTCACGCAGGTCGCCGCGCAGCTCCTCGATCGTGTCGAACTCGCTCGCCATCTGGGCGAACTCGTCGTTCAGCTCCGGCAGCTCCTTCTCCTTGACCGTGCGCACGGTCACCGCCACCTCGGCGTCCCGACCGGCTAAGTCGCCGCCGACGAGCTGGGTGGTGAAGGTGGTGTCCTCGCCGGCGGCGAGGCCGACGACGGCCTCGTCCAGGCCGGGCAGGAGCTGCTTGCTGCCCACCTCGTGGGAGATGTTGCTCGCCTGGCCGCCCGGCACGTCCTCGCCGTCGACTGTGGCGTTCAGGTCGATCTGGACGAAGTCGCCCTCGACGGCGGCCCGCTCGACGGTCTTGAGGGTCGCGAAACGCTCCCGCAGGTTCTTCACCTGCTCGTCGATCTCGCTCTCGTCGATCTGCAGCTCGTCGACGGTCACCTCGATGGAGGACGCGTCCGGGATGGTGATCTCCGGACGGACGTCGACCTCGGCGGTGAAGTTGAGCGAGTCACCGTCGTTGAACTCGGTGATCTCGACCTCGGGGCGCCCCAGCGTCTTGAGGTCGTGCTCGCGCACCGCGGCGAGGATGTTCTCCGGGATGGCCTCCTGCACCGCCTCGTTGAGGACGGTGCCGCGGCCCACCCGCTGGTCGATCACCGCGGTCGGCACCTTGCCCCGGCGGAAGCCCGGAACCTGGACCTGCGAACCGATCTCCCGGTACGCCTTCTTGAGGCTCGGCTCGAGCTCGACGAACGGCACCTCGATGGCGAGCCGCACGCGCGTCGGGCTCAGAGTCTCGACGGTGCTCTTCACAGGCGTACTCCTTGACGGATCTCAGTTGAGTCTGGGCGTGATTCAGCCCATCGAGTGTAGGCGAGCCGGCCTGACGCTCCGGCAGCGCCCGGGAACCGCACGGTGGCGGCACCCGGGGCGGCCTGGCCGCAGACGACAGTCGGGGTGGCGGGATTTGAACCCACGGCCCCTCGCTCCCAAAGCGAGTGCGCTACCAAGCTGCGCCACACCCCGTGGCGACGTGCAGTCTATGCCGTCGGCACGACTCCGGCGGTGCCGGGGCACCCCCCACCCGGACATATCTCCCTAAAACCCCGTAACGCCCGCGGGCCTGCGCGCCGTGGGCGACCGGGCGGCCTTGGGGATCAAGATCCACACGCCTTCCCGGATCTCGCGGGTATCCGGGCGGGGGGAGACCACCACATCCCTGCTTGTCAAGTGGATCTTCGGGGTGTGGCGACGCGACGCGCGCACAACCCGGCGCCACCGGGCGGTGGCGTGGCTGCGCGGTCGGCAGAGGCATTGGGTACGCTGTCCGGGCGCCCCGTTCTGGCGGGGTGCACGCGGGCGTAGCTCAATGGTAGAGCTTCAGTCTTCCAAACTGACTACGCGAGTTCGATTCTCGTCGCCCGCTCCAACGGCCTCCGGCCCAGGTCAGAGGCCGCATACCGCGATCCTGCCGCCCTCGCGTCAGGGACGCTGCCCCGACGACCGTCCCTGACACGGCTACCAGATGATGATGCCGCCGTGCACCGCCTTGGCGCGCTCCACAGCGTGCCGCACGTTGGTCAGGCAGTGCAGGATGCGATCCGCGTCGTATCCGGTGCCGGCGGAGAGTTGCTCGACGTTCTCGGCCAGGAGCACGCACTCCTGCTCGAAGGCGTCGAGCTGGCCGGGCGGCACCACGAGATTCCCGCGGTTCTCGATCGTGATGTCAGCGAGTTGCGGCAGGAACGTCGCCCCGAGACGTCGAGCGGCCGCGGAACCCCACAGCTCGTGACGAAAGCTCTCGGCTCCCACCCCGGTGCTGGTGCCCGCCGGATCCGCGACGACGTTCCGACCGGCGTAGGCGTCATCGTCCGGTGTCCACACCGCGATATCGAGGCTCAACTCCGCATCCGCTCCCGGTCAGCCGACGGCGGCTCGCACTCCTCGATCAACTCCCAGGCGTTGAAGAACTTCGGCTGCGGGCCGAACAGCTCATCCAGATATCGCGTCGGACCCGCATGACGATCGTCGCCCGGCAGCCAGATCGAATCGCACTCCGGGCACAGCAGGAACACCCGGCCGTCGGCACGGACCCGGTACCAGGTCTGCCAGTCCTGCTCGCATGCCGTACAGGCGACCCGTGCGTCGTCGTTCACGAAGATAGCTTCGGATCCACCATCGGGCCCGCGGTGATCACTGGCCGACATTCCTCATCCCGTTCCCGATGTCGAAGGACGCCCCACGGCCCCGCCGGCACGCATCACCCGGACGCCCCGACGGCGAGCAGGCACCAGCAGTTCGACGCGCACGGACCGACCGTACCGCTCTTCGCGTTGGCCTTCCACGAACCAGGAACCACGAGGCTGAACGGCCGGAAACACGGTCGGGGCAGTCCACTACGAACGTGTAGGCCCAACCCGTGCTCGGCCGAATGTGGCGCAGGCAAGGTGTCAGAGGTTCGAGGTTCGCCGATACGGCTCCTGTGAAGACGGTCGCGGATGGCCGAGACTGTGGCGATGTCACGCGATGTCGATAGCGCCCCGCGCAGGCAGGTCGCCATTGCCGCTCTCCTCGTCGCCGCTGGCGTGCTCGTCCTCTTCGTCCCCGCCGGCGACGAGGGGAGGGTCCTCGTCGCCCTCAGCGAAGGTCACGGGCTGTCGGCCGTGGACGTGGTCGGCGCGGCACTGCTGGCGTCGGGCGGCACCTGGCTGGAGGTGCTCGTGGTACGACGCCTGCCGCACCTCGCCCTGCCCGCACGGACGTTGTTCGCCCTCGGCCTGCTGGCGGGCCTCGGTGTGGGGCTCCTGATCGCCTCGGTCTTCTCGGGATTCTTCTGGTGGTGGGCTGTCGGCGCCACCGCGCTCGGCGTCGTCATCCTCGTCCTCGTGCCCCTCACGGCACGCCGTTGAGGTCATCGACCGAACGCCGGTCGAGCCGCCGCGCCCGGACGCGACAGGTGACCGCCGCGGCCGCGTCCCGACCCCGCGCGAGGACGCCGGCACGAATCACCTCGGCCGGGTCACGAGGCGCGCGGCAACGCGAGCCAGTCGTGCCAGGTGATATCGCGGCCCAGACAGCGGGGCTGCCGGAAGGGCCAGTCGGCGGCGATCCACTGCGGCACCAGCGCGTCGAGCGCACGCTCCGCCGCGCTGCCGACAAGGTCGTTCACCACCCACCAGGAAATCTCGCCGTCGGCGCCGGTGCGCTCGGGCGGGTCGATGTAGACACAACCGAGGATCGCCGTCTCCTCCTCGTCCAACAGCGCGTAGTTGAACGACTGGTGCGCGGCGATCTCTTTTTCGTGCCGCAGCAGGTCGATGCGGTCCTCTTCATAGGTCATCGTCTCCGGGGGCCACGCCCAGGCCGGGCCGAAGATCTCCCACAGGCGCTCCCGGGAGCCCATCACGGCGGGGTAGTCGAGCGCGGTGTCCGCCTCCCGGATCGGCCGCAGGTGCAGCGCCGTGTTGGGCACTGGCACGTGCACGGGGTGGACGAAGTCATCGGGCAGCCAGCTCATGGGCCGAGGCTATCGCCGGTGGGTGCGGGATGGTCCGGGGGTGTGCGCGCCGGGGCGGCCGACCAACGGCCACCTGATCGCTGACTGTCGTCATCCAGGCAGAGACTTCCTCGGCTCCGGGGCTTCGCCGGGCCAGTCCGGATGGGTCGGCATGGATATCATCACGTGGGCAAGCGGAAGAGGTCGCACATGCAGCCAATTGGTCCGTACCAACGGATCCGGAGACTGGGTGTCTGCCAGATTGGCGGCATCTGGTCCGCCGTCGATGGTGGGCAGCAGTCTCTCGTGGTGGTGGTGCTCGACGTCGGCATCGCTGGAGAGTCACGGTGGCGGGACGCCTTCGCGGCCACCAGCCACGCGATCGCTCGTTCGGAGGCGGGCAGCCCGCTCTGGGTCGATGCGGACTTCTCCGCCACCACTCCCTGGGTCGCGTACCCGGAAGATCTCCTGCCGACGGCCGAGCGCACTTTCGCCGCCCTCGGGATGACCTACCAGCCGGCTCCCGCCGAGCCGGACGATCCGCCCGCTGAGACGGAGCACGCACAGCAGGCATCGATACCGGTGCCGCGCCAGACGCCGCGGGCAGAGCAGACGCGACAGGCCGAGCAGACGCCACGGGCACAGGCCACGCGGAAGCCACCGGCTGAGGCCACGCAGACGAAACGGACCGAGGCGACGCCGACGCCGCCGGCCGACCAGCGGCCCCCGGCCGAGCAGGCGGCGCCGCCGCGCGCCCCTCGGCCGACGTCGACGGACGACCAGGCACCGCCGGCCGTCGAGCCGACAACTCCGACCTTGCCCCCACCACCGACCTTGCCCCCACCACCGACCTTGCCACCACCACCGGCCTTGCCACCACTACCGACGCCGACGCCGACGCCACCAACGCCGACGCCGACGGAGCACGCCTCGATGCCGGTGTGGGCCGTCCCGTCGCCAGCGCAGGACAGGCGGCCTCGCTCGACCTCCACCGGCCCGAAACCCACACCGGAAGCCGAACCGGAGCCGGCTCCGACGTCGGAGCCGAGAAGATCCCGCGCGGGCCGGTGGGCCATGCCGGTCATCGGTCTGGTGCTCGGCCTCGTCGCCGGTGGTGGTCTGGTCCTGCTGCTCGACCCCGGCACGGATCCCCCACAACCGAAGCCCACGGCGGGTCAGTCGGCACTGCCCGCACCGGCCCCGGCCTCCGCGCCGCTGAGCCCCGGGCTCGAACCGCCGGCCCAGGGCGAGTGGCCTGCCCAGTGGGTGCGCTTCGCCGCCACTGACCGGATCCTCACCCTCAACGGACTGGACGGTCTGGCGTTTCCGGTGAAGGTGCCGCCGACCTGGCAGTGCAGGTCCGTCGAGCGGGCCGCCGGGCTCAGCAGACACCAGTGCGGCGCGCCGGCGGGCAGCGAAGCCGAGCTCGGCGGTGAGCTGGTCGTGCGCGACTGCCCGGCGCCCTGCGACGGGCCACGCCAGACCGCGATGCGTACCGGCGAGGAGGCCTGGGGGCTGCAGTGGGTGCGCAGTGGCCCCACCTCGGCGTACGCCGAGACCAGCAGCCTCACCGTCGACGGCGCGCAGCGGTACGGGCTGGTGGTGGTCGCGTACTGGCGCAGTGGCAGCGGCGACATCGACAGACAGTTGGTGCTGCGGATGACCGCGCCGGTCGGTGGCGCCAACCAGCTCCGCCGGGTCGCCAACTACCTACGGGACGTCCTGATCTTCTGACCCGGTCGTCTGCTCGGGCGCGGGGCTGGGCAGCCCGGCTCGTGCGATCAGACCGAGCGGCAGCCAGGTCAGGTACCCGGCGAGGGTGACGGACACGTGCGATGCCTCCAGCCAGGACACCCACAGCAGCGCGACGAGGAAGAGCGCCGGCCCCACGTTGCCGGCCCCGGCCAGGAGCATCGACCGCCGCCAGACCTGGTACAGCAGCACCGCGAACAGCACGACGGTGAGCAGCCCCCCGATGGCCAGCAGGTGCACGAGCACGTTGTGCCCGTGGGTGTACCGGCCGCCGAGCGCCGCGGCCAGGTCCGGCTGCCGCTCGAAGTATTCCGGGCCGTGGCCGGTCAGCGGCCGCTCCGTCCATCGGCTCAGCAGGGCACGCCACGTCCGGCCCCGGTTGGTGAAACCGGCCGGGTCGGTCGTCAGTAGCGGGCTGAAGACGGTCAGACCGAGCGCGACGACCAGCGGGACGCCGATCAGCAGCGACAGTCGCCGGCGACGGCCCCGTTCGGACCGGTCGACCCGCCCACCGGTACGCCAGCGGAGCAGCCCCCAGGTCAACACGACGACGATGGCCGCGAGTTGGCTGGTCCGGGAACCGGTCCAGAGCAACGCGACAAGGATCAACGCCAGGGTGACCCGACGTGACGCCGTGGGCCGGATGCCGAACACGAACGGCAGACTGAGGGCGAGGATGAGCCCGAGCACGTTCGAGTGTGGGTACGGGCCAGCCAGCAACCCGCCGATCGCCCAACCCTTGTTGCCCGCGTCGGCTCCGGTGAGCAGCCCCAGGTCCGGCCGCACCACCGCCAACAGCATCGCGACGACAGCGGTGGCCGCACCGAGCACACCGATCGCGGCCAGCGCCTGCGCCCCGGGTCGGAGCACCCAGATGGCGACAACGGCGATCGGGAGGGCCAGGGACACCGGCCCGGGGGGTTGCCCGTTCACCAGCCCCGCGAGGTGGATGGCGGCCAGCGGGGCGAGGACCACGACGAGCGCCCACACGCGATCCGGGCGTCGTTGCCGCAGCCCGTACGCGGTGAGGAGGAGGGCCAGGCCGATGAACGCCGCGGTGGTGACGTCACCCAGGACGCGGCCGGCAGGGGGCATCGACTCCACTGCGGAGTTGAAGGCCGGTCGCCCGTTCCGCAGGATCTGGACGAGTTGGGGAAGGGTCACCCTGATCCAGGCGAGGACCAGCAGCACGACGACGCCCGCGGTGCCGAGCCACTCGGCGTTGCCGGGGTCGGGTCGGATCAGTCTGCTGGCCCGGAGCAGGGCACCCTTCGTCTGGCCGCTGGACACCGTACCCATCAAACTCCCCCGCCTGTGCCGGCTGACTGTGAATTGGCCGCGTTCCGTGCCTCGGGCGGTCCGGTCCGGCGAGCCCGCCACCGCTGCCTGAGCCCGGCGCGCAGGTGACGGAGGTCCGCGGCGTACGGCACGGTCACCGCTCGCAGTGACGGCACCGCTGGCAACCTGCGTACCGACCGGGCCGCGATGCCGGCCGCGACGGCGTACCCCACCAGGCTGGCGAGGGCCGCGCCGACCGCGCCCAGCGGGGCCAGCACGACGAGCAGCAGTACGCCGGTGAGTGAGCCGACGACGAGGGCAACCGACGATCGGCCCGCCTTGTCGTGCACGAGCAGCAGGGCGCTGAAGATCTGTACGCAGGTGAACACGACGGTGCCCGCGCAGAGGATGACGGTGGGCAGCGTGGCGGGGGCGAACGCGGCGCCGAAGAACCGTGGCACCAGCAGACCCGCGCTCGCGGCGAGGACCGTGCATCCGAGCGCCGCCACCGGCACGGCGACCCGGGCCACCCGCAGTACCGATTCGTGGTCCTCGCTGCCCGCCCCGCCCATCAGGACGGTCCGGGCGGCGGTCGCGACGACGGTCGGCAGTTCCGCCACGCTGACCGCCACCGCGTAGAAGCCGAGTTCCCGTGCACCGAGCAGCGGTAGGCCGACGACCTGGTCGAGTCGGGCGCTGGAGGTCGCCGCGAGGACCCCCGGCAGGCAGGTGAGCGCGTACCGGATCAGTGACCGGACGGGAATCGGCTCGGCCCGATCGGCTGGTCCGGTACACGTCGCTGGCACCGGGCGGCGGCGCAGCCGGGGCAGCCCGACGAGCGCTCCGCTGGCCGTCGCGGTCAGGAAGAGCGCGGCGGCCCAGAAGGCGCTCAGGTCGAGGGCCACGCAGGCGATGACCAGCAGGATCGTCCGCAGCGCCGCCGGCACGACCTTCATCAGGTTGACGCCGCCGATGTCCGCCGCACCGGTGAGGGCGCCGATCGCCAGGTTCGCCAGGATGTGCAGCGGCGCGAGCAGCGCGAGCACCATGAACTGCTGCCGGTCGACCTCCGCCCGGTCGAAGACGAAGAGGCTCAACACGCCAAGTAGCAGCACGGCGACCAGACCGAGCGGCACGGCGGCCAACAGGCTGACCCGGGCCGCGTCCCGCCGGGACAGCCGGCTCTGCCGGACGTGGAAGGTCAGCGCGTCCTGCAGACCGTAGGTGCCCAGCCAGCCGCAGATCACGATCGGCACGGTGAGCGCGGCGTACAGCCCGCGCCCCTCCGGCCCGAGTTCCCGGGAGAGGAACGGGCTGACGAGCAGCCCGCTGACCGGGATCAGCAGGTTGGCGGCGGTGGAGGCGACCAGCCGGTCGACGGCCATCACCGTGCGGGTTCGGTGCCGGCGGCACCCCGATCGGCGAGGTAACCACCGGTGCCGAGCGCCGTGCGGAGGCGTTCCGCGAACCGGGCCTCGGAGAACTCCTGGCCCACCAGCCGCGTCGCCTCCGCGGCCATCGCGTCCAGGGCGGTCGAGGTGGTCGCGAGGAGCTCGGCGGCCATCGCGGTCGGGTCCGCGGCGATCCGGACGGCGGGGCTCGCCGGCACGCCCTCGGCACCGACCGTCGTGGTGAAGACCGGGACCGCGTGGGCCAGCAGGGTGAGGGTCTTCAGCTTGACGCCGGCCCCACTCCACAGCGGCACCACCCCGGCGCGGGCGTTGGCGAGGGCGGCGCGCAGATCCTCGACGTAACCACGCACCCGGACCCCGGGGTGCCGACCCAGTTCGGCGCGGACCGGCGCGGTCAGACCCGAGCCGACGAGGGTAAGGGTGTAACCGGACCGGACCAGCGCCGGCCAGCCCTCGGCCAGGAAGCGCCGCAGGCCGCTCAGGTTCGGCTCGTACGCGAAGGTGCCCAGCCAGACCAACTCCCGCTCCTGGGGCTGAGGCTGATGGCCGGACGGGAGCGGAACGCAGCTGGGCAACACGAAGGTGGCCGCCCGGCCGTGGTGTCGGCGCAGCCGCTCGGCCTCGTCCTCGCTGGTCACCGAGACGGTCGCGCAGGACGCCAACGCCCGTCGCTCGAATCGGGTCGAGACGGCGGTCAGGTAACGGGCGCGCAGCCGGTACGCGAGGTCGCCCGCCGCTTCGATCTCCTGCCGGACGCTGGCGGCGAGCACGTTGGCCTTGTCCCAGTGCCAGCGCAACCGGGTCCCGGGGAAGTAGGCGCCGGCCGCCTCGCCGAGGGCTATCGCCGCACCGTCGCGTCGCCGCAGCTCGTCGTGCAGGTCGGCGCTGTAGCGGCTCCGGATCCACGGCGGCAGACCGGACGCGAGGGCCTGTGCGTATCGCCCCGCCGGACCGAGGCGGTCGTAGCGGAAGGGCGTGGCCGCGAAGGTGCGTACCCGCATCGGGTGGAGCAGTTGGCGCAACTGCTCCACCTGGTCGGCGGTGGTGTCCGGGCGGCGGACCACCAGCAGGGTGCAGTCCGGCACCTGAGCCAGCGCCCGCAAGATCATCGACACCCGGACGGGATCGCCCCGGTCGAGAGGGATCGGCAGGTACGACGAGACGACGCTGAGGGTCACCGGTGCCCGCCTTCGCACGGCACTGTCGGTCGGGTCGGGGTCGAGCCGGCCAGGTCCCGCCAGACCGACAGCAACCGGTCGGCCTGCGCCGCCGGGGCGAACTCCGACCGGAGCCGGAGCAGCAGCACCTGGGCGCGCCGTTGGGCCGTGACCGGCTCGGCGACCACCGCCCGGATCGCGGCGGCGAGGGCGACCGGGTCGTCCGGGGGGACGAGCCAGCCGCTGTCCGGACCGACGAGTTCGGGGATGCCCGAGACCGCTGTGGTGACCACGGGGACGCCCTGACTGGCCGCCTCCATCAGGAACACCGGGATGCCGTCGAGGTCGCCGTCCGGGGCGGGCCGGCAGGGCAGGGCGGCGACCTGCGCGCTGGCGAGTGCGGCAGTGGCCACCGAATGCGGCACCGCGCCGTGCAGCACCACGGCGTCGGCCAGCCCCGCCGAGTCGATCCGGCGGCGCAGTTGGTCCCGCAGTGGACCGTCGCCGTAGATGTCGTACCGGATCGGATGCCCGGCCTGGACGAGCCGGGCCACCGCGTCGATTGTGGTGTCGATCCCCTTCTTCGGGATCAGCCGGGCGACGGTGACGATCCTCGTCGGGGTGCCCGGCGTGGGCGCGGGCACTGTGGGCGGGGTGTCCAGGAGTCGGGCGTCGACGCCGGCCCGGACGACCCGGTGGGGAATCGTCGCGATCGGCACTCCGCGGTCAGCGAGTTGGCCGGCGGTCGCCGCGGAGACGACGAAGAGGTGCCGCAGTCGGGCCAGCCGGCGACGCAGAGTGGCCGGGTCCGGGTCGAGCAGGAAGTCGGCGGCGTGTGCGGTCGCCGTCACCGGCCGGTCGAGTCGACGCCCGACCAGCAGGGCGACAGCGGTGGGCAGATTGACGAAGTGGGCGTGCAGGACGTCCGGGTCGAAGCGCGCGATCTCGTCGGCGAGGGCGGTGGCCGCGGCGCTGGCCAGCAGGCCACGCGCCAACCCCCGTCCCCCGGCAGCCCGCGACGGCAGCCCGAGCAGGCGCAGGTCGGCCGGGAGCGCGCCGGGACGGCGGAGCAGTTGGACGGCGGCCCGGCGCGGCTCGGCCCGACGGTTGCCGTCCGGGTTGGCCACGAACATCTCGACCGTCGCCCCGGCCGCCCGCACCGCCTGGATCTCGGCGGGGATGAAGGTCTCGGTGAGCCCGGGTGGGCGGACCTGGACGTACCCGATCCGTAGTGCCTCTGCGCTCACGCGGCGTCCCGGGCGCGGGCCGGCCGGTGGGCGCGGCGGACGGTCTCGAAGAACTCGGCGTGCCGATCCACGCAGTCCGCGTCGGACAGCAGGCCCGGCGTGTGGGCGGCGGCGGTCGCCAGGTCATGCCGTAGCCGCTGCGAGGCCACCAGGGTACGCAGCACCGAGGCGAGCGCGTCTGGATCTCCGGGCGGGACGAGCATTCCGTTGACCCCGGAGCGGATCCACTCCCCCGGCCCACCGCCCTCGGTGGCCACCACCGGCAGCGCCCGGGCCAACCCCTGGAGCACGGTCTGGCCCAGGGGCTCGGCCCCGAGCGACGAGTGCACCAGGATGTCGATCGAGTCGAGGAAACCGTTGATGTCGTCGACGTGCCCGCGGAACGTGACCTGTTCGCTGATGCCCAGCGTGGCGGCGAGGTCCCGCAGCTGCGTCTCGTAGGCCTCCTCGCCGAAGAGCGGGGCACCGCAGAGGTACGCGCGCACGTCGGTGCCGCGCAGGCTCGCGGCGAACGCGCGGAGAAAGACGTGCTGGCCCTTCCAGTGCTGGAGCCGGCCGACCATCCCGATGGCCCTGACCTGGGGCCGAACCTCGGGGTGCGCAAGCCGCTCGGAGATCCCGCTGGGGCTCTGGATCACCGTCCGCTGGGCCGGAACCCGGGGGCCCGGCGGGACGCTGGCGAGGGTGAACCCGGAGTTGGCGATGATCCCGTCGGCGCGCCGCATGGCCAGCCGACGGAACGCGGGCAGCCCGATTGGGCCGAGGCTCTCGACGGTCAACGGGCCGCGGAGGTGCACCACGAGGGGCCGGCGCCCGGCTCGGTCGGCGAGCGCGCAGATGATCGCCGCAGCGGCGGTGTTGGCGTGCACCAGGTCGGCCTGCTGAAACAGTGGGCTGCGCCGCAGCACCCGGGCGCCGTCCCGCAGTGCCGTCAGGTAGCGGGCCGCCAGCAGGGGCGCCCCACTTCGGGTGCCGCCGGTGGGTAGCGTCGGCAGATCCCGGGCCTGCGCCACCTCCTGGGCGGGGAGCTGGTCGAAGGCGACGCCGGTGGGTGGGGCGTACAGGGCCGCCTGCCACGGGTGCGGCTGACCGAGCAGGCGGGCCAGGGCCAGCTCGGCCCCACCGGGTTGCGCGGTGTGGGTGACGTGCAGCACCCGCATCGGGTCAGCCACACTCATGCTCGACCCACTCGGTCACCCGGCGGGCGAAGGTCTGTGTCGAGAACCGCTCGGCCTGCACGGGCATCCGCGCCTGGTCCAGCTCGTCGAGCCGGCTGGTCGCCGCAGCGTAGTCACGGGGGTCGAGCGAGTCGACAAGGACGCCGGTCTGCGCGTCGACGACCGTTTCCAGCAGGCCACCACGGCGCAGCCCGAGGACCGGGGTGCGGCAGGCCTGCGCCTCGACCGGAACGATGCCGAAGTCCTCGTGGACGGGGAAGAGTAGGGCGCGGGCGCCCCAGTAGAGCTGCCGCAACCGGAAGCGGTCCGGCTGGACCTCGATGGTGACTGGCACCCTCGCCTGGTGCGCCAGGCGCCGCAGTCGGGCCTCCTCGGGCCCGGAGCCGGCGATGACCAGGGGTAGGCCGGCCTCCTCGGCGATGGCGATGATCAGGTCGAAGTTCTTGTAGCGCACCCAGCGCCCGACGCCCAGCAGGTAGTCGCGCGGTTGCGCCCGGTCTGCGGTCGGGGCGGCGGAGAAGAAGTCCACATCGACCGGCGGGTTGATCACCCAGGCGTCGCGCCCCCAGTGCCGCCGGATCCGGTCGCGCACCTCGACGGAGTTGGCCGCGTAACTGTGCACGTGGTGGCTGAGCCCGACGTCGAGCGCCCGCATCAGTCGTCGGGGCACGGCCAGCATCGGCCCGGACGCGCGGTCGTCGACCCCCGGGTTCCAGAGATAGCGGGCGGGAGCGTGGACGTAGCTGAGGTACCGGGTGCGGTCGGGACTGCCGAGCCGGACCGTGTGCGCGAAGGCGTGGCTGGAGGAGATCACCACGTCGAACCGGTCGCGGGTGAGGGTCCGCCAGACCAGCGGCATGAACGGCAGGGCGACCGCCTTGTTGCCGCGCAGCGGTGTCCGGGCCAGCCACGACACCCGCAGCGGTGGCGGGTCGGCGTCGTCGTCACTCCAGAGCGCGAACCGCTCGGCGGTCGGGAAGACCTCGGTGAGTTGCCGGAAGACCTGTTCCGCACCGCCGGTCGCGGTGAACCACTCGTGCACCAGCGCGACCGAACGTCCGGTCTGGACGGGTGGGACCGGGCGGGGCTCGACGCGTTGCCCCGGGACGCCCGGCCAGGTGTCGGTGCCCGCCGTGGCACCCGCGAGCGCGACCGGCGACTGACCGGACGACTGGCGCAGGGTGGGTGGAACCGGCTGATCCATCACCTCGTACCCCCGTGAGAGTGTGGACGATCGGCGATGCAGCCGCCGATGATAGCGAACATATTGAGCGAAATACATACCACGGGCGACAGAAGTCAGTAATCGGACATCGGATCACCGCCGCCATTACCGATCGTCCACACTCTATGCGGTACATCCGTCGGGGACGTATCGTCGGGGCGCGGCTCGACCCGTCGCCGACGGGCGGAATTCCGGATGATGGTGAAACGCCGCTTCCCTGTTGAGGGTTCCACAATGGTGTCGTTATGACCGACGACGTGGCTCTGCTGCTGCGCCGAACGGGGTTCGGGCCAACCGCCAACGAGCTGGCGGCAGCGCGGCGGGCCGGCTTCACCGCCACCCTGGCTGCGCTGACCACCCCCACGGGGCCTGACATCGGCGCCACCCGGGCACCCATGCCACCGCTCGGCCCCGACCCGTACGTCGGCACACCCGAGCCCACCCCGGCGCAGCGGGTCGACGCCGACGGGCTGCGTCGAGCGCAGGCCGGCACCCTCACCCAGTGGTGGCTGGATCGGATGACCGTTGCCGACCACCAGGCCGTAGAGAAACTGCTCTTCTTCTGGCACGGCCACTGGGCCACCTCGATCGTCAAGGTGAAGAGCCCGCAACTGATGCTGGCGCAACACCTCGCCCTACGGGAATCCCGGGACTTTCGCGACATGGCCCATCGGATGATCGTCGATCCAGCCCTGGTCTACTGGCTGGACGGCCAACTGAACAGCCGCGAAGCCCCAAACGAAAATCTCGCCAGGGAGTTCTTCGAGTTGTTCACCCTCGGCCTCGGGCGTTACACCGAATCCGACGTGCAACAGGCCGGCCTGGCGTTGACCGGGTGGCGGATCGACCTCGCCGGGCGGCAGTCGGTCTTCGACCCTCGACGCCACCACGACGGCGCGTCGAGCATCCTCGGCGTGACCAGACACTTCACCGCCGACAACCTGGTCGACCTGGTGCTGACACAGGAGTCCTGCCCCCGGTTCGTGGCCGCCCGGCTCTGGCACCGGTACGCCTCCAACACCCAGCCGATCCCGGAACACACAAGGGAGGAGATGGTCGCCGCCTTCCCCGAGCCGCTGCCGATGCTGCGGGTGCTGCTGGCCGACGAGATGTTCCCGACCACCCGCGCCACCATGGTCAAACAACCGGTCGAATGGCTGGTCGGCGCGCTGCGCCAACTCGGGTTGCGACCGGCCACCCTCCCGGCGGAGACGATCACCGGGCTGCTCGACGGGCTCGGCGGCCTCGGGCAACGCCCGTTCGCCCCACCCAGTGTCGGCGGCTGGCCGGCCGGGGTGGCCTGGCTGACCTCGGCCGCCGCCCGGTTGAAACTGTCCCTGGCCGGCAAACTGGCCAGCCAGCTCAGCCCGGAGCGGATGACCCCGGAGGAGGTGGCCCACCTGCTCTGCGTGGACACCTGGACCGACCGCACGTACGAGGTGCTGCGCGGCACCACCAACTCCCGGCTGATGCTCACCCTCGGGCTGGTCAGCCCGGAATACCAGGTGACCTGAGATGGACCGACTCACCCGACGACGATTCCTGCTCGCCTCCGGGGTGGCCGGCGGCGGTGCCCTCGCCGCCGGCGCCGGCGCGATCACCCTGTCCCGGCTGCTCGACAGCGCGGACCCGGAGCAGCGCGTCGCCCGGCGTCCGGTGGAGACCGTCGTCCTGGTCACCCTCTACGGCGGCAACGACGGGTTGAACACCGTCATCCCGTACGCCGACCCGGCCTACCGGGCCTCCCGCCCGGAGCTGGCGTACCCGGAGGAGCAGGTGCTGCGCTTGGACAGCGACAACGGTCTGCACCCGGCGATGCGCGGCCTACAGGGGCTCTGGTCGGCCGGTCGGCTCGCCGTCGTGCACGGGGTCGGCTACCCGAAACCGGACCGCAGCCACTTCCGGTCGATGGACATCTGGCAGACCGCTGCGCCGAGCGGCCCGGCCGACACCGGCTGGGTCGGGCGTTGGCTGGACGAGACGCAAGCCCCCGTCGAGGCGGCGGTCAGCTTCGAACCGGTACTGCCGCCACTGCTTGTCGGACGGCGGCGGGTCGGCGCCTGCGTCAGCTACCAGGGGTTGGAGCTGCCCGACTGGGTCGCGCCCGCCATGGTGGCGTCGCTCGGCCGAGTGCAGGCCGGCGAGTCGGCGATGCAGGCCCGGGCCGCCGCCGCGTACGCCGATCTGGTCGACATGGGCCGGTTGGTGCGGGCGGCGGTGGCACCGGCCGCCAGCCCCACCGACGCGACCCCGGTCGCCACCGCCACCGGCACCGGCGGCGGTGGCGCGCTCGGCGCGCAACTCGCGCTTGTCGCCCGCTGCGTCGAGGCGGGGGTACCCACCCGGGTGTACTCGGTCAGCCTCGGCGGTTTCGACACGCACGCCGGGGAACGGGCCGCGCAGGAGGCGCTGCTCGGCCAACTCGACGCGGCGGTGGCCGGTTTCGTGGACCGGATGGCCGGCAGCGACGCCGGCCGCCGGGTCGCGGTGGTCGTCTACAGCGAATTCGGCAGACGGGTACGCGCCAACGCCTCCGACGGCACCGACCACGGCACCGCCGGGCCGGTGCTGGTGGCCGGGGCGCGGGTGGCCGGCGGCTTCCACGGTCAACCGCCCAGCCTCACCGACCTGGACCAGGGCGACCTGAAGGCGACTACCGACTTCCGGGACGTGTTCGGGGCGGTGCTCGACACGGTGCTCGGGGCGGACCCGGAGCAGTATCTGCTCGGCTACCGGGGTGAGCCGCTGCCGCTGTTCCGTGCTTAACGCCCGGTCGCGCTACGCAGCGTCAAGGTACTCCACGACGTGCGGGATGGAGCGCTCCCCGCATACCGGGCAATTCCGTCGGAACTCGTGCTCGGCGATTCGGGGAGCCAGGTTGCCACTCAATATCGAAATAGCCGTTTCCGCCACGGCCACCCGAAGTATCGCGGCACAGTTGCGGCAGACGACGGAACGCACCTCGGCCACCAACGCACCGTGGAAGTCCTTCGCATCAACCACACCACTGATTACCCGGTCATCGACGGCGTGGAGATCCGAGCCATCGCTCCAGTGCAGCACGTAGGGCAGCGCCGGCATCGAGGGATGCACGCGCACCAGGATCCGACGAAGGCGCGGGTGGTCGATGAGCGAACGGTCCTCGAGCGGGTCGCTGTTGACAACTTCGCCGGGGATGGCCAAGGGCTCGCCCGCCGGGAAGTAGACGAATGGCGCGCCCCCGAGGTCAAGGGTCACGGCCATGGCAGCACGTCGATCATATTGCGAACCAGAACCTCAGACTCCCCGGCTCCCGGCAGAGACTGGAAGATTACTTCGCTCGGGTTGACCATCGCCTGATAGATCTGCCCGTTCGGTCCGGCAAAGTTCTTTGCCGCATCGATGTTGCTGGTGAAAGATACCATCGAGCGCTCGCCAATCTCCGCCATCTCCGTGCCGAACTCCGCATGCGCCTGCGCGTAGTTCTGCTCACTGCCCCATGCCCGGACGCCAGCCTGGTGGGCATCCTGAGACGCGCGCGCGGCGTCGTCGACAACGCCACCACTTTCCATGAATGCGCGCTGGGCCGCGTCGCTCATCACCTTTCCAGTCTCACTGACAATGTGGTTCTCCAAGGCTCGCGACGTGCCCCGATAAATGGGGATCCTACCAGCCGCCTGGTACGGCGACAGGCCAAGTGGATCAACAAATCGGAACGGGTTGACCACATACCTGTACGGGTTTGACCCAGGAGCAAGGCCGAGCGGGTCAGCACTGAGGTACCGGGCTGCGGCGGGATCGTAGTAACGGTGGTAGTTGTACGAGGCGCCGGTTTCCGGGTCGTGGATCTGGCCGGAGAAGCGCAGCGGGCAGTCGGCCCCCGTGGCGCTGACATGGATCGGGATGCCCCAGATGGTGGTCCGCTGCTGCCAGGCGACCTCGCCGTCCGGGCTGACCAACTCGGTGGGTGTGCCGACCACGTCGGTCACGATCGCGTAGAAGCGGCGGTCCACCTCGTCCTGATCGGCCAAGCCGTCGGTCTGACCGATCGGGGTGAATGTCCCCGGGGCGTACTCCCAGGTGCTGGTCGTGTCACCGTCGTCACCGTGCCGGGTCTGCTCGATCAGACGCGGGCCGTCCCAGGCGAAGTCGACCTGCTCGACCACACCACCCTCGGCGTCGAGTCGCTGTTTGGTGACCCGCCGGTCGAGCGCGTCGTACCGGTAGCGCCACCGGGCGCCGTCCGGAGTGGTCACGTCGGTCAGCCGGCCCTCGCTGTCCCAGGTGTAGCGCCAGGTGAGCGGCTTGGTCGACCGTTGCTTGACCTGTCGTAGCGTGACCCGGCCGGCGACGTCGTGCTCGTAGCGCACGTCCCCGGCCCGCCGGATGAGCGTGCCGGTGTACTCCCGCTCGCCCTGGGCCGCGCCGTCGTGATCCGCACCGGGCCAGGTGGCTCCGGCCACGTTGCCGGCGTCGTCGTAGGCGTACCGCTCGGTCCACTCGGCGGCCTGCACGGCGGTGACCCGGCCGGCCCGGTCCAACTCCAGCCGCCGCTCGCCGGTGACCTGGTCGGCGATGCCGGTCAGGTGACCGTCGGCGCGGTACTGGTAGGCCCGGTGCGCGACCAGGTCGGGCACGCCGCCGTCGACGGCGGGGCTCGCGGTGAGAATCTGGGAGAGCAGCCGGTGATTGGCGTCGAAACTCTGGGTCAGGGCGAGGCTGCCGACCGCCCGCCGGGTTTCCCGTCCGGCCGCGTCGTGGGCGAAACTGACAGTCGCTCCGCCGGTGTGTAGCGCCACCGGCCGGTGCCCGGCGTCGTACTCCCAGGCACTCTCCACCCCGGACGGGGTACGCCGCTGCGTGCGCCGGCCGAGCACGTCGTAGGACGACGTGACGGCCAGGCCGTCCCGGATCTCGGCGAGCACCCGGCCCAACGGGTCGCGCTCGAAGCGGAGCTCGACCTCGGGTGCGGTGGCGTACAGCAGCCGGCCGACCGGGTCGTACCCAAAGGTGGTGATGCCCTCGACGGTGCGCTTCTCCACGACGTTGCCCAGCTGGTCGCGGACCATCTCGATGCTCTGCCCTGCGCCGTTGGTGCGGGCCGCGACCTGGCCCGCGGCGTCGTGCGTGTACGTCTGCGTCCGGCCGTCGAAGTCGGTTTCGGTAACCAGCCGCCCGGCCGGGTCGTAGTCGTAGCGCCAGACGAGGCCCTGCGCATTCGTGACAGTGGTCAGCCGCAGCTCGGTGTCGTAGGCGAAGGCCAGCCGGGCACCGTCCGGCCCGGTACGTGCCACTGGTAGGTCGAAGTGGCCGATCTCGAACTCGGTGGTGGCCCCGGTCTGGTCGGTGTGGGCGACCAGGTTGCCTTCCGGGTCGTAGGTCCACTCCTCACTAGCCCCGTCCGGGCCACGCCGCCACGCGAGTCGCCCCTCAGCGGTCCAGCCCAGGCGGGTGGTGCCGCCGACCGGGTCGATCACCTCGGCAACTCGTCCGGCCGAGTCCCGCCGGTAGGTCGTCACCGCGCCGGTGGGCTCGGTGACCGAGCTGATCAACCCGGCCGGATCGGTCGCCACCACCAGGGCGTTGCCGAGCGCGTCGGTCACCTCGCTGAGGTGACCGACCTCGTCGTAGGCGTAGCGGGTGGCAGCGCCGGCCGGGTCGGTGATCATGGTCAGGTTGCCGCGCTCGTCGTACTCGCGCTCCCAGACCGCCCCGTCGACGTCGGTGACCACAACCGGCTGACCCACGTCGTTGTACGCGGCGGACGCCCGGCTGCCGTCCGGGCGGGTGACCTCGACCAGGTTGCCGTCGTCATCGTAGGACCAACGAATGGTCCGCCCCAGAGCATCGGTCTCGGACAGCTTCCGATCGAACCGGTCCCAGGTGAAGGCCGTGACGTTGCCCAGCGGATCGGTGACCTGTTCGGCCTGCCGTAGCTCGTTGAGCTGGTAGACGGTGGCGTGGCCGAGCGAGTCGACCACAGTGGTGACGCGGGCCTCGGTGTCGTAGCGCAGCAGCCCCGTCAGATAGCCGCCGGTGCCGGAGGTGGCGACGCAGCGGCCGTCCTCGTCATAGGTGTAGCGGTACTCGGTGCCGTTGCGATCCGCCCACCGGGTGATCCGTCCGTCGATGTCGTAGTCGAAACGCAGCGGCAGCCCGCAGGAGTTGACGACCTCGGTCAGGTCACCCGCCTCGTCGTAGCCGAAGCGGACCAACTCGGTATCGGTGTCGTCCCCGCCGAGGTCGAACCCGACGATCCGGTTCTCCTCGGTGCGCACCCGGACCCGGTAGCCACCGGAGTGCACCAGCTCGACCGGCGCGCCGCTGTCGTCGTGGCGCACGTCGACCCGGTGACCGTTGCGGTCCGTCAGCGCGACAAGCGGGAGCTGGGCCGGCAGGCTTCCGGGCACCGACCCGAAGTGCCACGTCCAGCCCTGCACCGGATTCGTGACCCGGTAGGTGCCGCCCGCCGGATCCTGCTCCAACGGCCAACGCGGCCCCTCGCTCGGCAGACGGTCGGGACGACCGTCCGCGCCGACCGGGTAGATCAGCGTCATCCCGTCGGCGGTCGCGACGTAGACCCCGGTGTCGTCGACCTCGATGCGCTGGTCGAGCGTGGAGGCCCAGGACCGGCCGAACCAGCTCCCCATCCGGTACGACGACAGGTGTGTGCGGGACAGCAGCAGCGGCAACGCACCGGGCAGCTCGACGTCGGTCTGGGTGAGCACCATGTCGCCGCAGGCGATGTCGATCGGGTCCAGCCGGGCCAACCGCTTGATCGCCTCGATCCCGTTGGCCCGCGGATTCGCCAACCCCGCACGGGCCACCGAGCCCATGTTGCGACCCCGCGCGGCGACCGAGGAGAAGGCATGCGCGATTCGGCCGCCCTTGAGCGCGCCCGCGCCGAGCCGAGCCAGCTTGCCCACCCCGGGCAGCAGATTGAGCCCGACGTCGATCAGGATCGTCTTCAGGCTGCCCTTACCGGTGGCGGCGTAGATGGACAGGTCGATCGCGGAGGCGAGCAGGGCGGCGCCGATCGCGATAGGCGCCATGATCGGGGCGAGGATCGGAATGAACGACAACAACCCCGCGACCAAAGAAACGATCTTCAACGCACTCGACAGCTGCGCCAACAACTCCTGATTGTCCCGCACGAAGTTGGTGAACTGACCCTTCAGATCCCACCACTTCGGATTCTCCTTGAACCGCAAACCCCTGGCGTCACTGACCACCCGCACGCAATCACGCACCGCCGTGGCCAACTCACCCCGCAACGCCCCCGCCTGCGCCACACACTCATCCCAGTCCCGCTGCGCCTGCGACAACGCCGCACCCGCCGCCCCGGCATCCGACCGGTAGGTGTCCGGCACCGCAGCCTGCTCCGGCGGCCGATCCGCGACCTCCTGCTCATGACGCTCATCCGCCTGCTCGGCACGGTCGGACCGCCCCCGCGCCGCCTGCAACGCCGCCCACAAACCCGGCGCACGCTGCGCCAACGGACGCATCCGATCCTGCAACGACGACAACGACCCCGCGAACGCCACCAACCCCGCCGACACCCGACCAAACGCATCACCCGTGACCCGCAAATGCCCCGGCATCTGGGCGTTCAGCCCCTCCCGGAACAAATCCCCCTCCGGCCCCACGAACTGACTCGTATCCAAACCCGTAATCTGCGCCGCCGCCTGCGACGCCGCCGAACCAAAACCCTCCCACCGCCCCGCCGACGACCGAATCGCCGACGGATCACCATCCATCTTGAACACATGCGCCGGAAACTCAGCCACCGCGACCGGACCTCCCCCGCGTCCACGCCAACCAGCCGCACTACGTGTCGAAGATAGACACACGACGAACTTTGGTGACTACTTCAGTCGCATATCTCGCACAGTCTGCGCGGCAGCCCGCACCGCCAGATCAGACGGCGACGGAAGCACGGAACAAACCGGACGCGCCCCATTGGTGTCGCTCACGCGGCGACGTGTGGGCGAACAGCCAGGCACTCGTAGCGCAGGTTGACCTGGTTGATGGCCTCCGCGTACTTGCCGTAGTAGACATCGGTGAGGACCACCATCGGGTAATGGGCGTCCGCAGCGGTGAGCGCGCTGATCGGCAGGGAGAGGTGGAACAGTTTGCGGATCTCCACCAGTGCCTTCACCCCGGGACGGTGGGTGACCAGGACGTCGATCGGCCCGGCCGCTGGCTCAATCCTGGCGTCTTCCGCCGAATTGATCGAGCGGAAGCCCTCCGCTGCCAGGACCGACAACCGACCAGCGCGCCTGCCGTCGGACGTGCCCACCGCCCCGAGATCGATGAGGACGACCTCGGGATCGGGGTCGTTCGTCGCGACGAACAGGCCGTCTCCCCCGCCGTCGCTGCCAATCAGCAGCAGGCCCGGTGCGTACTCCGGGACCTCGTACGCGAGGTTGCGGTCGGCGATCTCGTCGGGACCGTAGATGTAGACGTCGCCTTCGTCGTCCACCGGCCGCACGCCCGTCCATACATCGAGCAGGGCCTCCGGCGGCCGGACGCCCATCTGCGCCTCGACCCGTTGGGAGATCGCCTTCCGATCGTCGTCCACGAAACGCTCCCCCTAGATGGCGCCGATCTGGTTGAAATACTTGAATGCGTCCTTGATTGCCTTCTGGGCCACGTCCTGCGGTACACCGGCGTTCAACAGTTCTCGATACGATGCGCGGAACTCGTCCTGAATGCTGGTGGCGAAGCCCCCCACCCTCCGCCGCGCCGACTGGGCGGCACTGATCAGCGCGTGCGCCTCGCCGCTCGACGTACGGAGCAGGATCGCTGGCGCGGCACCGCGGGAATAGTCGAGGACCTTGTTTACGACGGCCCACTCGTTCTGAATGATGTGGTGGCTCTGCACCTGCAGGTCGGTCGCGTTGTTCTTGTTACCGGGGGCCCGGTTGACCCCGGGCGAGAGGTTGCGGTGCGGCGCGACGTCGTTGACGACGTGGCCACCCGGCCGTAGGGCGCATGGGACGAGGCCGAGCGGGTCGACGAGATCCGTGGGGTTGCTGACGTAGCCGTACGGGTCGCTGGCGCCGAGCAGGCCGATGGGATCGCTGCTGACGTATCGCGCGCTGGCCGGGTCGTAGTGCCGGTAGAGGTTGTAGTTGAGGCCGCTCTCCGGGTCGTGGAACTGGCCGGGGAAGCGCAGCGGGCAGTCTGCCCCTGCGCTGCTGACCTGGGTCGGGATGCCCCAGATGGTGGTCCGCTGTTGCCAGGCGATCGCGCCGTCCGGGGCGACCAGTTCGGTGGGTGTGCCGGTCAGGTCGGCGACGATCGCGTAGAAGCGGCGGTTCACCTCGTCCTGATCGGCAGCGCCGTCGGTCTGGCTGATCGGGGTGAACGTGCCGGGGGCGTACTCCCAGGTGCTGGTCTTGTCGCCGTCGCCGCCGCGGCGGGTCTGCTCGATCAGGCATGGGCCGTCCCAGGCGAAGTCGACCTGCTCGGCCACGGCACCGTCGGCGTCGAGGCGTTGTTTGGCGACCCGACGGCCGAGCGCGTCGTACCGGTAGCGCCAGCGAGTGCCGTCCGGCGTGGTCACGCCGGTCAGCCGGTCTTCGCTGTCCCAGGTGTAACGCCAGGTCGAGGGCTTTGTCGAACGCTCCTTGCGCTGCCGCAGTGTCATCCGACCGGCCGCGTCGTACTCGTAGCGCACGTCTCCAGCCCGGCGGACGAGGGTGCCGGTGTACTCCCGCTCGCCCCGAGCCGCGCCGGCGTCATTCGAACCGGGCCAGGTTGCGCTGGCGACGGTGCCCGCGTCGTCGTAGGCGTACCGCTCGGTCCAGTCGGCGGCCTGCACTGCGGTGATCCGGCCGGCCCGGTCCAGCTCCAGCTGGCGTTCGCCGGTGAGCTGGTCGGCGATGTCGATCGGGTAGCCGTCGGCGCGGTATCGGTAGGCCCGGTGGGCGACCAGGTCCGGGACCGCTGTCGGCCCCGCGGCGTTCGCGGTGAGGATCTGGGAGAGCAACCGGTGGTTGGCGTCCCAACTCTGGGTCAGGGCGAGAGCGCCGACCGCGCGTTGGGTCTCCCGCCCGGCCGCGTCGTGGGTGAAGCTGACCGTCGCGCCGCCGGTGTGCAGCGCGACCGGCCGGTGCCCGGCGTCGTACTCCCAGGCACTCTCCACCCCCGACGGAGTACGCCGCTGGGTCCGTCGGCCGAGCACGTCGTAGGTCGAGGTGACCACCTGACCGTCCCGGATCTCGGCCAACACCCGACCCAACGGATCCCGCTCGAACCGAAGATCAACCTCAGGGGAGCTGGCGTGCAGCAGCTCGCCGAGCGGGTCGTACCCGTAGGTCGTGACTCCCTCGGCGGTGCGCTTCTCCACGACGTTGCCCAGCAGGTCGCGGACCAGTTCGATGCCCTGCCCGGCGCCGTTGGTCCGGGCCACGACCTGGCCGGCGGCATCAAGGGTGTACGACTGGGTGCGCCCGTTGAAGTCGGTTTCGGCGACCAGCCGACCCGCCGGGTCGTAGTCGTAGCGCCAGACGAGTCCCTGCGCGTTGGTGACCGAGGTGAGCCGCAACTCGGTGTCGTAACCGAACGCCAACCGCGCGCCGTCCGGCCCGGTACGCGCCACCATGAGGTCGAAGTGCCCGATCTCGAACTCGGTCGTCGCCCCGGTCTGGTCGGTGTGGGTGACCAGGTTGCCTTCCGGGTCGTAGGTCCACTCCTCGCTCGTCCCGTCCGGGCTGCGCCGCCAGGCGGGCTGGCCTTCGGCGGTCCAGCCGAAACGGGTGATGCCGCCGACCGCATCAGTGAACTCGACGATCCGCCCAGCCCGATCGCGCCGGTAACTCGTCACCGCCCCCACCGAGTCGGTGAGCTGGCTGATCAACCCGGCCGGGTCGGTGGTCACCAGCAGGGTGTTGCCGAGGGCGTCGGTCACCTCGGTGAGGTGACCGGGGTCCTCGTAGCGGTAGTGGGTGGCCGCGCCGATCGGGTCGGTGATCACGGTCAGGTTGCCGCGCTCGTCGTACTCGCGCCGCCAGAGTGCGCCGTCGACGTCGGTGACCACGACCGGCTTACGCAGCTCGTTGTACGCGGCCGTCGCCCGGCTGCCGTCCGGGCGGGTGACCTCGACCAGGTTGCCGTCGTCATCGTAGGACCAACGAGTGATCCGCCCGAGAGCATCGGTCTCGGACAGCTTCCGATCGAACCGGTCCCAGGTGAAGGCCGTGGCATGGCCCAGCGGGTCGGTAACCCGTTGCGTTTGGCCGCGTTCGGTCAGCTCGTAGATGGTGGTGTGGCCGAGCGAGTCGCCCACCGCGGTCTTCCGCGCGGCCGGGTCGTAGTACAGCCGGGCGGACAGGTAACCGCCGGAACCGGTCGCGGCCACACAGCGGCCCTGCTCGTCGTAGGTGTAGCGGTACTCCTGCTCGTTACGGTCCAGCCAGCGGACCAACCGACCCTCGTCGTCATAGGCGAACCGCAACGCACGACCCGATGCGTTGATCACCTCGGCGAGGCGGCCGGCCTCGTCGTAGCCGAACCGCACCAGGGTCCGGGCGTCACCGGAGGGCTCCGCGTCCAGCAGGCTCAACGCCGCCACCTGACCATGCAGCGTGTCCACCGCGATCCGATACCCACCACTGTGCCGAATCTCGGTAACCACCCCGTCGGACCAGTCCAGATCAATCCGATGACCGTTACGGTCGCTGACGGCAACCAGGGGCAACACCCGAACCGGATCGCCCTCACCCGCCGGCTCGGGCAGGTCCGGCACCGCCTGGAAGTGCAGCGCCCGACCGGTCTCAGGCTGCTCGACCCGGTATCCGTCGGCGCTCAGGGTGAGCGGCCAGCGGGGGCCGGTCTCCGGCAAGGTATGGGCTTCGCCGCTCACGGGCGTCGGGTAGGTAAGGACCATCCCGTCCTCGGCGACGAAACAGACCCCCTCGTCGTCGACCTCAACACGCTGATCGAGGGTGGACGCCCAGGACGGCCCAAACCACCGGCCAACCCGGTACGACGACACATGACTACGGTTCAGCACCAGCGGCAGCAGGCCCGGCAACGCGGCGTCGGTCTGAGCGAGCACCACCTCACCGCTGGCCACGTCGATCGGATCACCCGCACACTTACGCAACCCCAGCGGAATGCTCGGACGCGGCAAACTCGGCAGCGCCGCCCGCGCCTTCGTCAACCCCCGAGCCAAAGCCGGCAACCCCCGCTTGGCCAAGGCCAGGACCGGCCTGCCGAGCGCCGCGAGCCGCCCGATAGGCACAACCGTCAACACCGTATCGATCAACAGACTGGTCAGACTGCCCTTACCCGTCGCCGCATACAGCGAGGCATCGATGAGCAGAGCCGCCGCACCAGCGGCGATCGCGATCGGCCCCATGATCGGCGCGAGGATCGGAATGAACGACAACAACCCCGCGACCAAAGAGACGATCTTCAACGCGCCCGACAGCTGCGCCAACAACTCCTGATTGTCCCGCACGAAGTTGGTGAACTGACCCTTCAGATCCCACCACTTCGGATTCTCCTTGAACCGCAAACCCTTCGCGTCACTGACCACCCGCACGCAATCACGCACCGCCGTGGCCAACTCACCCCGCAACGCCCCCGCCTGGGCCACGCACTCGTCCCAGTCCCGCTGGGCCTGCGACAACGCCGCACCCGCCGCCCCGGCATCCGAGCGGTAGGTGTCCGGCTCCGCCGCCGCAGCCTCCTGCACCGGCCGATCCGCCACCTCCTGCTCGTGACGCTCATCGGCCTGCTTCGCCCGATCGGACCGCCCCCGCGCCGCCTGCAACGCCGCCCACAAACCCGGCGCACACTGCGCCACCGGACGCATCCGATCCTGCAACGACGACAACGAACCCGCAAACGCCACCAACCCCGCCGACACCCGACCAAACGCATCACCAGTCACCCGCAAATGCCCCGGCATCTGGGCGTTCAGCCCCTCCCGGAACAGATCCGCCTCCGGACCCACGAACTGACTCGTATCCAAACCCGTGATCTGCGCCGCCGCCTGCGACGCCGCCGAACCAAAACCCTCCCACCGCCCCGCCGACGACCGAATCGCCGACGGATCACCATCCATCTTGAACAAGTGCGCCGGAAACTCAGCCATCGCGACCGGACCTCCCCGTGTCCACGCCTACGAGTCCGCAGCTCGACGCGGGCCAACCATTCGCCGGCACCACGTACCACCACGACGACGCGCCCGGACCTCGATCGACGCCCGGACGCGGCCGCACGAATGGATCAGCCCTGCAGAGTCCCCCGCACCTGGCCGCGCATCTCCTGCACGGACGTCGTGGTCTGACCGAGGGCGCCCTTCACCGAGTCGAGAATCTGCTTCACGGTGTCCGCCGCAGTGGTCCACTGCATCTGAATACCGTTGTAGATCTCCATCTCGTCGCCCTCCCAGTTGGCCTTGACCCGGGTGACGAAATTGGTCAGATCATCGAGACTTGCCTGGACCCCGTTGGCGACCGAAGCAATGTCGCCCTGAGCCGACCCGGCGGTCGACTCGTCGTAACTGAAGACGTCACCCATGATCCCCGTAACCTTCCCGTCAGCCCCGGAACTTCGCGCTGTCCCAGTTGGCCGACCCCATGGTCGACTGCAACTGGCTGGTCTGCTCCGAGTGGTAGGTGTCGTAGAGCTGTCCCGCCGAACCGACCCGGCTTGTAATGTCGGTCAATGCCTTGTTGAGATCGGCCATCGCCGTGTTCCACCGCTGGGTCAGCTGGTCCCAGCTCTGGTACGCAGAGCCCTTCCAGACCGCCGGCAGCGGCTCGATCGCGCTGATGAACGACCGCGCCTGACTGTTGAGCGCAGCGACCGAAGTGTCTAGATTTGACGAGTGTTGGTTGACCGCATTGTCGGTGATCGAAAACTTCGCACCCATCCGAAGCCCCTCCCGTGAACTCGACCCACAGTCATTCGAACATAGACACCCAACGACCTTTGTGCGCTACCTGAGTCGCATATCTCGCACAATCTGCGCGGCAAGGTCGAGAATGATCTCCTGCGTGCCGCTCGCGAGATCAGCCCAGCGCAGCGCATCGGCGGTCCGCAGCGCCGGGTCGAACGGCAGGACGAAGGTCGGAAGGTCACCGGGCGACTGCCCGGCCGCGGCAACGGCCGGCTGGGCGTCCTGGCCGACCAGCACCTGGACGCCGACCCGCTCGAACGGCTCGCGCAGCAGGGGGGCGATCCAGGACCGGGAGTCGGCAAGCAACCGGGGGCCGCGCTCGTCGTTCGGGGCCACCAGCACCACCCGGTCGGCACGGGTCAGCACCGCCGGCACGACCGGATCCCCGGTCAGCGGCGGGGTGTCGACGACCCGCACGGGGAACCAGCGGCTGAGGGTGGCCGAGACCGTGCCGTACTCGGCTGCCGTCACCGGGGGCTCGGCGTCGCCCGGGGGGCCGGCCAACAGCATCGCCCGCTCGGCCAGCGCGAGGCGCTCCCGCAGCCACCGGTGACCCACGGCCGGCCGGCGACCAGCGGTGGCGCCACGCAGGCCGAGACCGGCCAGCACCACCTCGGTGGACCCACCGGACCGGAGCGCCAGCCGGGCGTGCAGGCCCCCATCGTGGCCGGTGTCCACGGCGAGCACCCTGGTGCCCTGGTGGCGGGCCAGCGCCGACGTCACAAGTGCCGCGACGGTCGAGCGGCCGGTGCCCGAGCCCGGCCCGACCACGGCGATCACGCACGGCCGGAGCCGGGCGGAGAGGATTTCCCCCCGCTCCCGCTCGGCCCGGACCCGTGCGGTGATGCGGGGGTCGAGGGCTCGCACCATCGTCCGGCCAATCTGTCGGTACTCGGTCATCGGGGTCCCCCCGTATCGACGTGAGTTGTTAGCCTTGGTGAGCGATGACGGGGAGGCGGGATGACGTACGTTCAGTATCCTTACGCGACACTGGTGAGCCTAGGTGGAAATTTGACCACCCTTGCTGATCAGTTGGAGACGGACCATCGCGGGGTGGTCGACTGCGACGGCCTGACCGATGACCATTCCGATATCCAGGGCGCGATCTCCGATTTCCGTGACGAATGGAAGACCAGCCTGCTCGAGCTGATGAACAACATCGGCGAGTGGGGCGGGCTCTCCAGCGCGATCGGCCAGATGGTCGCCGACTTCGACACCCAGACCGCCGCCGCGCTGCGTCCGACCGAATCGTAGGGGTGCCGCGTGAGCGACGTCTCCATGCTCGATCCGCTGCCCGCGCACGACCTGAAGCTCAACCCCCATGCCCCGCACCCGGATTTCGCGTGGTTCATCGGGGTCCCCTCGGACTGGGCGATGCTCGACACCAATCCGGAGTCCTGGCAGCGCAACGCCGCCCGGATGGTCGACGACCGGTTCTTCGGGCAGCGGCTACGCGCCGCCGAGCGCCGGGCGGTTCTCCAGTTCGTCGAGCAACTCGTCGCCGACTGTCAACGTGCCGGCGCGTCGCTGAGCCTTGTGCAACTGGGCCGGATGTCCTCCGGCGCGGTGGGCAGCGCCGGGCTGCACCTGGGCTGGTTCAACTCGGCGCCCCAGCCGGCCGGCCTGGCCCTGGTCCGGCAGACGTTGCCGCGCACCGGCACGGCGGAGGAGGTCGAGACGCCGGCCGGGCCTGGGGTGCTGCACCGCGACGCCGCGTCCACGGTGCCGCCGGGCGGCCTGACCCGGGTCCGTTCGACGGTGTTGCAGCTGTTCCTGCCGTTGCCCGGCACCACCTGGACGGCAGTGCTCAGCGCCGCGACGCCACACCCCGAGATGGAGCAGGTGCTCACCGACGTGATCGTGGCGGTGGCCCAGAGCATCAAGCCAGCTGACTCGGATGACGTGGCGGCGGCCAACGAGGCCAGGCGGGACGACCAGGCCGAACGGGACGACGACCATGACTGACGATCGGGCTGGGCGCGACAGTGGCTGACGGGCGGGACCGGGTGGTGGTCGAGGCACACGCACTGCGTACCGCGACCGCCAAGGCCGCGCTGCTGCACGGGTCGCGGCGCGGCCCACGCGAGCTGCGCCGTCCCTACGCGGCGGTGATCGCGAGCCTGGTTGTCGGTGCCCTGCTGCTGGTCGCGGTCTGGGCGATCACCAGCATCGGCGGCCTGCTCGCCCAGCAGCGCCAGAAACGAGGGCTGGCCCCACCCGTCGCCACGCAGCCGGCGTCGGACGCGACGCGTCCGTTCCTCGTGCGATCGGCGGGGCCGGCGGACCTGGCCGGGCAGAGCACGGCGATCGTGCCGCGCACCGCGCCGACCGCGCTGATCGGCTGATCAGCGGATGCGGCCGGCCCCCGGCTCAGCCGGCCGCCCAGTCGAAGCCACCGAAGACCGCGATCACCAACGGCGCGAGGCTGACCACCGCGAGCACCTCGGCCAGGTCGAAGAGCTGCCGCAACCGGGCGGCACCGACGTCGTCCAGCCGGGGACGGCCGGCCCAGAGCACCGCGCCCGCCACCACCAGGACGCCGACCACGGCCAACCAGGCCCGCACCGCCTCGTCGGCGTCGGTGAGCCGGACGACGTCGAGCACCGCCACGGTGGCCGCCGTCACCGGCGGCACGAGCATGGGCAGCACCTGACCGAAGCGGGTGAAGACCCGCGACCGCAGCGCGAACACCAGCCCCAGCACCGCACCGAGCAACCCGCCGACACCGGCCGGGCCGGTCAGCAGCACGACGCAGGCGGCGGTTGCGGCCAGCGCGACGCCGACCACGGCACCGGACAGCACGCTCTGACCTCGCCGGACCGCCGCCGCGACCAGGTGCCGGCCGACCCACTGGCTCTCCTCCTGGCGGCGCAGCAGATCGACGAGGCGGGCCGAGCTGAGCGCGAGCTGCGGTGCCAGCCCCACCGCGAAGACGACCACGACAGACCCCACGGCCGCCGTCTGCTGCGGGTCGAGCCCGGCGGCGAGCAGCGCGGTGCCGAGACCGCCGAGCACCGTCACCGCGAGCCCGCCGGCGGCGACGCCGTACCATCGTTCCCCCGCCAGGACGAACAGGGCGGCACCGAGGCCGGCACCGAGGGCACCGGCGGTGAACCAGGCCGGCTCGGGCCAGTCGGCCGCTCGGGCCACCGCGATGCCGGCGACCAGCCAGGCCGGCACGGCGGCGGCGATCAGGAGCGTGCCTCCGGGCGCGCCGAGCAGGCGGCCAGCCAGCACCGTGAGTGCGGCCACCGTGAACAGCATGGCCGGGGCCGCGGTCACCGGCACCGGCATGGTGGTGAGCGCGTACGTGAGGGCCAGCACCACGACACCGGCCAGTGCCGCACTTCCCGTCATCCGGGCGGCGTCACGCCATTCGCTGCCGTCATCGTCCAGAGTGGTCTGCACCTCGTCCACCACGTCGTCGACCAACGGCGGCAGGGGCGCCTGCTCGGGTGGGGTCAGGTAGAGCGTCTCGGCGTCGATGATGCCGGCCTCGTCCAGGGAGCGGCGTGGGTCCAACCCGCCGGCGGCCACAGTGGACAGTTTCCAGCGCCCGGCGGCCTCGGGCGTGAGCGAGAGCAGCTCGCACACCTGCGGCACGAACTCCAGCACCGGTCGGGCCGCAGGCAGGCTGATATCGAGGCTTCGCCCGCCGGCCACCACTGTCACTCGGGTGAATCGGGTTGCCATGACCCTCCGTCCCCGCACGGTCGGCTCAGTGTGTCGACCGGTACTACTCTAGGCAGTCGGAGCACTACCGGTAACCCGGCCGAGGCACTGATCGGTTCGGCCCGGAAGGGGTCGCGATGACGCAGCGGGTGATCCACCGACCGGCCCGGGTCCCACCACCGGAGCCGGAGCCGACCGCGCTCGACGTGGTCTCACCACCGGCGGTGCCTGACGGCGGCGGTGGGTTCGCGGGCGTCATGCAGGTCTTCCTCCCGATCATGGGCGGGGCCGGCATGTTGCTCATGATGATGGCCAACAAAAACCCGATCATGATGATCGCCGGGCTCGGCATGCTGGTCGCCACGGTGTTCGGGGGGATCGCCGCGTACGTCACCCAACGCACCGGCGCGGCCCGCCGCTTCGCCCGACAACGGCAGCGGTACCTGGAGTATGTCGACCGGATCCGCGACCAGATCCGCGCGGACGCGGTCACCCAGCGGGCCGCGGCGCAGCACCGGCACCCCGCCCCGGAGGTGCTGCCGGACCTGCTCCGTGACCCGCACCGCCGGTGGGAGCGACGGCTGGCCGACCCGGACTTCCTGGTGCTGCGGGTCGGGCACGGGCAGGATCGCCTCTGGCGCCGGGTCACCCTCCAGGCCGACGAGAACAACCCGATGGTCGACCTGGACCCGGTCACCCTGGCCGCCGCCCGGCTGGTGGTGGACCGGGACCGACTGCTCGACGGCATGCCGGTCGCGGTGCCGGTCACCGGGGTGGTCTCGGTCGTCGGCAGCCCGGCCGCCACCCGCAACCTGGTGCGGGTGCTGGTGGCGCAGCTCGCCACCCTGCACGCCCCGGACGACGTACGCCTCGCGTGGCTGCTCGGCGGCACCGCCGGGCCGGAGTTCGACTGGCTGAAGTGGCTTCCCCACTGCCTGCACCCGAGTGAGTACGACGGGCCGGCCCCGCAGCGGCTGGTGGCCTCCGAGCCGATGGCACTGGCGGCACTGCTCACCGCGGAGCTGTCCCGGCGCGTCGGTGAGGTCAACCGGGCCCGCCGACTGGGCGACCCGCAGCACCGGTTCCGGGGCGGTCGGCTGGTCGTCGTGGTCGACCAGATCTCCGCCGGGCGGGCTGACCCGCTCGGTCACCTCGAAGCCGGTCTCGCCCCCGACGACCTGGGCATGGCGGTGGTGGTGCTTGTCGACGACCAGCAGCACGAGCCATCCCATGTGGACGTGCGGGTGCTCTGCGAGGACGATCGGGTCACAGTGCAGGACCTGCGCAAGGTCACCGACACTCGGGCGCAGGCGATCCTGGCCGAGCGCGAGCGGTTGCGCGGCGCGCCCGCCGGCACTGTCGACCAGCTCGACCTTGCGGAGATGGAGCTGCTGTCCCGGCGGGTCTCGCCGCTGCGGCTGGTGGCCGACACTGTGGACGACGCCCCGCTGGAGGCGACAGTCGATCTGCGTGGGCTGCTCGGCATCGTCGACGAGGCGAGTTACGACGTGCGTGCACTGTGGGCGCCCCGGATGCTTTCGGACTTCCTCACGGTGCCGTTCGGGGTGGGCACGGACGGCAACCCGGTGCACCTGGACATCAAGGAGGCCGCGTTGGGCGGCATGGGCCCGCACGGGCTCTGCGTCGGCGCGACCGGCTCGGGCAAGTCCGAGGTCCTGCGGACACTGGTGCTCACCCTGGCGATGACCCACCCGCCCGAGCGGCTCAGCCTGGTGCTTGTCGACTACAAGGGCGGCGCGACCTTCGCCGGGTTGGAACACCTGCCGCACACCTCGGCGATGATCTCGAACCTGTCCGACGACGCCGGCCTGGTGGACCGGCTGCACGACGCGATCCAGGGGGAGATGAAGCGCCGCCAGCAGATTCTGCTCGACGCCGGACAACTGGCCAACATCACCGAGTACAACAGGCGACGTGACGCGGGCCGGCCATTGCCGCCACTGCCCAACCTGATGGTGATCATCGACGAGTTCAGTGAGCTGCTGACCGCCAAACCGGACTTCATCGAGTTGTTCATCGCCATCGGCCGGATCGGCCGGTCGATCGGCATCCACCAGATGCTCGCCTCGCAGCGGTTGGAGGAGGGCCGACTGCGTGGGCTGGAGTCGTTCCTGTCGTACCGGCTGGGGTTGCGCACCTTCAACGAGCAGGAGAGCCGCACAGTACTGGGGGTGCCCGACGCGTACCGGCTGCCCCCGCTGCCCGGATCGGGCTACCTGAAGGTCGACACCACTGTCTTCGAGCGGTTCAAGGCGGCGTACGTCTCCGGCACGTACCGGCCGCCGGCCGGCGAGGAGGTGGTGGACGCCGCACCCGACCCGACGGTCTTCCTGATGTACAACGTGGCCCGGCACCTGCCGAAGCCGTTGACGACGGAGGAGTCGGCCGAGGCCGACGAGAGCGTCTCGGCGCCGAGCACCCTGGACGTGGTGGTCGACCGGTTGCGCGAGCACGGGCGGCAGGCGCACCGGATCTGGTTGCCGCCACTACCGGCCGCTCTGCCGCTGGACGCCGTCGTCGGCCCGCTGGAGACCGATCCGGCGTACGGCCTGGTGGCCCCGGTGGAGCGGCGCGGGCGGCTGCGGATTCCGCTCGGCCTGCTCGACCGGCCCACCGAGCAGAAACAGGAACCGTTCGTGCTGGACATCTCCGGCGCCGGTGGGCACGTCTGTGTGCTCGGCGCGCCGCAGACCGGCAAGTCGACGTTGCTGCGCAGCCTGGTGGCCGGTGCCGCGCTGACCCACACCCCGCAGGACATCGCGTTCTACTGCGTCGATGTCGGTGGCGGCGCGCTGAACGCGCTGGCCGGGCTGCCGCACGTCGGCGGCGTGGCCGGCCGGCTGGATCCGGACCGGATTCGCCGGACGGTGACCGAGGTCAGCATGCTGATGGCCGAACGGGAGGAGCTGTTCGCCGCACACGGCATCGACTCGATCGACACGATGCGGAGGATGCACCGGGAGGGCCGGCTGCCCGAGTTGGCCGCCGCCGACGTCGTGCTGGTGATCGACAACTATCCGGTGCTGAAGACGGAGTTCGAGGATCTCGCCGATCTCGTCCAGGACATCGGCTCCCGGGGGCTCGGGTACGCCGTACACCTGGTGTTGACCGCTGGTCGATGGTCGGACCTGCGGATGCAGCTCCAGGCGGTGATCGGCTCGAAGATCGAGTTCCGGTTGAACGACCCGCTGGACTCGACCATCAAGCGGCAGGCCGCCGAGAACCTACGCGCCGACACCCCGGGCCGTTGCCTGACCCAGGACGCCCTGACCGCGCACATCGCGCTGCCCCGCATCGACGGCAGCGACGACGTGACCACCCTGCCGAAGGGGCTGGACGATCTGGTGTCCCGGGTGGCGACGGCCTGGACCGGCCCGTCGGCCCCGGCCATCCGGATGCTACCCACCATGATCGGGTACGGCGAGGTGGCCACCGGGCTCCCCGCCGACGGGCGGGTCCGGCTCGGCCTGGACGAGGCGGAGCTGCGACCCACCATGCTCGACCTGTTCGGCACCGACCCGCACCTGCTCGTCTTCGGTGACTCGGCAAGCGGCAAGACCTCCCTGCTCCGCCTGCTGGTCCGGGACCTGACGGCGCAGTTCACCGACGAGGAGTTGGTCTTCGCGGTCATCGACCTGCGGCGCACCATGCTCGACGCGGTGCCTGACGACTATCTGGCCGCGTACGCCGGCACCGCCACCGCCGCCCAAGGGCTGGTGCAGGGCGTCGCCGGCGAGATTCGCAACCGGCTACCTCCGGACACCCTGACCGTCGAGCAGCTCCGCAACCGGTCGTGGTGGAAGGGACCGGAAGTCGTGGTGCTCTGCGACGACTACGACCTGCTCTCCGGTGGCGGTGCCGGTCCGTTGGCACCGTTTCTGGAGTTCCTGCCGCAGTCCAAGGACCTCGGCTTCCACCTGGTGTTGGCGCGGCGCAGCGGCGGTGCCGGCCGGGCCGTCCACGAGCCGGTGCCGCAGCGGATGAAGGAGGTCGGCTGCGCCGGCCTGCTGCTCTCCGGCGAGCGGCAGGAGGGCCAGCTCTGGCCGCAGGCCCACCTCTCGGTCCAACCACCCGGCCGGGGGCGGCTGGTGCGTCGTGGCCGTCGCACCACTCTCGTGCAGTTGGCCTACGTCGAGTAGGCGGACGCCGGTCCCCGCCCGGGCCGAAACCCTGGCGGGGACGGATCACCGCAGGTGGAACCGTTCGTCGACAGCGAGGGCGGCCAGCTGCGGCACGGAGAACGGCAACGTGTTCAACGCCGGCCGGGTCTCGTCGAGCTTCGCGCCCTGCGCCACGTAGACCACCACGCCATCCGGGTGCCGGTACGCCGACCACTGGTCGAGCCGGTCGTCGTTGCCCGGTCGGACCACCACGCCGACCTGCGCCGCCCCGACCGTTTCGACCTGGCACTCGCCCTGCATGCCCCAGAAGTCGCGGGCCAGGGCGCACGGCTCGGTCGGCAGCTGGTTGCCGGCATCGTGCACCTCGACGATCACGTGTCCGGTGCGATCACCCTGGGCCACGGCGACCGAGGTCAGGTAGCTCCACCTGTCGACGCCGTCCACCTTGGCCTCGAACTGCGCCTGGTGGGTCCGCAACATCCGCTGGTCGGCGGGCTGGTTCGCCGGGTCCTCCGGCGCGGTGTAGCCGGCGGGCACCACGGAGACCACCTCGTTGAGCAGGTGGACCCCCCGGTCGTACTGGGATCCGGCCCGCGCGGTCCGGTCCTCCTGCGGTTGACCGTCCGGCCCGGTCGGCCACGGCTCCTTGGTGTCTCCCGACGCGTCCGGAGGGGCCAGTGGCCCCTGACCCGCCGGTTGGTAGACGTGGTCGTCCGGAGTGGCGACGACCGCGAAGCCGGTGACCGCCAGCACGACGGCCACCGATCCGAGCGACGCCCACACCGCGCGTCGGCGGAAGTGCGCCCGCCGTGCCGCGACGAGCGTGGCACCCGTACTCAATGGTGGTGGCGGGGTGGCGCTCGCCATCTCCGTGCGCAACGCGTCGCGCAACTCTTGTCCGTTCATCGCTCCCCCATCTCGATCCCGCTGTAGGTGGGTGCCAGGAGGCCGCGCAACGTGTCGAGCCCGCGTGCCGCCTGGCTCTTCACCGTCCCTGGAGAGCAGTCCAGCAGCGCCGCGACGTCCTCGATCGACTGGTCCTCCCAGTAGCGGAGAACCAGCACCGCCCGCTGGCGCGGTGCGACGCGGGCCAGGGCCTGGAGCAGCACCAGCCGACTCTCCGGCGAGTCGGGCGCGATCACCTGTTCGGCGTCCTCGCTCCCCACCCGTTCGCGCCGCCACCAGCCGCGACGCCGCTCGTCGAGGAACGTCCGGACCAGGATCTGCCGGACGTAGCTGTCGAGCACCTCGTGCCGCGAGATCCGGTGCCAGACCCGGTAGAGCTTGACGAACGTGGTCTGCACCAGGTCTTCCGCCCGGTGCCAGTCAGCGCACAGCAGGTACGCCGTGGCGCGCATGGCAGCGGACCGTGCCGCGAAGTACTCGGCGAACGCCTCGTCGCGATCGCTCATTCAGGCCTCCGATCCCCGTTTTGAGATAGTCACGCGGGGTCCGGCCCGGGAGGTTGCTCCGGAACCCGCGTACGTGTCAGAGGGATTAACGCCGCACAGCGACAATCCCGACGCCGGGCAGGCAGCCCAATCCGATTCGGCGTCGCCGGGAAGACGCCGGGCGCGCCGCCTCACCTTGACAGGTGTCGATCTGTGCACTGGTGTAAGGACCAGGTACACCGATGTCCGTCAGGAGGGCACATGATCGTCCGACGACGGTGGACAGCTGCCGCCACCACAGCGATCCTGTTCAGCGCAGTGCTGTCCCACCCAGGCCCGGGAAGCGCGGCACCCGCCGATCCCGCTCCACCGATCACCCTGAGCGCCACCGAAACCGCAGTGGTCCGCGTACAGCTACGCGATCAGGCACAGCTCGACCGGCTGGTCGCCGCCGGCGCGGATCTGGCCAACCGGCCCCGGGCCCGGGACGGGCGGATCCTCGCCGACCTGGTGCTCACCGGCACCCAGCTCGCCGAACTGAGCGCGCAGGGCGCGACCGCCGTGCAGATCGTGCAGCGCGCCGGGGACGGCAGCCGGCACTACGCCGAGAGCGTCCGCGCGGCACAGGCCCGCACCGCGGCCGGACTACGCGCTCCGGCCGCCGGGCAGCGGACCACCGCCTCCGCCGTGGACACCCTCCAGGTCCAGCAGGCGTACTGGTGGACCACGGGTGGGCAGACGTTCCTCCAGGCCCAGGTGGCGACCACCGCCACCGACGACCCGGACGTGGAGATCACCGTCAGTTGGCGAACGGCCGACGGCGCCACCGGGTCCTTCCCGCTGTTCCGGTTCGAGGACTCCGGTGAGTACCAGTACCACTACGCGCTCCCCCAACCCGTGCCGAGTCGGCCGGTGCAGCTGAGCGCCACCTCCAGCCTCGGTGGGGTGAGCCGGGTGATCACCCCGACGCTCTGGCCCAACGCCACACCGCCGCCGCTGCCGGCCGGTTACCAGAAGGACTTCATCGACGCGTACCTGACGCCGATCGACATCCAGGCGCGGATCAAGCGGTTGGCCCGTCAGTATCGGGACCTGGTGGACGTGATCGACCTGCCGAACAAGACCCAGGGGTACCGGCGCAACGCGGTCGCGTACCTGGGGGACCCGGCGGTGGCGGCCGTGGTGGTCGAGTCGGTCCGCTTCGGCGACCAGGGCATGAACGGCGTGCAGGTGCGCACTGTCGACCCGGGCCGGCCCAACCGGCCGCTGACTGTCGGCTACCGCGATCGCGTGCTCACTGTGTCACTGGCCACCGACACCGCCGGCAAGACGGTGAGCAGCACCGACGAGGTCGCCACGGCGATCAACACCCGCCAGCCGAACCGGTTCCGGGCCACCGTCGAGGACGGCTCGGCCGGGCTGCCCATGCCGGTCGCCGGCCCGGCCCGGCTCGACGACGGGTTGCAGGGCAGCGAGGTGCCGGCCCGGCCGTGGACGGTGCAGGCGCTGCGGCTCGGCGTGCACCGGGACGGCTCCCGGGTCGGCGTGCTCGCGTACTCCCAGGAGCACGCCCGGGAGTGGGCCACGCCGCTGGTGACGCTGGAGTTCGCCGAGCGGATGCTGGCGAACTCCCGGACCGACCCCGCCACCCGTGAGCTGCTGGAACAGGTCGACATCTTCGTCATCCCGACGGTCAACCCGGATGGCGCGAACTACTCGTTCAACGACTTCAACATGCAGCGCAAGAACCTGGTCAACCACTGCACCGGACCGGCGCGGGACCCGAAGAACCGCACCTCGTGGGGTGTTGACGTCAACCGCAACTACACCGTCGGGTCCTACTTCGACGGGTACGTGGGCGCCAGCGCCAACTGCCTGTCAGGCACCTACGCGGGCACCGCCGAGCTGTCCGAGGCGGAGAGCAGCAACGTGATCGCGCTGGCCCAGACCCACCCGAACATCAGGTTCGCGATGAACGTGCACTCCTACGGCGGGTACTTCATGTGGCCGCCGGGGGCGTACCGGGCCGACGGCAGGGTCACCCTGCCCCGGCCGTCGATCGACGAGTCGACGCTGTTCCTCGACAGCGCCCGGCGGATCGTCGGTGCCATCGCGCAGGAGCGCGGCACCGTCACCTGGCCGTCGCAGACCGGTCCGGTCGCCGACGTGCTCTACTCGGCGGCCGGCAACTCGGCTGACCAGCTCTACTACGAGCTGGGCATCTTCGCCTGGGACTTCGAGGTCGGCAACGACCGGTGGAACCCGGGGACCGGCGAGTGGGAGGGCGTCGGCTTCCAGCCGCCGTTCGACGAGGCGCACGGCGAGTCGCAGGAGTACGCGGGCGGGCTGGTGGAACTGGTCCGGGTGGCACGCGACCACGCGGCGGCCCAACCCGCCGCCTGATCCTCCCGGCGGTGCCGTGATCGAACGACCCCGAACGGGGTGACAGTCGGACCGGCCGGCCACGGATGAACAGTGGCCGGCCGGGTAAGCAGCAGCCTTGCCTGGTGGGGAGACGACCGGTGTCGCGGCGTGCCGCGACCGGGCGTACGGGCGGGCGGCGTCGAGCCGACCCGCCCGTACGCGGCCACGATCAGTTCGAGGAGATCCAGTTCCAGGCCGAGACGACCCACTCGGTCTGCTGGAGCCACGCCACACCCAGGCCGACGAGGAACACCGCCGTCGCCAGGTGGGCACCTCGGGCGCTGCGCCGCACCCGTCCGAGCTGCCGCTCCCACACCACCCGGCCGACCAACCGGGACAGGGCGAACAGGCCGATCGCCACCAGCAGGCTGAGCACCAACACCAGCAGCGGGCCACTCAGGTCACCCTGGCCGGAGAGCGCCCAGATCCCCCAGCACACGAACGCGAACAGCCCAGCCGCCGCGCTCCACTCACCGCCGCGCCGCAGCTGCGCCATCCGCCAGCCCAGCGGCCGACGCGGGGCCGGCTCACCGGGCCAGCCCGTGCCGGTCGGCTCCTGCTCGACCACCGGGAACGGCTCGGTCCGCGGGCTGCGCGGCTGACCCACCGGAGCCACGCCCCGGCGGAACCCGTCGCGCTGCGGCGGCACCCCGACGCCGGCCTGCGGTGGCACCTCCACGGTCCGCTCCGCCCACGGCTGCGTCTGGTCTGCCATCTCGTCCTCCCCCTGACCGACGGCAACAGCACCGCCTGGATTCCGAGGGTAACCAGCCGGCAAACAGGTCGCCGACCCCGCCCGAGACACGGACCGGCACGACAGTGCCGAATCGCACACCGGGCAGGGTACGGTCGGCTGATGGGTGACCCCGACCGACGACGGCGACGGCTACGCCACCACCCCGACCCGGAGCCGGCCGGTCGGAGCACCGACAGCCCGACGGCCAGCACCACCGGCGCGCACGACGGTGACGATCCGCCCCCGCGCCGCCGGCACTCCGGCGGCGACGAGCGCGACGGCGAGCGAGGGCTGCGCGGGCTTGTCGGCTCCGGTTCGTCCCAGGTGGGGCTCAGCGCCGCGCTACGGGCCCGGGACGCGGCCCGACCCACCGACGACGACCTGGCCGAGGCGGAGGCCCGGGTGGTGGTCGTCCGACGCAACTGGGTGCCCCGCGAGGAGTTGCCCCGCTCGCCGCGCTGACCCGGCCGGTCAGGGCAGCTCGGGCAGCTGTCGGGTCCGCTCGTACTCGGCCACCTGGGTGATCCGACGGGCATGCCGCTCGTTACCGGAGAACGGCGTGTTCAGGAATGCCTCGACGATGCCGGTGGCGTCGTCAAGCGTGTGCTGGCGGGCGCCGATAGCTACCACGTTCGCGTCGTTGTGCTGACGGGCCAGTTGGGCGGTCTCCACGCTCCAGGCCAGCGCGGCGCGGACCCCGGCGACCTTGTTCGCGGCGATCTGCTCACCGTTTCCGGACCCACCGATGACCACACCAAGGCCCGTCTCGTCGGCCACCACATGGTCGCCGGTGTGCAGGCAGAACGTCGGGTAGTCGTCGTCCGGGTCGTAGCCGTGCGGGCCGACGTCGACCACGTCGTACCCCTGTTTGGCCAGGTGGTTGGCCAGGTGCACCTTCAACTCGAAACCGGCGTGATCGGATCCCAGGTAGACGCGCATACCGCGCAGTCTCTCAGGCCGCGCTCTCCGACGCCGCACGGGCGGCGTCGGAGAGCCGGGTTCGTCACACGGTCGGGTGGGCGACCGCTCAGCGTGGCAGTTCCGCGACGACCAGACCGCCGCGCGCCTTCGGGGTGAACCAGGTGCTCTTGCGGGGCATCTTCTCCCGGGCCAGGTTCACCGCGACGAAGTCCGCCACGGTCACCGGCGCGATCAGGATCGCCAGCTCGGCCCGGCCGGCATCGACCTCACCGGTGAGCCAGCTCGCCGGGTAGTCACCGCCGACGTAGGTGATCCGCTTGTCGCCCGGGTCCAGACCGAGCGCGTCGCGCAGCAGCAGCCGCTCGACCAGGGCGTGGTCCAGGTTCTCCAGGTCGCCGGCGGTCGTGGCGGGCAGCCGCACCGCGTACCCCTGGTCGCCGAGGCGGAGATGCACGGTGCCGCCGGCCGCCGGGACCTCGACCGGGCCGTCGATCGGCTCGACCTCCGCGCCCGCCGCGCGCAGCCGGTCGAGCAGCTCGGCCGGCGTGGTGGTCAGCTCGCTGACCAGCCGGTTGTAGGGCTGGATTGCCACCGACGCGGGCGTGGTGACCACGGCCAGAAAGCGCGGCAGCCCGCCGGTCTGCGCGGCCAGGCTGCGGTGGTTACCGTCGGCGACGACCAGCTCCCCACCACCGGCGAGGGCGGTCAGCGTGGTCTGCTCCGGGCCGGGGCCGAGCAGCCAGATGGCATGCGTGCGGCCCGCCTGGTCGGTGTCCGTCGCGGCGGGCGCGCCGGCCGTCTCGGTCGCCGCCGCGAGGGCGGCGTGCAGCTCGTCGCCGCGCCCGGTCTGCAGCAGGAGTACGGGTGAGAGCAGGTGGCCCAGCGCGTCGGCCAACGCCACCCGCTCGCGCACCTTGGCGATGAAGACGTCCTCGTTGCGGATGACCAGGCCCGGCTCGTCGGCCCGGGTGGAGATCTGGTCGGTGTCCACCATCGCGAACAGCCCGTACGCCGACTCCTCGCCGGGCGCGCTGATCCGGTAGAGCACCACCACCTGCTCGGCGGGGGTGTAGCTGCCGTCGGCCTTCGCCTCGGTCAGGCGGGCCACCGCGTCCGGCAGCGCGTCGAGGAACGACTTGCCCAGGCTCTGCGGGGCGCGATGCGGCATTTCGATGCCGAGAGAACTGTGCGGGTTCGCCTCGATGATCGCGGTGATCTCCGCGTCGTCGGCGAACTCGTCGTAGTTTTGCGCGCCGGTGCCACCAGTGGTGACCCACGCCCGGGAGATCGGATGCACGACCGTCATGCCCAGTGACGCTACCGGCGGCGGTGTCGCCGCCGACGGGGACCCGCGCGGGGTCCACCAGATGAAAGTGCCGAGCCGGTCAGCTGGCGCGGTCGGATGCGCCCCGGCGGTGCCTGCCCGCCGCTGCCGGTCCGGCGTTGCCCCGTCGACCGGTCGCGGCCGGCCCGGTGTTCACGGCGCGGCGGGGCGACGCGGGCGGCCCCGGCACCGGACGCTCGGGAGGCGGGGCCGGGACGGGCCGCGGGCTCAGCGGCGGCGTCGGCACCGGACGCGGGGCGGCGGGTGCCGGCGGGGGCGGCGCGGGTTCGGCCGGCGCGGCAGCCGACGGCAGGACCGGGGCCGACGCGACGGCGGCAGCCACCGCCGCGACCGGCGGTAGGGGCTCGAGAGCGGGTGCCACCGGCGGCGCGGGATCGGCCAGCGGTGCCGCCGGCTCGGCCGGGGTCAGCCGGGAGGTCACCGGAACCCGGGCCACGCCGACCACGATGGGCGGGGCGAGCAGATCCACCACGTGGGCGGGTAGGTCGGGGCGGACCGCCGGCCAGCGGGAGTCGTCGACCGACCAGTAGGCCGCGCCGGGAGTCTCGATGACCCCCGGCCGGGTCAGTTGATCGTCACCGGACGCACGGTGCTTGGCCATCGGGAATGCCTCCACGAACTGCGGGGTGCGGCCCTGCGGGTCGCTGCGGCGGACATGCAGGCCAACGACCAGCCAGTCTCCCGGTGACGGGGCCGGCACCGCCGACCCACGACACGCCGAGCGGACGCGGTGCGGAGCGGCGCCGCCCGGAGGGCCGCCCTGCCCACGCCTGGCGTCGACAGGGCAGCCCGCCGCAGCTCAGTCGAAGATCGGGTCCTGCTCACGGGTGCGCTTGAGCTCGTAGAAGCCCGGGGTGCCGGCGACCAGCAGGACGCCGTCCCAGAGCCGGCCGGCGGCCTCCCCCTTCGGGGCCGGGGTGATCACCGGGCCGAAGAACGCGACAGGGCTGCCGTCCGGGCCGGGCGCGTGGACGACCGGAGTGCCGACGTCCTGCCCGACCGGGCGCATGCCGGCCTCGTGGCTGGCCCGCAGCGCCTCGTCGTAGTCGGTGCTCTCGCCGGCCGCCGCCAGCGCCGGGTCCAGACCGGCGTCGGTCAGCGCGGCGACGAAGAGCTCCCGATTCCGCTCCTGCTTGCCGAGGTGGATCCGGGTGCCGAGCGCGGTGTAGAGCGGGCGCAGGGCCTCGTTGCCGTACCGCTGCTCGGCGGCGATGCAGACCCGCACCGGACCCCAGGCGGTACGGAGGAAGGACCGGTAGTCCTCGGGCAGTTCGTCCCGGCCATCGTTGAGCACGGCGAGGCTCATCACGTGAAAACGGATGTCCACGGCACGGACCTGCTCGACCTCGAGCAGCCAGCGGGACGTGATCCACGCCCACGGGCAGGCCGGGTCGAACCACATGTCGGCGGTGACACGATCGGTCACTGTGAGGTCCCTTCGCGACGGGGCGCCGGCAGTCCGGCGTCTCAGGGGAATCTTCACCCCGCAGCACCTCGAGCGGCACCGGAATGAGAGCGTGACCTCAGCCACCGCGGGCTGCCCGTACATGGAAGACTCGGATCGGGCTGGCCGCCACGAGCGGTTGGCGAACGGGCGCCGCCGGGCGTACGGCGAGATGTGGGATGGAGACAAACAGTGCCGGGAGTGCGCAACCTGACGCAGGTCGAGGCGACCGAGCGGGCCCGCCTGCTCAACGTGACGGGGTACGACATCAGTCTGGACCTGTCGAGCGCCGTGCTGGCGGCCGAGGGCCGCACGTTCCGGTCGACGACCGAGGTCCGGTTCCGCTGCGTCGAGCCCGGCGCGAGCACGTTCATCGAGCTGGCCGCCGAGTCGGTGCGGTCCGCGACGCTGAACGGCACGCCTGTCGACCTCTCCGACTGGTCAGCCGAGAAGGGTCTGGTCCTGTCCGGGTTGGACAGCGACAACACCCTGGTGGTCGACGCCGACTTCGGTTACTCCAACAGCGGGCAGGGTCTGCACCGGACGGTCGACCCGGTGGACGGCGAGACGTACCTCTACAGCCAGTTCGAGACGGCCGACGCGCAGCGGGTGTTCGCCTGCTTCGACCAGCCCGACCTGAAGAGCGTCTACACCTGGCACGCCACCGTTGCGGCGCACTGGCGGGCGGTGTCCAACATGCCGGTGCAGCGGGAGGAGCCCGCGGGTGAGGGGCTCAAGACGCTGCACTTCACCGAGTCGCCCCGGATGAGCACCTACATCACGGCGATGTGCGCCGGGCCGTACCACGAGGTGCGCGACAGCCACGACGGCATCGACCTGGGGGCGTTCTGCCGGGCCTCGATGGCGCAGTACCTGGACTCCGACGACCTGTTCCTGATCACCAAGCAGGGCTTCGACTTCTTCCACGAGAAGTTCGGCGTGCGTTACCCGCTGCCGAAGTACGACCAGCTCTGGGTGCCCGACTTCAACGCCGGCGCGATGGAGAATTTCGGCTGCGTGACGCACGCCGAGTCGCACTACCTGTTCCGCTCACAGGTCACCGACTTCGAGTACGAGCAGCGGGCCAACACGATCCTGCACGAGCTGGCCCACATGTGGTTCGGCGACCTGGTCACCATGCGCTGGTGGAACGACCTGTGGCTGAACGAGTCGTTCGCCGAGTGGGCCAGCCACTGGTGCAACACCAACGCCACCCGGTTCACCGAGGCGTGGACGACGTTCCTGTCCATCCGCAAGAACTGGGGCTACCGGCAGGACCAGCTCTCCTCCACCCACCCGGTCTACACCGAGATGCCGGACATGGAGGCCGTCGAGGTCAACTTCGACGGCATCACCTACGCCAAGGGCGCGAGCGTGCTCAAGCAGCTCGTCGCGTACGTGGGCGAAGAGCCGTTCGTGGCCGGGCTGCGGGCCTACTTCGGCAAGCACGCCTGGGGCAACGCCACCTTCGACGACCTGCTCACCGAGCTGGAGGCCGCATCCGGCCGGGAGCTGCGCAAGTTCGCCGCGCAGTGGCTGGAGACCGCGCAGGTCAACACGCTGCGTCCGGAGGTGACCATCGGCGCGGACGGCACGTACGAGCAGGTGGCGGTCCGGCAGGAGGCGCCGGCCGCGTACCCGACGCTGCGGACCCACCGGATCGGCGTGGGCCTGTACGACCTGACCGACGGGCGGCTGGTGCGCCGCGAGCGGCACGAGGTGGACGTGACCGGCGAGCGGACGGACCTCGCCGAGCTGCGCGGCGTCCGGGCCGCCGACGTGCTGCTGCTCAACGACGACGACCTGAGCTACACCAAGCTGCGCCTCGACGAGCGGTCGATGGCGACGGTGGTGCAGCACATCGGTGGCTTCGAGTCGTCGCTGGCGCGGGCACTCTGCTGGACGGCGGCCTGGGACATGATCCGCGACGCCGAGCTGTCGGCCCGCGACTACGTCGCGCTGGCGCTGACCGGGCTGCCCGCGGAGACCGACATCAACCTGGTCACCGCGACCCTGCGACAGGCGACCACCGCGATCACCCTCTACGCCGATCCGGCCTGGGCACCGACCGGTTGGGCCGAGCTGGGCCGTACCGCCCGTGACGCGCTCGCCGCCGCCGAGCCCGGCAGCGGGTTCCAGCTGGCCTGGGCTCGTGCGTTCACCTCGGCGGCCCGCTCCGACGAGGACCTGGCCACGCTGCGCGGCTGGCTGGACGGCGTCGGTGCGCCGGCCGGGTTGACAGTGGACACCGAGCTGCGCTGGTCGGTCCTCGCCGCGCTGGTGGCCAACGGCGCGGCCGGTCCCGCCGAGATCGAGGCGGAACTGGCCGGTGACCGCACCGCCAGCGGCGAACGGGAGGCGGCGTACGCGCACGCGCTGGTGCCAACGGCGGAGAACAAGGCGACCGTCTGGGCGCTGCTCACCGGCCCGGACGCGCTGCCCAACTGGCGGCACCGGGCGCTCCTGCAGGGCCTCGCCCACCCGGCGCAGGTGGACCTGATCGCGCCCTACCGGGAGCGGTACTTCGCGGCGGTCGGCCAGGTGTGGGCCACCCGGGACAGCGAGCCCGCGCAGGAGTTCGCGCAGCTGGCGTACCCGATCTACCTGGTGGAGGACGACACGGTGGCGGCCACCGACGCGTGGCTGGCCGGTGACGGGCATCCCGGCCCGCTGCGCCGGCTGGTCGCCGAGGGCCGCGACGGCGTGGTGCGGGCGCTCAAGGCCCGCACGAAGGACGCTGAGAGCGCCTGAGCAGCGTGTACGCGGCCCGGGGCCGGCGTGGGCGGGAGCCCGCGCCGGCCCCGGACGTTATCGTGATGGAAGGAGGTGGACGTGATGGCACAGCCGACCTACCCGTGGCACCCACCGGAGCGGGGCTGGAGCGAGCAGGATCTATCCGACCTGCCTGAGGACGGGAACCGCTACGAAATCATCGACGGGAGCCTGCACGTGACGCCACCCCCTGGTTACGGGCATCAGGAACTGGCGGATGAGCTACGGGCGGCCCTTCGATCAACGGCGCCGGCCGGATGGCGGGTTATCCGGGAAGCAGGGCTCAGAGCAGTCGAGGGCAACCTCATCCCTGATGTCACGGTGCTGAAGCCGACAGCCCCAAGGGACGGCACCTGGATTGAAGCAGCGGATGTGGCACTTGTTGTCGAGGTGGAGTCACCGGGCAGCCGTCGGCATGACCGGTTCACCAAACCGTCGCTCTACGCTGAGGCCGGCATCCCCGCCTACTGGCGGGTCGAGCGCGGCGACTTCGGCCCCGTCATATACCGCTACGAGCTGGTGAAGGGCGTTCACTACAACCTGCTCGGCACGGTCGGTCCAGACGACCCAGTGCAGATCGACGTGCCGTGGCCGATGCGCCTCGATCCCTCTGCCTGGCCCCGCTGACGCTGACACGAAAAGCCCGGCCCGCCGAAAGGCGGACCGGGCTTCGTCGTACGTGGAGGGCTCAGCCCTTGCCGGCGTGGCTGGCGAGCTGGTCGAGGCCGTTGATGATGCCGCCGGCCAGGTCCCCGCCGCTGAACGCGCCGGCCATGGAGAGCGCGGCCAGTTTGGCGTACGTGTCGGGGATGCGCTTGCGCGCGTAGCGCCCGGTGATGATCTCCAACTGCCGCTGGTTGGGTGACACCGCGATCAGCACCGACTTGTCGGGGTCGGCGAGCTGGCGGTGCAGCCGCTGGGCGTGCTCCCGGATCGGCTCGTCGAGACCGCCGACGAAAACCGAGAAGACCAGGCCGGTGCCCTGGTCGGCCAGGCGCAGCGCCTCGTCGATGCGCAGCAGCTGGCGGGTCGAGAAGGGCCCGTCCAGCACCTCGGGCGGATTTTCCGACCCGGCCTGCTTCTCACCAACGGTCACTTGCGCCTCCGGTTCCACCGGCCGGCGCGTCGACGCTGGCCTGCTCAAGCTTGTGGCTGGTCAGCGCGGGCGCCTGCGCCCCCGCCGTCAGCGCGGTGCCGGCCGAGTCGGCCAGCTGCTCCGGACGGCCCAGGAACCAGACCGGAGTGAAGTCGAAGGGCCGGCCCGGCCGGTAGCGCTTCGCGCCACCGCCACCGCCGGTGGCACCCCCACGGCTACCGGCGTACGACAGGCCGGCGATGACCAGCACCGCGGCCAACGGGATGCCGACGAAGACCAGCAACGTCTCGGTAACAGACAATCCCAACGCCCCCAGGCGGAAGAAGGACGACCTCGAACAACCGGGTCGGATGGACGATCATGATGTCGACCGCCCGACGCCGTCACCATTCACGTTAGCGGAGTCGACGGCCCGCCAGATTGCGGGGTGCCGATCCCACCCGCCACTGGAGTTCTCCAGTTGCGCAGCGGTAGCGATGAGCCGCGCGTCGTCGCCGTACCGGCCGGTGAGCAGCACCCCGACGGGCAGGCCGTCGGTCGTGGCGCCCACCGGCAGGGAGACGGAGGGATCGCCTGTGACGTTGAAGATCGCGCAGTAGGGCGAGAAGCGGCGTTGCCTGTCGAAATCGGCAGCCGGGTCACCATCGGCGGTGAACCAGCCGACGGGTGCCTGCGGGGCCGCGAGGGTGGGGCAGAGCAGCAGGTCGTACCCGGCGGTGCGACGGGCACCGGCACGGACCTGCGCCTGCAACTCCCCGAGGGTGGCGGCCAGGGCGCCGGCGGAGATCTCGGCGCCGCGGGCGCGCAGCAGTCGGGTCAGCGGCAGCAGCTCCGCCTCCCGCTGGGGCGGCACCGGGGCGAGCGCCAGCACGTACCAGAGGATTTCGAACAGTGGCCACGCCGCCGGCCCGAGCGGCGGTGCCACCTCGACCACCTCGTGGCCGGCCGCGGTGAGCAGCGCGGCGGCCCGGTCCACGGCGGCCACGCAGTCGGGGTGCACCGGCTCGTCGGCGAGCATCGGCGTGGTGAACCGGCCGATCCGCAGCGGGCCGGGCGCGGCGTGGCGCGCGACGGCCAGGTAGCCGCCCGGCGGCGCGGTTGGCGACAGGTAGGGCTCGCCGGGGACCGGCACGGCCATGACGTCGAGCAGCGCCGCGACGTCGGTGACGGTCCGCCCGAGCGGGCCGCTGGTGGGCAGGCCGAACGCGCCGGAGCCGAGCGGCCCGCCGGAGACGAGGCCACGGCTGGGCTTGTAACCGACGAGGCCGCAGAGCGACGCCGGGATGCGCAGCGAGCCGCCGCCGTCGGACCCCTGGGCGACCGGGACGAGCCCGGCCGCGACAGCCGCCGCCGCGCCGCCGCTGGACCCGCCCGCGGTGTACGCCAGTTGCCACGGATTGCGGGCCGGCGGCGCGACCCGGCCTTCCGAGTAGAGCGAGCAGCCCAGCTCGGAGGTGGTGGTCTTGCCGAGGCTGACCAGGCCGGCGGCCTTGATGAACCGGACCACGTCGGCGTCGACCGGCGGGACGAAGTCGATGAATGCGGCCGAACCGAAGGTGGTGCGGACCCCGGCGGTGAGCGTCAGGTCCTTGATCGCGGTCGGCACACCGTGCAGCGGGCCGCGCGCCTCGGTCGGCGCGGCGTCGGCGGCGCGGGCGGCCTGCCGGGCGAGGTCCTCGGTGACGGTGACGAACGCGCCCACGATGTCGCCGAGGGCGGCCACCCGGCGTAGGTGGTGCTCGACCAGGTCGACGCTGGACAGCTCACCGCGGGCGATCGCGGCGGCCTGCTCCAACGCGGTCAGATCGTGCGGCTCGGCCATTCCGTCATCCTGCCCGCTGGAAGCCGCCGTCCGCGGGCCGACACGTCGTCGACCGTCAGTCCAACGTGCCTGCGGGGGCCACCCATTCACTGCGGGGGCCGCCGACGTCGCTGATCAGGTCGAAGTCGTGGTCGTAGTGCAGGACGGTCGCGGAGTATTCGGCAGCGGCGGCCGCCACCAGGACATCGACGGGGCTGGCCGCCCGGTGGTGGCCACGAGCTGTCAGCGCCAGTTGCAGGTCATGTGCCCGGGTGGCGACGGCCGGGCTGATCGGAAGGTCGATCATCAGCTCCGCACGGCGTGCGCGCATCGTCATGGCGTCCCGGAAGTTGCGGGCACTTCGCCCGTTTCGAGATCGAGCGGCACGCAGGTCGCGGCGAGCCGTTCCTCGAGGATCGTCGTGATTCGCTTACCTGCGATCGGCTGGTGTCGGCGACTCCATGCCGACGTGTCAATGAGGTAGAGCCCGGCCGGTAGGATCATGCGGCGTCCTGCTCGCCGCGCGGTGTCTTGTCGTCCTCGAGCAGACCGGTCCAGTCCTGGTCGACCGAGAGTAGTTCCCGGATGGCCTGCGCACGCTCACTCCGCTCGGCGACCAGGCGTAGCGCGGCATGGATGGTGTCCTTCTTGCTCTTGGTGCCCAGCTCGCGGCGGGCCCGGTCGAGCAGTTCATCGTCAAGATCGATAACGGTCTTCATGTGTGGTGTATATCCGGGAAGGCAATCGTTATATACCCGACTCGCCGAGGAAGCGCAGCGCGTTGCGAGAAAGCAGCTTGTCACGCTGGGTGTCGGTGAGGAAGTCGGCGTCGCGAACGACCGCGCCGGCCGGGCGTTCACCAAGCGGGTACGGGTAGTCGCTGCCGACCAGCACCCGGTCCTCCCCCATCGTGTCGACAAGCAGCCGCAGCGCGGGCGGCGCGAACACCACCGAGTCGACGCTGAACCGGTCGACGTAACTGCTGGGCGGTGCGGCGGACGCGCCACGGACCAGGTCGCCCCGGCGGTGCCAGGCGTTGTCGGCGCGGCCGAGCCAGAACGGGAAGCTGCCGCCACCGTGCGCGAAGCAGATCCGCAACGTCTCGGGTACCCGGTCGAAGACGCCACCCAGGATCATCGCCAGCACCGACAGGTGTGTCTCGGCGGGCATCCCGGTGAGCCACCGGGCCATCCAGCGGTCCAGGCGCGGACCGCCCGGCATGTCCCACGGGTGGACGAAGACAGGCGCGCCCACCTCGGCGCAGTGCTGGAGGAAGGTGACCACCCCCGCGTCGTCCAGGTCCCGGTCGCCGACGTGGTTGCCGATCTCCACGCCCACGTGTCCGGCGGCCAGGCTGCGATCCAGCTCGGCGCACGCGGCGTCCGGGTCCTGGAGGGGCACCTGGCAGAACGGCACCAGTCGGTCGCCACCGGCCGCGGTGACCTCAAGGGTCAGGTCGTTGAAGATCCGGGCGACCTTCACCGCCTGGTCGGCCGGACGGTCGTAGCTGAAGAAGACCGGCGTCGGCGACACCACCTGCACGTCCACGCCGTCGTCGTCCATGTCGGTCAGCCGGCGCGCCGCGTCCCAGCACTCGGCGCCGACCGGGCGGAACTCCGTCTCGCCCACCATGATCATGGCGGCGCGCTCGGAGTCGACGCGCAACCAGGGCCAACCGGACCCGCCGCACGCCGCGCCGAGGTCCGGCCACCCCTTCGGTACGACGTGCGTGTGCACGTCGACCACGCCTGCGGGCATCAGCCTCTGCCCGGGTGCAGGGTGCCGCAGTTGGCGCAGGTACGGGCGGCCTCGTCGGCGTAGAACGCCTGGAAGACCGGCGGCAGGTCGGCCGCGATGTCGCGGACCTGCAACTCCACCTCGTACACCTTGTGCCCGCACTCGGGGCAGTACCACTGGAAGGTCTCCAGGGTGCCCTCCTCGCGGACCCGCTCCACGACCATGCCGATCGAGCCAGCCTCCGGCCGCTGCGGCGAGTGCGGGGTGTTACGCGGCAGCATCCACATCTGACCCTCGCGCACGTGCACCGTACGCGGCCCCTCCGGGGTCATCAGGTTGATGTGCATGTTGCCCTTGACCTGGTAGAAGAACTCCTCGTACGGGTCCACGTGGAAGTCGGTGCGCTGGTTGGGCCCGCCCACCACCATCACGATGAAGTCGTCCCCGCCCGGGAACATCTCCCGGTTGCCCACCGGCGGCTTCAACAGGTGCTGGTTGTCCGCGATCCATCCCGGGAAACTGAACGGCTCGGCGATCTCACTCACAACTGACCTCCGGAGGACAGAATGGCCACGGCCTGGATCTCGATGAGCAGGTGCGGGTGCGGCAACTGGTGCACGGCCACAGTGGTGCGGGTCGGACCGGACGCGTCGAAGAACTCCGCCCACACCTCGTTGTAGCCACCGAAGTCGTTCATGTTGACCAGGTACGACGTCACCTGGACGAGGTCGGTGAGGTCCGCGCCGACCGAGCGCAGCAGGTCCCGCACGTTCTCGATGACCGCCCGGGTCTGCACCCGGATGTCGAGGTTCGTCGTACCGAACTCGTCGACCGACACGCCCGCGAAGCTGTTGTCCGGCCGCCGGGACGACGTACCGGAGACGAAGACGAACCCACCCGCGACCTTGACGTGCGGAAAAGCCCCCCGCGGCGTGGCCTTTCCGGCGACAACCCGAGCGCCATCGACACTCATGACCCACCACCCGACACGCAGACGCGGACCGCGACAAGGCAGGGTTTCCGGGCAGCCCGCCCGGCGGAGGGATCAAGCCTGACCGCCCGGAGCCGGGCGGGGCCGGCGATTGCAGCAGATTGTGCGGCGTGGGACTGGGTCACCGATCCGGTTGCGGCGGGCGATGGT
>NZ_JBEXHQ010000047.1:899-60790 GCF_040607915.1 Micromonospora sp. NPDC005215 | reverse complement strand
GGGGGGGGGGGGCGCGGGGCGTGGGGCGTGGGGCGTGGGGCGCGCGGCGTGGGGCGTAGGGCGCGCGGCGTGGGCGTGGGGCGCGCGGCGTGGGGCGCGGCGCGGGGGCGCGCGGCGTGGGGGCGCAGGGCGTGGGGCGCAGGGCGCGAGGGGACGAGGCGCGAGGCGCGAGGCGACGAGGCGACGGGACGAGCTGGGGTTTAGGGGGTGGGGAGGTTGCTGGCCGCCTCGGAGAGCAGGGTCCAGGCCTCGTCGATGTGTGCCTCGGTGCTCTGCGGCGAGCCGACCGCCAGCCGCAGCGTGTAGCGGCCGGCGACGCGGGTGTGCGTCAGGTGTACCCGTCCGGTGGCGTTCACCTCGGCCAGCAGTGCGGCGTTGACGTCGTCGTCGGCGCGCAGCCGGAAGCAGACCAGCGAGAAGGGGTGCGCTGCCGCCACCTCGAACCGGTCGTCGGCACGGACCCGCTGGGCGAAGCGGTCGGCCAGCGCCACCCCGGAGCGGATGTGTGCCCGCAGCCCTTCGGCGCCGTACCAGCGCAACACGAACCACAGCTTCAGGGCGCGGAACCGTCGGCCCAGCGGCACCTGCCAGTCCCGGTAGTCGATCACCGCGCCGGATTCGGAGGCCGCGTTGCGCAGGAACTCCGGCAGCACTGTCAGCGCGTCGATCAGCTCGGCGCGGTCGGCTACCCAGAACGCGTCGCAGTCGAACCCGGTGAGCAGCCACTTGTGTGGGTCGAAGCAGTACGAGTCGGCGTACTCCAGGCCGGCGTGCGACCACCGCAGCTCGGGGCAGACGGCGGCGGCGCCCGCGTATGCGGCGTCCACGTGCAGCCAGATCCCGTACTTGGCGCAGATGGCTCCGATCTCCGGCAGCGGGTCGATCGCGGTGGTGGAGGTGGTGCCGATGGTCGCCACCACGATGGCGGGTACGTCCCCGGCGGCCAGGTCGGCCTCGATCGCCGCGCGTAGCGCGCCCGGCAGCAGCGCCTGGCTGTCCGGGTCCACCTCGATCGGCCGGACGCCGTCGGTGCCCAGCCCGGCGATCCGCACGGCCTTCTCGATGGAGGAGTGACCGTGCACGGAGGTGTACGCGCGGTAGCGCCGGTCGATGCCGGTGTCGCGCCAGCGGCCTCCGCTGGCCCGGTGCAGCGCGGCGAGGGTGGCCACCAGGGTCGCCGAGGACGCGGAGTCCTGGATGACCCCGCCGCCGGTGCCGGTGGAGTGGAACCGCTGCGGTAGGTCCAGCAGTTGGGCCAGCCAGTCCATCAGCACCGTCTCCAGTTCGGTGCAGGCGGGGCTGGTGGCCCAGAGCATGCCCTGGACGCCGAGCCCGGAGCTGACCAGGTCACCGAGCACGCTGGGGCCGGAGGTGTTGGCGGGGAAGTAGCCGAAGAAGCCGGGGTGCTGCCAGTGGGTCAGTCCGGGCAGGACGATCGAGTCCAGGTCGGCGAGGACCGCCTCGACCGGTTCGCCGCCGACGGTGGGCGGGACGGTGGGGAGCGCGGCGGCCACCGTGCCGGGCGGGTCGGCGGGGGCGACCGGTCGTTGCTCCAGCGTCGTCCAGTAGTCGGCGATCCAGTCGACGACGGCGTGGCCGGCGCGCCGGAACTCGGCGGGGTCCATGTGGGGAGCGCTCACCCGAAGGAGTTGATCAGGCATTGATCGTCGAGGCAAGCCAGCCGGCTCGTCGCGGACCGGGCAGCGAGCAAAGGTCATCGATGTTGCGTGGGGGAAAGCGCTTGCCCTACGATGCGCGGTGAGTCGGATCCGCGAGTTACAGGGCGTTCACCCCCGATCAGATCGCCGTCCGCCGCCGTAGCGGTGGGACGGGTCCACTGTGCGTTCCGGGCAGGGCCGGTGGGCCGCCGCGATCACCTGCGGATCCCCGGAGGCAGTCCATGCACCCGTCCAGACATCGGCTGATCCTGCTCGCCGGCACGACGGCGGCCGCCGTCGTGGCCGGCACCCTCGGCACGGTGGTCGCCTCGGCCGCCGCCGTCGGCTGCCGGGTCGACTATCAGATCACCAACCAGTGGCAGGGCGGCTTCGGCGCGAGCGTCACAGTCACCAACCTCGGCGACCCGGTCGACGGGTGGACCCTCACCTGGTCGTACGCCGCCGGACAACAGGTCAGCCAGGCGTGGAGCGCCGCCGTCACCCAGTCCGGCGCGCAGGTCACCGCACGAAACGTCGACTACAACGCCGCCATTGCCACAAACGGCACCGCCGCGTTCGGCTTCAACGGTTCGTGGACCGGCAGCAATCCGGTGCCGACCAGCTTCGCGCTGAACGGCACCACCTGCACCGGCGCCCCGGCCACCGACGGACCGACCACCGCAGCGCCGACGACGCCGCCACCGACCACCGCGGCGCCGACAACGCCGCCACCGACAACCCCAGCGCCGACGACGCCGCCACCCACCACGCCACCCCCGACCACGCCGCCACCCACCACGCCTCCGGCCGGGGCGAAACAGATGGAGAACCTGGACCGAGGGTTGATCAGCGTCCGCTCCGGCAGTGGCAACCTGGTCTCCTGGCGACTGCTCGGCACCGAAACCTCAGGGGTGGCGTTCAACCTCTACCGGGGGTCGACAAGGGTCAACGCCAGCCCGATCACCGGCGCCACCAGCTACCTCGACAGCGGCGCGGCGGCCGGCTCGGCGTACACCGTGCGGGCCGTTGTCGGCGGCGCCGAGCAGGCGGCGTCGGCACCGGCCCTGCAGTTCGGCGCGGGCTACCTGGACGTGCCGTTGCAGGTCCCGGCCGGTGGCACCACCCCCAGCGGGGAGAACTACACCTACAGCGCCAACGACGCCTCCGTCGGGGACCTCAACGGCGACGGCACCTACGAGATCGTGCTGAAGTGGGACCCGTCGAACGCCAAGGACAACTCCCAGTCCGGCTACACCGGCAACGTCTACGTCGACGCGTACACCCTCACCGGCACCCGGCTGTGGCGGGTCGACCTGGGCCGCAACATCCGCGCCGGGGCCCACTACACCCAGTTCCAGGTGTACGACTACGACGGCGACGGCCGCGCCGAGGTGGCCATGAAGACCGCCGACGGCACCCGCTCCGGCACCGGCCAGCTCATCGGCTCGTCGTCGGCGGACTACCGCAACTCCAGCGGCTACGTGCTGTCCGGCCCGGAGTACCTGACCATGTTCAACGGTCTGACCGGCGCTGTGCTCTCCACCGTCAACTACGACCCGCCGCGCGGCACGGTGTCGTCCTGGGGTGACTCGTACGGCAACCGGGTGGACCGGTTCCTCGCCGGCACCGCGTACCTGGACGGGCAGCGCCCCTCGCTGATCATGGCCCGGGGTTACTACACCCGTGCGGTCATCGCCGCGTGGGACTTCCGCAACGGCACGCTGACCAAGCGCTGGACGTTCGACTCGAACTCCTCCGGCAACGGCGCCGCCGCCGGCCAGGGCAACCACCAGCTCTCCGTGGCCGACGTCGACGCCGACGGCCGCCAGGAGATCGTCTACGGCGCCGCCACCATCGACGACAACGGTCGACTGCTCTACTCGACCGGAAACGGGCACGGCGACGCGATGCACGTCGGTGACCTCGACCCGGGCCGCGCCGGCCTGGAGGTGTTCAAGGTCGACGAGGACGCCAGCAAACCCAGCTCCTGGTTCGCCGATGCCCGTACCGGCCAGATTCTCTGGTCCACACCGGCCTCCGGTGACAACGGCCGGGGGGTCTCCGCGGACATCTGGGCCGGCAGTCCCGGTGCGGAGTCGTGGTCGTCAGCCGTCGCCGGACTGGCCAACACCCGAGGTCAGAACGTCGGCCGCAAGCCGTCGTCGGCGAACTTCCTCGCCTGGTGGGACGGTGACCCGGTGCGGGAACTGCTCGACGGCACCGCTGTCGACAAGTACGGCACCGGTGGCGAGACGCGGCTGCTCACCGGCAGCTCGGTGGCGTCCAACAACGGCACCAAGTCCACCCCGGCGCTCTCCGGCGACATCCTGGGTGACTGGCGGGAGGAGGTGATCTGGCGAACCACCGACAGCCGGGCCCTGCGCATCTACAGCACGCCCACGCCGACCAGCACCCGGATCCACACCCTGATGCACGACCCGCAGTATCGGGTGGCGATCGCGTGGCAGAACACCGCCTACAACCAGCCGCCACACCCGGGGTTCTTCATCGGCGACCAGATGGCCAGCCCACCCACACCGAACATCTACCTACGTTGATCTGACCCCTGGCGGTCCCGACCGGGGTCGCCTAGGGTGGCAGGCACCGGGCCGCAGCCGCGGAATCCGCTCAGCTCCGGCCCGGTGCGCCACACCGCGGCATTCCCGACCCGTCCCGACCGGGGATGCCGTACCACCACCGGCACCAACATTAGGCAGCATCGGGGTCGACAGGGTGACGCTGACGTGAAGATCGTGTTTCATGCACCCCGGCGCAGACCGCCCGCCACCTGCTCGGCGATCAACTCGTAGGACCGCACCCGATCCTTCACGTCGTACACGAGGGTGGTCAGCATCAGCTCGTCCGCGCCGGTGCGTTCCACCAGCTCGGTGAGCTGCCGGCGCACCGTCTCCGGCGAGCCCATCGCCTGACCGTCGCGGCGCTGCAGGACGAACTCCCGCTCGATCTCGGAGTACGGGTACGCCGCCGCCTCGTCGGGCGTCGACAGCGGCTCGGGCCGGCCGGAGCGCAGCTTCAGGAACGACAACGCGCTCGGCCCCGCCAGCCACTCGGCCCGCTCGTCGGTCTCCGCGCACACCGCGTTGACCGCCACCATCGCGTACGGCTTGTCCAACCACTGCGACGGCCGGAAGTTCTGCCGGTACAGGGCGAGTGCCGGCAGGGTGTTCGCCGAGCTGAAGTGGTGCGCGAAGGAGAACGGCAGACCGAGCAGCCCGGCGAGTTGGGCGCTGAAACCGCTGGAGCCCAGCAGCCACACGGCCGGCTGCTCACCGCGGCCCGGGGTGGCGGTGATCTGCCCCGGCTTCTCCCCGCTGAAGTAGTTCATCAGGTCGGCCAACTCGCGCGGGAAACCCTCCGCGGACAGGCCCTCCATGGTGCGCCGCAACGCCAGCGCGGTCACCTGGTCGGTGCCCGGGGCCCGGCCGATGCCCAGGTCGATCCGACCGGGGTGCAGCGCCTCCAGCGTGCCGAACTGCTCGGCCACCACCAGCGGCGCGTGGTTGGGCAGCATCACCCCACCCGACCCGAGCCGGATCGTCGACGTGTTCGCCGCCAGGTGCGCCAGCAACACCGCGGGGGCGGAGCTGGCGATCGCCGGCATGTTGTGGTGCTCGGCCACCCAGAACCGGTGGTAGCCCAACTCCTCGGTGCGGCGGGCCAACTCGGTGGTGGCTTCCAGGGCCGCGCCGACGGTGGTGCCCTTGGCGACCGGGGCAAGATCAAGAACAGACAACGGTACGGTGATCACACGCTTGGCCAACCCGTCACCGGCCGGCTTTGTTCCGGCACGCGGATTTTCGTCGGCCAGCTCACCCGCTGCTCAGCCCATCCCGCGCGCCTGCTCGAAGATCAGACTGGTCTGGGTGTGCTGCACCACCGGGTCGACAGCGAGGTGGTCCAGCACGAAGTCGCGCAACGCGTCACCGGACGCCGCCCGCACGTGCAGCACGTAATCCTCCGCACCGGCCACGTGGAACACCGACACCACCCCCGGCAGCCGCACCGACCGGGCCCGGAAGGCATCCACCGCCGCCCGCTCGTGCGCGGTCAGCCGCACCGACACCAGCGCCTGCAACGGCAGGCCGAGCGCGGCCGGGTCCACCTCGGCGTGGTAACCGCGAATCGCGCCCCGCTCCCGCAGCGCCCGGGTACGGGTCAGACACGTCGACGGCGCCACCCCCACCCGCTCGGCGAGAGCATTGTTCGGCAGGCGGCCATCGGCGGCCAGCTCGGTCAGGATCGCGCGGTCCACCTCGTCCAGGGCCGGATACGGCCGCACATCGTTCGGCTCAGGAGGCATCCGGCCATCCTCGCCCGAATCCTGCACCGAAACCAGTGCCCTGGACAGAATCATCTGCCGAACCATTGCCTCCCAGGCGGGAGATGTTCGACGCTACCCGGCATGACAACGATGGACACCCGGGCCGTACACGCCGGTCGCGACGACCTCCGCACCCTCGGCGTGCACGTACCGCCCATCGACCTGTCCACCACCAACCCCCTGCCCTCGGTCGACGACGGCGGCGCCGCGTACGAACAACTCGCCACCGGCGGCACCCTCCCCACCGACGGCAGCGCCGTCTACCAACGGCTCTGGAACCCCACCGTCGCCCGCTTCGAAACCGCCCTCGCCGAGCTGGAAGGCACCGCACAGGCCGTCGCCTTCGCCAGCGGCATGGCCGCACTCACCGCCACCCTGCTCGCCGCCGCCCGCGACGACCGCCGGCACGTCGTCGCCGTCCGACCCCTCTACGGCGGAACGGACCACGTCCTCGCCACCGGCCTGCTCGGCACCACCGTCACCTGGGCCCGCCCCGACGAGGTCGCCGCCGCCATCCGCCCCGACACCGCACTTGTCATCGTCGAGACGCCCGCCAACCCCACCCTCGACCTGGTCGACATCGCCGCCCTCGCCGCCCAGGCCGGCGACGTCCCACTGCTTGTCGACAACACCGTCGCCACCCCCGTACTGCAACAACCCGCCCGACACGGTGCCACCCTCGTCCTGCACAGCGCCACCAAGAGCATCGGCGGGCACGGCGACGTCCTCGCCGGCGTCGTCGCCTGTTCCGCCGACTGGGCCGCGCGACTACGCCAGGTCCGCGCGGTCACCGGCGCGATCCTGCACCCACTCGGCGGCTACCTGCTGCACCGCGGCCTACAGACCCTGCCGCTGCGCGTGCGCGCCCAGCAGGCCACCGCCGAGAAGCTCGCCGGCTGGCTCGCCAGCCACCCCGCCGTACACCAGGTGCACCACCCCTCGGTGTACGACCCGGCGGCGCTCGTCGGTCGCCAGCTGGCCGGACCCGGAAGCCTGCTCGCCTTCGAGGTACGCGGCGGCGCACCCGCCGCGGCCGCCGTCGCCGGCGCCTGCCACCTCATCACGCACGCGGTGTCCCTCGGCGGCGTCGACACCCTCATCCAGCACCCCGCGTCACTCACCCACCGCCCCGTCGACGGCGACGCGAAACCCGCGGCCGGCCTCCTGCGCCTCTCGGTCGGCCTGGAAGACCCCGAAGACCTGCGCGCCGACCTCGCCCAGGCCCTCGGCACGATCGCCTGACCGGCGCCGGGTCACCTCAGCTCGCGGTTGCCCAACACCCGGGTCGGCGAGCCCTGCCGGGCCACCCGCAGCATGGCGCGACCGATCCCGTCGGTGGTGGTGACCTGGTTCGGCAGCAACCGCCGCAACACGGGAGTGAGCGGTCGCGTGATCGCGTACGCGAGCCGGTACCACCGGGTCTTCGACACCGCCCCGTAGGTCGGCTGGATGAAACCGGGTCGCGCCGCGTAGCCGTTGGGCAGCAGATCGATTATCGCGTTCTCGGCGCGACCCTTGACCCGCGCCCACATCACCCGGCCCCGACCCGACGAATCGGTCCCCTGACCCGACACGTAGACGAACGTGACCTGCGGGCTCACCTCGGCCAACAGCCGCGCCGCCGCGAGCGGGTAGTCGTAGCTGACCCGCGTGTACGCCGCCTCGTCCAGACCCAGCGAGGACACCCCCAGGCAGTAGAAACAGGCGTCCACACCGGTCAACTCGTCCCGCACCGAGCCCAACTCGCCCACATCCGCGACCGTCAGCTCCCGCAGCTTCGGATCCTGCTGACCGGTCGGCCGCCGGCCGACCGTCACCACCTCCCGCACGTCGTCGGCGAGCAGGCACTCCCGCAGCACGCCCTGACCGACCATCCCGGTCGCGCCGAAAACAACAACCCGCATCGGTCTCCACCCCTGTCGTCGACCCGGCAACCGGCCATCCGCCCGGGCGTCAGTCAGGCTCCCACGATCGACGTGATCCGCGCGACAGGCGCTCAGGACTTCGGGCCGACGTGCCGGTCCAGTGTGGCGACAGCGCCTCGCCGCGCCACCGAGAGCGAGTTGCGCCGGTTCATCCGCCAGGCGATGCCCAGCAGGTCGAGGCCCCACTGGCACAGCCCCATGATGTCGGTCGACTCGTTGACGAACATGTAACGCGGATAGACGTACGCCTTGCCGCGCACGGTCACCCGGTTGGCGAACCGGCAGCCGTCGGAGTGGAAGAGGCCGCGCAGGAAGTCGCCCGGGTGCGCAGCAACGAGATCGCGCTGCCAGTCGGCGAGAACTATCGGCCGTTCGTGTTTCTTGCCGGGACCGTGCTGAGGGAGCAGACATGGCCAATGCTTGCCGGAGCTCTGCACGCTGACGCACCCTGGCTGCTGGACGCGCTGCACCTTCGTGGCGAGCACCTCCCGCATGCTTGCGTCGCACGCCTCGATCAAGCCCGGCCAGCTGCTGCTGCACGCGATGCGCAGCACCGGCACCCGAGCTGTGGTGACGAGATGGCCGTCGCCCAGGTAGAGGCCGAGCAGGTACAGGTAAGCCGACGGATCTGTCTGATTCTTGACGTCGGGCCGGCAGCGAAAACAGCGCAGTGCGGTGTCGCGCCTCGTTGGTTCAGCCCGCTCGCTGCACCAGCCCCGGACGGTTGGGTAGGGAAGTCTCATGCGTCGGGCGACCTCGGCGACCGTGAGGCCGCCGAGATGCTGCTGCCGCGCACGTATGCGCAGTTCAGGTGGATGCACACTATGATTTTGGAACAGCCGTACGACAAGTTTGGTGCCCCCGGTGGGAGTCGAACCCACACTGTCGGAGGTTTGAGCTCCGCTTCTCTGCCGGTTGGAATACGGGGACGCTTGGCCGAACGCTCTGGTGGCCTCCCATAGGTTACCTACTACGCTGAGGGCGGCGACACCCGGTCGGGTTGGTGTCGGCTTATGACTGGTGGGGGTAGGGCTGGTGGCTGAGATGCCGACGGATGCCGAGCGCAGGCGCGTACTGATCGCCGAGGACGAGGCGCTGATCCGGCTGGACCTCGCCGAGATGCTTGTCGAAGAGGGTTACGAGGTGGTGGGGGAGGCCGGTGACGGTGAGACCGCCGTCCGCCTCGCCGAGGAGCTGAAGCCCGATCTGGTCATCCTCGACATCAAGATGCCGATCATGGATGGGCTGGCCGCCGCCGAGCGGATCGCCGGCGCCCGGATCGCTCCGGTGATCATCCTGACCGCGTTCAGCCAGCGTGACCTGGTGGAGCGGGCGCGGGCGGCGGGCGCGATGGCGTACCTCGTGAAGCCTTTCCAGAAGAGCGACCTGGTCCCGGCGGTGGAGATCGCGCTGTCGCGCTACTCCGAGGTCGCGGCCCTGGAGGCGGAGGTCGCGAGCCTGACCGACCGCCTGGAGATCCGCAAGGCGGTGGAGCGCGCCAAGGGCGCGTTGATGACCACGTACGGGATGACCGAGCCGCAGGCATTCAAGTGGATCCAGCGCACGGCGATGGACCACCGGATGACCATGAAAGAGGTCGCCGAGCGGATCCTCGCGGAGACCGCCGGCGGCGAGGTGTCGCAGCAGCCGACTGTCTGAGTCCCCGACCTGAGCGAACCAGGCCGCGGCGGGCCACCGCGCGCGACCTCCGGTGGTTAGCATCGGCCGGTGTCCGTCCGACGGGTGATCGCGGTGTTCGGCCTCTTCGCGCTGCTGCTTGCGGGGTGCGACGGGCCGAGGGCGCCCAGCGGCGCCGAGTCGACGTCGGCTGCCGCGCCGGCGCTGCGGCCGGGTTGGCAACCCTTGGCGCTGCCGGCGCCGCCCGGTGCCGCCGGCCGTCTTCTGGTACGCGACGCGACGTCGTGCGCGGGTCGGTGGTTCCTGGTCGGTGGTGTGCTCGACGCCGAGGGCGGCACCCGACCCGCGGCGTGGACCAGTGTGGACGGTGCGACCTGGACGGTGCAGCCGGTACGGCCGGATTCCTTCTACGGTCGGCAGAACGTGTTCCTATCGGTGGCCTGCCGGGACGGGAAGGCGGCGCTGATCGGCGCCAAGGTCGGCGGCGCGCACGGGTATCCGCGGGTGAGCACGTGGCGGCAGGTGGCCGATGGCGCGCTGGTCGAGGTGCAGGCGTCGTTCGAGACGTACGGCGGGCCGACGGCGGTGAACGTGTCGCGACTGACGGCCGGTGCGGCGGGCTGGTTGATCGTCGGTAACCGTTCGGCGGGGGCGGCCTCCTGGGTGTCGTCGCCGGACGCGGCGGAGTTCGCGCTGGTCGAGGGTGCGCCGGAGTTGGCCAGTGACGCGGCGGGGGTGACCTGGGCGTTCGACGCGGTGGCGACGTCGCCGGGTTGGCTGGCGGTGGGTGGTCTGCTGCCGGCCGGCCGGATCGATCGTGACCCGGCCGTGTGGTCGTCGCCGGACGGGCGCTCGTGGCGGCGCACGGTGTTGCCGGGCGGGTCGGAGTACGAGGAGTTGCAGCGGGTGACGCTGGTCGGCGGGGTGCCGGTGGCGGTCGGGCTGCGTGGGGCGACGTTCGGCGCGTGGCGGCAGGAGGCGGGGGGCTGGGTGGCCGCCGGGACGTTCGCGCGGCGGGCCGGTGCCGGGGTGCTGAATGTGGCGTCGCTGGTGTCGTCCGGGGATCGGCTGTTCGCCGCGGTGACCGACGGGGCGCGGCATTCGGTGTGGGTGTCGACGGATCGTGGTGGGTCGTGGCGGGAGGTCGCGATGCCGCTCGATGTGCCGGCGGGCGTCGACCGGGACGTGACGCTGGTGGCGGTGGGTGACCGGTGGTGGTTGGCGGCGGACGACGGCACGCGGGCCGGGTTGTGGTGGGCTGCCGGCCCGGGAGTCTGAAAGCCGACGGTGACCCGAGGTCCCACCCCCGCTGCCACATGTTGAGACGTTTTCGCTGTTCAGCGGGGTTTTTACCGGGTGGCGGGGGTCCCCGTGAGCGTGGCCCGGACTCCGCCCGGACGCGGGCTTAAGGACCGACTGACGGATTCACCTGTTACGGGCATCGACATGATTGCCCACGTCTTCGTAACGGTTTCGCAGACCCAGCCTTCAGGCCTTCCGGGACGGTATGTCGTGTCGGTACGCTCCGCCATCACGAGCCGTAACGCAGGGGCAGTCCCTGCGGGGTGGGTGGAATTGCGGTCTGCTGCTGTCGCCGTCGCAACGGGTCAGACGCGTCCGCATCTGGAGGAGGTCAGGAAGCCGTGAGGCGAAGCTATGTACGGGCGCTGGGAACTGTTGCGCTCGCCGCGACCCTGGTGGTCGCGGCTGGTTGCCAGGATTCCGGTGGCGGCGACGATAAGGCCGCGTCGGGTGACTGCGGTGGCAAGATCGCGATCTTCGGCGCGTTCACGGGTGACAACGCGGGTCTGGTGATCCCGTCGCTCAACGGTGCGAATCTCGCCCTGGAGCAGTTCAACGCGGCGAACCCGAACTGCAAGGTCACCATGCAGCAGTTCGACACCCAGGGTGACCCCGCGGTGGCGACCCCGTTCGCGAACCAGATCGCGGGGGACAACACGTACCTCGGTGTCATCGGTGGTCACTTCTCCGGTGAGTCGGACGCGACGATGCCGATCTACCAGGCCGCTGGCCTGGCGATGGTCAGCCCGTCGGCGACCCGGGCGGACCTGACCCAGAAGGGCAACACGTCCTTCTACCGCGTGGTCGGCAACGACAGCACGCAGGCCGGCGCGGTGGCGAGCTACCTGAAGACGCAGAACGCGCAGAAGGTCTTCCTGGTCGATGACGCCAGCGCGTACGGCGCGGGCATCACCGAGGAGCTCGGCAAGCAGCTCGGCCCGCTGATCGTCAACAAGGACAAGATCCAGGAGCGGCAGGCGCAGTTCGACGCCACCATCTCCAAGATCAAGTCGGCACAGGCGGACTTCGTCTTCTACGGCGGCTACACCCGTGAGGCCGCTCCGCTGGTAAAGCAGATGCGCGCCGCCGGTGTCCAGGCCAAGTTCGTCGGCCCGGACGGTCTCTACGACCCGGCGTTCCCGAAGGGTGCCTCCGGTGGCGCCGAGGGCGCGATCATCACCTGCCCGTGCCTCCCGCCCGACAAGGCCGGCGGCACCTTCTCGGCCGACTACCAGAAGAAGTTCGGCATCCCGCCGGGCTCCTACGGTGCCGAGGGCTTCGACGGCGCGACGGTCTTCCTGGACGCCTTCAAGGCCGGCAAGAAGACCCGCGCCGACATCCTGGCGTTCGTCAAGTCGTACGACAAGCAGGGTGTGTCGAAGTACATCAAGTTCGACTCCAAGGGCGACGTCGACCCGTCGAAGGTCGTCATCTGGGCCTACCAGATCAAGGGCGAGGCCATCGAGCCGCTGCAGGAGCTCAAGCTCAGCTGACGCACACGAAATGGAGTGCGGCCGGGGTGTTTCACCCCGGCCGCACTCGATTCAAGGAGACCCCCGGTGCATTTCGATGAACTGATCGGCCATCTCGGCCAGCACACGGTCGACGGCCTTTCCAAGGGCGCCATCTACGCCCTGATCGCCCTTGGCTACACCCTCGTCTATGGCGTCCTTCGTCTGATCAACTTCGCGCACTCCGAGGTCTTCATGGTCGGCACCTTCGCGGTGCTGATCCTCTGGAACCAGCTCGGGGTGAAAAATAACCCACCGATCGGCCAGGCCATCCTGTTCCTGGTGCTCGGCCTGATCGTCGCGGCGGCCGCGTCGGGTGGCACGGCGCTGGCGCTCGAGCGAGTCGCGTACCGGCCGCTGCGGCGCAAGAACGCGCCGCCGTTGATCTTCCTGATCACCGCGATCGGCCTGTCGCTGGTCTTCGTGGAGCTCTTCGGGCAGGTGCTGCCCAAGCTGCTCGGTGGTGTGCTGCCGGATGTGTTCGGCCGGCCCCGGCAGATCGTCGGTATGCCGACGATCATCCAGCAGGAGACCCTGTTCACCATCGGCAACACGGCGATCACGAACATTCAGCTGATCGTCTTCGTTGCGGCCGTGGCGATGATGGCGGTGCTCGACTGGTTCATCAACCGCACCCGGTACGGCCGGGGTGTGCGGGCGGTGGCCCAGAACCCGGAGACCGCAGCGCTGATGGGCGTCAACCAGGAGCGCGTGATCATGCTGATCTTCGTGCTCGGTGGCATCATGGCCGGCGCCGCCGCGCTGTTGTGGAGCATGCGGTTCGGCTTCACCCAGAACAGCATCGGCTTCGTGCTGGGCCTGAAGGCGTTCACCGCCGCGGTTCTGGGCGGTATCGGCAACCTGCGCGGCGCGCTGCTGGGTGGCCTCTTCCTCGGCATCGTCGAGGTCTACGGCGCCACGCTCTTCGCGTCCAACTGGGAGGACGTCATCGCCTTCGTGGTGCTGATCGTGGTGCTGATGTTCCGGCCCACCGGCCTGTTGGGTGAGTCGCTCGGGAGGGCCCGCGCATGATCGACAAGATTCGTTCCGCAGACCGTCGCCGAGTCGGCATGCTGACCTCGGTCGGCGAACGCTGGCGGGCGCTCACGAAGTGGCAGCAGGCCCTCGGCCTGGCCGCCTTCGTGGCGATCCTCTACTACCTGCCACTGCTTGGCATCCCGGGTCTGACCTGGTTGCGTACCGACTCGATCGCGGGCGGCAACAACTGGGCGGGTGTGCTCTTCGTCTGCGCCATCTACGTGCTGGTCGCCATCGGCCTGAACGTGGTGGTCGGCCTCGCCGGCCTGCTCGACCTGGGCTACATCGGCTTCTTCGCCATCGGGGCGTACAGCGTGGCGCTGTTCGGTTCGGTGAACTCGCCGGTGGTCAAGTGGTTCCAGCAGGAATTCAACCTGCCGCCGACCTGGGCGGTGACCTGGGCGATCTGCCTGTTCATCGCGATCGTGCTGTCGATGCTCTCCGGGGTGTTGCTGGGCTGGCCGACGCTGCGGCTGCGCGGTGACTACCTGGCCATCGTGACGCTCGGCTTCGGGGAGATCATCCGGATCGTGGCCCGCAACGCCACCGGGCTGACCAACGGCCCGGTGGGCATCTCGGCCATCCCCGGCCCGGAGGGCGCGCCGTCGCCGGACAACAAGGTGTTCGGTCTGATCGACGCGAAGCCCTGGTACTGGTTGGCGATCACCTTCGTCCTGCTCATGGTGTTCCTGGTGCGTCGACTGGAGCACAGCCGGGTCGGCCGGGCGTGGCTGGCCGTCCGGGAGGACGAGGACGCCGCCGCGGTGATGGGCGTGTACCCGTTCAAGTTCAAGCTCTGGGCGTTCGCCATCGGTGCGGCGCTCGGCGGCCTGTCCGGCTTCCTGTTCGGCAGCCGGAACGCGTTCATCGACCCGACCCAGTTCAACGCGAACCTGTCCATCCTGTTCGTCGCCATGGTCGTGGTCGGTGGTTCCGGCAACATGATCGGCGTCTCGCTCGGCGCGGTGCTGCTGGCGTACCTGCCCGAGCGGTTCCGCGACTTCGCCGACTACCGGTGGCTGGTCTTCGGCCTGGCCATGGTCCTGGTGATGATCCTGCGTCCGCAGGGCCTGGTCCCGAGCCGGCGGCGTGCCCGTGAGTTGAAGGACCGCGCGGCAGAGGCAGAGGAGGTGCCCGCTCATGTCTGACCAGACCACCAGCACCGCGACGCCGAAGATCCCGACTCAGCCGGGGCCTCGAACGGTGCTGCTCGAAGTCGACGACGTCACGCTCCGCTTCGGCGGGGTGGTCGCCCTCGACAAGATCAATTTCCAGATCTACGAGGGTGAGATCCTCGGCCTCATCGGGCCGAACGGCGCCGGCAAGACCACCAGCTTCAACGTGATGACGGGGGTCTACAAGCCGACCTCGGGGGCGGTCCGGTTCCGCGGCCAGCGGGTGACCGGCCGCAAGCCGCACCAGATCAGCCAACTGGGCATCTCCCGGACGTTCCAGAACATCCGGCTGTTCCCGGAGATGACCGCGCTCGAGAACGTGATGGTCGGCACCGACTCGCGGCACAAGACGAGCGTGCCCGGGGCGCTGTTCCGGCTCTACCGGGTGCGGCCGAAGCCGGAGGAGTTGCCGCAGGTCACCGCCGCGTCCGGGATCGTCCGGACCTGGCAGCAGGTGCGCCTGTCGGCCGCGAAGATCTTCGGTCTGTCCCGGCACATCCTGGAGGAGCGGGCGGCCGAGTCCAAGGCGCTCGAGTTGCTGCGTTTCGTCGGGATCGCCGACCGGGCCAACGACGAGGCGCGCAACCTGCCGTACGGCTACCAGCGCCGACTGGAGATCGCCCGAGCGCTGGCCACCGAGCCGAAGCTGATCTGCCTGGACGAGCCGGCCGCCGGCTTCAACCCGGCGGAGAAGGAGGAGCTCCTCACCCTGATCCGGCAGATTCGTGACAAGGGCCTGACCGTCCTGCTCATCGAGCACGACATGCGGCTGGTCATGGGAGTCACCGACCGGATCGTGGTGCTGGAGTTCGGCCGCAAGATCGCCGAGGGTGCGCCCACGGAGGTCAGCCGCGATCCGAAGGTGATCGCCGCGTACCTGGGGGAGCCCGCCGATGACGCTGCTTGAGCTGGAGAACGTCGCCGTCGCGTACGGCCGGATCGAGGCGCTGCACGGGATCAACCTCACGGTGAACGAGGGCGAGGTGGTGGCCCTGATCGGCGCGAACGGCGCCGGTAAGACCACCACCATGCGGGCCATCTCCGGGACCCGGTCGCTCGCCAGCGGGAAGATCACGTTCAACGGCGAGGACATCAGCAAGCTCCGAGCCGACCTGCGGGTGGTCCGGGGGTTGTGCCAGTCGCCCGAGGGCCGGCAGATCTTCCCGGGCATGACGGTGCTGGAGAACCTGGACATGGGGGCGTACACCCGGCGGGACTCCGCTGGCATCGCCGCCGACCTGGACCGGGTGCTGACCCTCTTCCCGCGGCTGGCCGAGCGGCGCAAGCAGGCCGGTGGCACCCTCTCCGGCGGCGAGCAGCAGATGCTCGCGGTCGGGCGGGCGCTGATGAGCCGACCGAAGCTGCTGCTGCTCGACGAGCCGTCGATGGGCCTGGCCCCGTTGGTGATCCGGCAGATCTTCGACATCATCACGGAGATCAACCAGCAGGGCATGACGATCCTGCTGGTGGAGCAGAACGCCCAGCAGGCGTTGTCGCGGGCACACCGCGGCTACGTGCTGGAGACCGGTCAGATCGTGAAGGAGGGGTCCGGTCAGGACCTGCTGCACGATCCGTCGGTCAAGGAGGCGTACCTCGGCGTGGCCTGAGCCATCCGAGCGGCGGCCGGTCATCCCTGGGCGGGGTGGCCGGTCGCTGGCGTTCCGGTCGGCGGCGGTTTCCGGGCCGGGTCGCCCGGTGCCGCCGGCCAGGGATGTCGGTGCGACGGACTAGAGTCGCTGCCGTGACAGCTACGACACCGCGCCTGCTCCTCGTCGACGGACATTCCATGGCATATCGGGCGTTCTTCGCTCTGCCCGTGGAAAACTTCTCCACCACGACGGGTCAGCCGACCAACGCGGTGTATGGCTTCACCTCGATGCTGATCAACGTGTTGCGCGACGAGCAGCCCACCCACATCGTGGTGGCCTTCGACGTCTCCCGCCACTCCTTCCGCACCGACAAGTACGCGGAGTACAAGGCCGGCCGCAGCGAGACCCCGACCGACTTCAAGGGTCAGGTCAGCCTGGTCAAGGAGGTCCTGGCCGCACTCCAGATCCCGGTCGTGGAGAAGGAGGGCTTCGAGGCCGACGACGTCATCGCCACGCTCGCGTGCCAGGCCCGCGACCAGGGCATGACGGTGCTGATCAGCAGCGGCGACCGCGACGCGTTCCAGCTGGTCGACGACCAGATCACCGTCCTCTACCCGCGTAAGGGCGTCTCCGACCTGGCCCGGATGGACCCGGCGGCGATCGAGGCGAAGTACGGCGTCGTTCCCCAGCAGTACCGGGACCTGGCCGCGCTCGTCGGCGAGACCAGTGACAACCTGCCCGGCATCCCCGGCGTCGGCCCGAAGACCGCCGCCAAGTGGATCACCACGTACGGCGGCGTGGACGGCGTCATCGCCCGCGCCGACGAGATCAAGGGCAAGGCCGGCGACAGCCTGCGGGAGCGGCTCGCCGACGTGATCCGCAACTACGAGATCAACCGCCTGGTCTCCGACCTGGAGCTGCCGCTGCGCCCGGAGGACGCCCGGTGGACCGGTTGGGACCGGGAGGCGGTGCACCAGGTCTTCGACACGCTGGAGTTCCGCATCCTGCGCGACCGCCTCTACCAGTACCTGGAGGCGGTCGAGCCGGAGGCCGAGTCGGGCTTCGACCTCACCGGCGAGGTGCTCACCGAACCCGGTGCGCTGGCCGGCTGGCTGAGCACGCACGCGCCGACCGGCACCCCGGTCGGGTTGGCGGTCAAGCTCGACACCGGCCCCAACCGCCGGCACACCGCCCCGATCACCGGTCTGGCGCTGGCCACCGCCGGCGGTGCGGCGGCCTGGCTCGATCCCGCCGGGCTCGACGCCGCCGACGAGGGCGCCCTGGCCGCCTGGTTGGCCGACGCGCAACGGCCCAAGGTGCTGCACGACAGCAAGCCGGCCGTGCTGGCCTGCGCCGCGCACGGCTGGCAGCTCGCCGGCATCGTCCGCGACACCCAGATCGCCGCGTACCTGGCCCGCCCCGACCAGCGGTCCTACGACCTGACCGACCTGGCGCTGCGCTACCTGCACCGCGAGCTGCGGGTGGACGTCCCGGAGTCCGGTCAGCTCACCCTCGACGGGCTCGGCGACGAGGGCGTGGCCGAGCAGAACCTGATGCTCCAGGCCCGGGCCACCCTCGACCTGGCCGACGCGATCGACGCCGAGTTGTCCCGCGACGGCGAGCAGTCCGCCCGGCTGATGGCCGGGGTGGAGCTGCCGTTGATGCGGGTGCTGGCCAACATGGAGAGCATCGGCATCGCCGCCGACACGCACTACCTGTCCGAGTTGGAGGCGCACTTCGCCGCCGAGGTGAAGGCCGCCGCGCAGGGCGCGTACGAGGCGGTGGGTCGGGAGTTCAACCTCGGTTCGCCCAAGCAGTTGCAGGAGATCCTCTTCACCGAGCTGGGTCTACCGAAGACCAAGAAGATCAAGACCGGTTACACCACCGACGCCGACGCTCTGCAGTGGCTCTACGCGCAGCAGCCGCACCCGGTGCTGGCCCACCTGCTGCGACACCGGGACGTGGCCAAGCTCAAGTCGACAGTCGACGGGCTGCTCAAGTCGGTCTCCGACGACGGCCGGATCCACACCACCTTCAACCAGACGGTGGCGGCCACCGGGCGGCTCTCCTCGACCGAGCCCAACCTGCAGAACATCCCGATCCGCACCGAGGAGGGCCGGCGGATCCGTCGGGCCTTCGTGGTGGGGGAGGGCTACGAGTGTCTGCTCACCGCCGACTACAGCCAGATCGAAATGCGGATCATGGCGCACCTGTCGTCGGACGACGCGCTGATCGAGGCCTTCAACTCGGGCGCCGACTTCCACGCCGCTACCGCTTCGTCGGTCTTCGGGGTGCCGCTCGACGAGGTCACCCCCGACCAGCGCCGCAAGATCAAGGCGATGAACTACGGCCTGGCGTACGGGTTGAGCGCGTTCGGTCTGTCCCAGCAGCTCGGGATCAACACCGACGAGGCGCGTGGGCTGATGGAGAACTACTTCGCCGGTTTCGGCGGAGTGCGCGACTACCTGCACCAGGTCGTCGCCCGGGCCCGCCAGGACGGCTACACCTCCACCATCCTGGGTCGCCGCCGCTACCTGCCCGACCTGGTCAGCGACAACCGGCAGCGCCGCGACATCGCCGAGCGGATGGCCCTCAACGCCCCGATCCAGGGCTCGGCGGCCGACATCATCAAGGTGGCGATGCTGCACGTCGACACCGCGCTCGACGAGGCCGGGCTGCGCTCGCGAATGCTGTTGCAGGTGCACGACGAGCTGGTCTTCGAGGTCGCCCCCGGTGAGCGGGAGGCGTTGGAGGCACTGGTCCGGCGGGAGATGGGTGGGGCGTACCCACTGTCGGTGCCGTTGGAGGTGTCGGTCGGCGAAGGCCGCGACTGGAACAGCGCTGACCACTGAGGTGCTCGCAGGTCGCGGTGGGGGGTCCCGGGGCCTTTCGCCTCGCTCCGGGCGGTTCAGGTACCGCGGCGGGAAAGATCCGCACAACAGCAGGGATGGTGCTGCCTCCCGCACGCCGGAGACAGCACCATCACCGAAGTTGTGCGGATCTTGCTGCGGCGTCAGTGCGGTGGGGACTTGTCACTTCATCGGGTCGTGGCCCCAGTTCATGAGGGACCAGCGCCACCTGGTGTCGCGGACGCTGCCAGAGGGGCGCTGCGCCATGTGTCGGCGTACGTAGCCGACCACCTTGCGCATGTGCTTGTAGTCGCCCTCGGACAGGTCGCCCCGTTTGCGACGGAGCAGGTTGATGATCTTCCGGCCGGATTCGTGTCCGACGGACTCGCCGCCGCCGGCGCGGCCGCCCTTGTGCCAGCCGACCTGCTTCGACTCGTCGGTTTCCAGCCACGTGGACAGCTCACCGGGCTTCATGTTCACCGCGTCGGTGAACTCCCGATAGGTGTCCCGGCCTTCGTTACTTTTGCTCATGACGCAGCGCCTCGGGTCGGTGGGCCACGTCGCGGCCCGTACCGTCACTGCGGACCCGGTACTGCGGGTCATCGGGGGCCGCGTTCACCGCCCGCCCGCGGATCCGCGTCCGCTCGGTGATTGGTTCCTGGACCACGCCGTACGCGCGGCTGCCGTGGGCCGACCAGGAGACATGGTCGCCCTTGTGGAATCGCTGTTCGGCCATAGCTCCGGCTACCCGGCAGCGCCGCGGCGAAACGAGCAGCCGGACTACGGCGTGATCTCGGCGATCGGCAGCTTGATGTCGAAGGGCTCGGCCAGCTCGATCACGTCGGCGCCGTCGGCGACCAGTTCGTACTGTCGCTCACCGCCGGGTCCCACCCGGTCGCCGATCCGGTACGCGTAGACGTGCACCGGGTCCTGCTCGATGCGCCAGTAGAACGGAATGCCGGCAGCAGCGTACTCACCCGGTTTCGCGAACCGGTCAATCCGCCGCGTGCCGGGCGAGACGATCTCCACGGCGAGGACAACATCAGCCGGCCGCAGCGAGGATCGGGAGGAAGCCACGCCGGCCCGCAGCAGCAGCACATCCGGCTGTCGGCTGGTATTGGGACTCAGCCCGACTCCGACAGCCTGAACGACCCGAAGGTCGGCCGGCACGTGTTGCAGTAGCCAGCGCGCTAGTAACAGCGAGATGTCCTGATGGCCCAGGGTGGGGGAGGGTGTCACCTGGATTACTCCGTCGACGAGTTCGACGCGGGGGGCGTCGTCCGGCAGGGCGAGCAGGTCCTCCAGCGTGTAGTCGGCACGCTGCTGCCGCATCGGGTCCGGACACCAGGGGCCAGGTGATGTCGGGATGGGCTCGGCGCTCATGCGGCGAGCCTACCGGCGATCGATGGGACGCAGGTCGGACTACGGGTGCGACGCGCTCAGGCGGCGGGCTTCTCGGTGACGAAGATGGCGGTGCCGGGGAAGAGTCGACCGCGCAACGGGCTCCACTGTCCCCAGAGGCCCTCGTGCCCCTCCGGCCATTCCGGCTCCACCAGGTCCAGCAGCCGGAACCCCGCGCCGACCAGTTCCCGGATCCGGTCGCCGAGGGTGCGGTGCTGCTCGACGTAGGTGGCGACGCCGGACTCGTTCTGTTCCACGTAGGGGGAACGGTCGAAGTACGAGTGCACGGCGGTCAACCCGCCCTCGCCGGGGTCGTCCAGGAAGATCCATCGCATCGGGTGGGTCACCGAGAACACCCACCGCCCGCCGGGGCGCAACACCCGGTGTACCTCGGCGTGCAGGGCTGCCGAGTCGTCCACGAACGGGATGGCGCCGAAGGCGGTGCAGGCGACGTCGATCGACCGGTCGGCGAACGGCAGGGCGAGCGCGTCGGCCTGTACCAGCGGCACGCGTACCCCGGTGCGGTCGGCGGTCTCGGCGGCGTGCCGCAACATGCCGGCGGACAGGTCGAAGGCGACCGGCCGGGCGCCCTGGGTGGCCAGCCAGCGGGCGGCGGCAGCCGCACCGCAGCCGACCTCCAGCACTCGTCGGCCGGGCAGGTCACCGAGCAGCCGGGCGTCGGCCTCGCGCAGGCCCTCCGGGCACCAGACGAAGTCCACGTCGCCGAGGAACGCGCCGTGCTCGGCCTGGTAGTCGTCGGCGTCGGTGTCCCACCAGCCGCGGTTGGCCCGCCGGGCCTCGGCGTCACCCACCCGGCGCCGCGTGACCCGGTTGTCGTCATCCACGCGCTCACGCTAGGCCCCGCCCGCCCGTTGGGTGCGGCGGCGCGTCCACAATCTGTGCGACTCCTCGGGTGGTGCCGCTTGATCGACTCGGTTTCCGTGACGCCGTGGTCTCCGGGCCGTTGGAACCCGCCGGTCTTCAGGAAACCGAGCGATCAAGCTCAGCCGGCGGAGGGCGGCTCCTGGGGCCGATGTGACGCACGAGACAGCAGGGGTGTTTTCCGGGCGATTGTTCGTCTTTCGCAGGTCACCGCACGGAGAGAAGCCGGGAGGGCTTGCACGCTGTGGTAATGCGCACGGTAGGCTAGACGATGCGCTCGCGGATCGCGTTGCCTCGGCAGGGAGCAGGTACGCGGTCGTCGGAGCCACATCATGATCTCACTAGGCGATCGTTCGGTGTGCCCGGCGGCGGATCCGCTGGCGCGAACAGGTCACTGCGACACCAGCCTGCTGTGACAACCCACCGACCGGAGCAACCGCCCACATGACGAGCAGCATCGAGGCCCCCTCGAGCGCCACCCGGGTCACCCACGACGATCTCGGTTCTGAGGAGGCATTCCTCGCCGCGATCGACGAGACCATCAAGTACTTCAACGACGGCGACATTGTCGAAGGCACCGTCGTCAAGGTCGATCGGGACGAGGTCCTGCTCGACATCGGCTACAAGACCGAGGGTGTCATCCCCTCTCGGGAGTTGTCGATCAAGCACGACGTGGACCCCGCCGAGGTTGTGACGGTTGGCGACCACATCGAAGCCCTGGTCCTCCAGAAGGAGGACAAGGAGGGTCGTCTGATCCTCTCCAAGAAGCGGGCGCAGTACGAGCGGGCCTGGGGCACGATCGAGAAGATCAAGGACGAGGACGGCGTCGTCCGCGGTTCGGTCATCGAGGTGGTCAAGGGCGGCCTCATCCTCGACATCGGGCTGCGCGGCTTCCTGCCCGCGTCCCTGGTCGAGATGCGTCGTGTGCGCGACCTGCAGCCGTACGTCGGGCGGGAGCTCGAGGCCAAGATCATCGAGCTGGACAAGAACCGCAACAACGTGGTCCTGTCCCGCCGGGCCTGGCTGGAGCAGACGCAGTCCGAGGTGCGCACCGAGTTCCTCAACAAGCTGCAGAAGGGCCAGGTCCGCAAGGGCGTCGTGTCCTCGATCGTCAACTTCGGCGCCTTCGTCGACCTTGGCGGCGTCGACGGTCTGGTGCACGTCTCCGAGCTGTCCTGGAAGCACATCGACCACCCGTCCGAGGTTGTCGAGGTGGGCCAGGAGGTCGAGGTCGAGGTCCTGGACGTCGACCTGGACCGCGAGCGCGTCTCGCTGTCGCTGAAGGCGACCCAGGAGGACCCGTGGCGGCAGTTCGCCCGCACCCACGCGATCCAGCAGATCGTGCCGGGTAAGGTCACCAAGCTGGTCCCGTTCGGTGCGTTCGTCCGCGTGGACGACGGCATCGAGGGCCTGGTCCACATCTCCGAGCTGGCCGAGCGCCACGTGGAGATCCCGGAGCAGGTCGTCCAGGTCGGCTCCGAGGTCATGGTCAAGGTCATCGACATCGACCTGGAGCGCCGCCGGATCTCGCTGTCGCTCAAGCAGGCCAACGAGGGCTTCGTCGAGGGCGAGGAGCACTTCGACCCGACCCTCTACGGCATGGCCGCGACGTACGACACCGAGGGCAACTACATCTACCCGGACGGCTTCGACCCGGAGACGGGCGAGTGGCTCGAGGGGTACGACAAGCAGCGCGAGACCTGGGAGAACCAGTACGCCGAGGCTCGTGTGCGCTGGGAGGCCCACACCAAGCAGGTGCAGACCTCTCGGGCTGCCGACGCCGAGGCTGCCGCCAACCCGACTCCGGTCGTCCCGGCCGCAGGCGGCGGCGGTGGCGGTGGCACCACCTCCTCGTCCAGCCCGGCCCCGAGCCGGCAGGCCGAGGAGCCGGCCGGCACGCTGGCCACCGACGAGGCGCTCGCCGCGCTGCGGGAGAAGCTCGCCGGCGGTAAGTGACCCGCTGAACGACTGAACGACGACGGGCCCCGTCCCCGCGATCTCCGGATCGTCGGGGGCGGGGCCTTCGCCGTACCCCGGGCGGCTGCTGCCGGCCGGGCACGATCGTGCGCGACGGGGGCCTCCGGGCGACCACGACACCACACCAACAAGAAGCAAGCACGATCTGGCCGGGCCGGTGGGTGGCTGCGCTGCCGGGTCGGCGGGGCAGGGTCGTGGCGGGTTTGGCGGCAGGGCTGGTGATCCGGTTGACTGGTCTGGTGCTGAGGGTGGGGTTGACCGGCGGAATCGGGTCGGGCAAGAGCGCGGTGGCGGCGCGGCTCGTCGAGCGGGGTGCGGTGCTCATCGACGCCGACCGGGTGGCCCGGGAGGTCGTCGCACCGGGAAGCGTTGGGCTGGCCGAGATCGTCGCCGCCTTCTCCGACGCGGTGCTGGACGCCGATGGCGCGCTGGACCGTGCCGCACTGGGCGCTGTGGTGTTCGCCGACGAGACCGCACGCCGTCGGCTGGAGTCGATCACCCATCCTCGGGTCCGGGCCCGCACCGCCGAGTTGGCCGCCGCGGCACCACCCGACGCGATCGTCGTCAACGACGTACCACTGCTGGTCGAGGTGGGCCTCGCGCCCACGTACCACCTGGTGATCGTGGTGCAGACGACCGTGACGACCCGACTGGAACGGCTGGTGCGCGACCGGGGGATGGGTCGCGCGGAGGCCGAGCGGCGGATCGCCGCGCAGACCGACGACGCCCGCCGCGGGGCGGCTGCCGACGTGGTGCTCGACAATGACGGAAGCCTGGCGGCGTTGCACGACGCCGTCGACGCGCTCTGGCGGGAACGGCTGCGGCCCTACGAGGACAACCTGCGTCAGCGGCGGGTGGTCCCGCCGGGCGGGCACGATTCGGTGGGGACCGACGCGAGCTGGCCCGAGCAGTACGCGCGGCTGGCCGCCAGGATTCGGCACACTCTGGGCTCGGACGCCCTGCGCATCGATCACATCGGCTCGACAGCGGTGCCCGGCCTCGCCGCCCAGGACGTCGTCGACGTGCAGGTGGCCGTGTCCAGCCTCGCCGACGCCGACGGGGCGCTGGCCGACCGGCTGGCGAACGCCGGGTTCCCGCGGATGCCGGGGCAGTGGTGGGACGATCCCCGCCCGGCCGGCAGCGGTCGGTGGGAGAAGCGGCTGCACGGCAGCGCGGACCCGGCTCGTCCGGTTCGCCTGCACCTGCGGCTGAAGGGGTCGCCAGGCTGGCGGTACGCGTTGCTGATGCGCGACTACCTGCGTGCCGACCCGGATCAACGGGCGGCGTACCTGCAACTCAAGCGCGACCTGGTCGATGCGGCGCCGGCCCCCGGCGACTCCGGCACGGCCCGGGACCCGTGGTTCGACGAGGAGTACCTGCGGGCCGAGCAGTGGGCGGCGCAGACCGGCTGGCGGCCCTGAGCGCACCGCTCAGCGGGCACCGGGCCGAGTGGTGGAGGGACGAGGTTTCGCCGCCGGCCGGGGCACCGGGGCAAGTCGGGGCACCGCGGCGGGGTGGAGATCCAGTTGGGCCCACACGTTGCCGCTGGTGTGCAGCTCCAGCCGCCGCAGCGACCCGTCGCGGTCGATCCAGTAGCGCAGCCGCGCGGCGGCCGGGCCCACCTCGACGACGTCCACTGTCCGTCCGGCGGTGACGTCCTCGCGTACCCGCACGGCCGCGCCGCGTGGCCCGACCGACCCGGCGGCCACCGCGGCGTCGACGAGCAGGCCCACGTCGTCCCCGACGGCTCGGGAGACCCGCCAGGCGCCGGCCGGGGGCGGCAGGGGTGGCCGGCCCGGTGCCTCCGCCGTGCCGCCACCAGCGGCCGCCGCCGCCAGGTCCGTCCGGGCCAGACCAGCGGCGTCGCGTCGCAGCAGGGTCCGGCGATCCGGTACGCCCAGGTCGGCAACCGCGAGGTACGCGGTACGCGTGGTCCAGCTCAACCAGCCGGCGCCCCGCAGGTTCGTGTCCGTGCCCGTCGGCGCGGTGAGCGTGACCGCCGCACCACCCTGGGCGCGTAGCCGGGTCGGCAGCCGGTCCAGTCGACGCTGTTCGGCGTCGCTCAGCGTGCGGGGGAGGCCGGGCCGGCCGCCGAGGGCGTCCACCGGTCGGAGGGTCGGCCGGTCCGCCCGGTGGAGAGTCACAGTGACCGGGCCGACGCCGGGCAACCGGGTGACGAGCTTGTGCAGCCGAGCGTCCTGGTCGAGCCAGTACCGGGTCTGCCCGTCCTGGTCGGTGCCCGTCGACCCGGCACCCGGAACCTGAGCCGTGGTGCTGCCGGCCGTGGTGCCGCCTGCCGTGGTGCTGCCTGCCGTGGTGCTGCTTGTGGGCGGTGTCCCGGCGAGCAGCGGGGCCTGGAGAACGTCCACCGGGCCGCCCGCCAAGGTGTCCCGGGCGATCCAGCGCGCGGCGCCACCCGGCGCCGCCGGGGCCGCGTCCGGGCGGTCGGCCGCGAGACCGAGGAGCAGGTCGAGCACCGGCGCCAGGCTCGCCCCGGGCGTCAGGCGGTGCAGCCGCCAACGATCCGTCGGAGGCACCAGCGGAGGTGCGGCGGGGGTGGGCACCGCCGCCGGGTCGGGCCGGATCACCAGCACCGATCCGGCCCTCTGCACCAGCCCGCGTTCGGCACCCGCTCCGGGCCCGCCCACGTCGACGTAGAGCAGGGACCGCGACCAGTCCACCCAACCCACCAGCTCGATCCGGGCCGCGGCGACGCCGGCGGTGACGCGGACCCCGGCGCGCAGATCCCGCAGGTTGGTGACCCGCAGCGCGGCCAGCCGCTCGCCCTCGGCGAGCGTCAGCGGCCGGGCGGGCTCGGGTGGGTCGGGCGCCCAGCTCAGCAACCCGAGCACCAACGCCGTCGCGGACGTCACCGCGGTCAGACCGAGCAACATCAACACGGTGCGTCGTCGTCGTTGGCGGCGGCTGGCCAGGCCCGGACCGGCGGTGTCGGTCGTGTCTGCGGCTGAGTCGGCGGTGTCGTCGGGCCGGGTGGTCGTCGGGGTCTGGTCGGGGCCGTGGCCGGTGGCGCTTCGGCGGCCGGCGGTGGGTCGGGCGGCGGTGGGCTGGGCAGCGGTGGGCTGGACGGTGGTGGGCTGGGCGGCGGTGGGCTGGACGGTGACGGGTCGGCTGGCGGTGGACCCGCTCGCGGTGGACCCGCTCGCGGTCGATCGGAGGGCCGCGGTGGCGCCGGCCGAGCCGGTGCGGTGCCGTCCGGTGTCGAGACGTCCGGCGGGCGGGGTGCCGGGCTTCCCTGCCGCGGAGGTGCTCTGCCGGCCGGTGCCGTCGGGTCGGGGCGTGGCCGCGGAGGTGCTCCGCCGGCCGGTGCCGTCCGCTCGGGGCGTGGCCGTGGGGCTGGTGGTGTCGGGCGGCGGGGTCGCAGAGGTGTCCACGGATGTGAAACGGGCGGGGAGGCGCCGGGGTGACGAGCAGGGGCGCTCGCGGCGGCCGGTCTGCGCCTCGAGCGCGACCACACGGGTGCGCACGCCGGACGAGCCGGGTGCTGCGACCGCAGTGCCGGGGGCGGCCGGCCGTGATGACGGCCTGGCCACCGGCCCGGTCGGCCGCCGCGAGCGGCCTACATGGAGAGGGTAGTCCCGGTGACATGGGCCACACAATGGGGATATTGAAGCTGATCACGTACCTGGTGTGACGGCCTTTCCTGTCGGACCTCCGGCGTACCGTTGATGACATGGCGCTCGACATTCCCCGGCTCGACAACCGCTTCCAGGTCGTCAGTGACTTCCAGCCCGCCGGCGACCAACCGGCGGCCATCGACGATCTTGAGCGCCGGGTGCGGCGCGGCGACCGCAACACCGTGCTGCTCGGCGCGACCGGCACCGGCAAGAGCGCCACCACGGCGTGGTTGATCGAGCGGTTGCAGCGCCCGACCCTGGTGCTCGCCCCGAACAAGACACTCTGCGCGCAGCTGGCCAAGGAGTTCAGCGAGCTGCTGCCGCACAATGCCGTCGAATACTTCGTCTCGTACTACGACTACTACCAGCCCGAGGCCTACATCCCGCAGACCGACACCTACATCGAGAAGGACTCCTCGATCAACGAGGAGGTCGAGCGGCTGCGGCACTCGGCGACGATGTCGCTGCTCACCCGCCGCGACGTGATCGTGGTGGCGACCGTCTCGGCGATCTACGGCCTGGGCACTCCGGAGGAATACCTCAACCGGGCGGTCCGGGTGCAGGTCGGCCAGGAGCTCGACCGCGACCAGTTGCTGCGCCGGCTTGTCGACATCCAGTACACCCGCAACGACATGGCCTTCCAGCGCGGCACCTTCCGGGTCCGCGGCGACACCCTGGAGATCATCCCGGCGTACGAGGAGCTGGCGATCCGGATCGAGCTGTTCGGCGACGAGGTGGAGAAGCTCTACTACCTCAACCCGTTGACCGGTGACGTGGTCCGCGAGGTCGACCAGCTGGTGATCTTCCCCGCCACGCACTACGCGGCCGGTCCGGAGCGGATGGAGCGGGCGATCGGTGACATCGAGGTGGAGCTGGCCGAGCGGCTGGCCGAGCTGGAGCGGCAGGGCAAGCTGCTGGAGGCGCAGCGGCTGCGCATGCGTACCACCTACGACATCGAGATGATGCGTCAGGTGGGCTTCTGCTCCGGCATCGAGAACTACTCGATGCACATGGACGGGCGGCTGCCCGGCAGCCCGCCGCACGCCCTGCTCGACTACTTCCCCGACGACTTCCTCACCGTTGTCGACGAGTCACACGTGACCATCCCGCAGATCGGCGGCATGTACGAGGGCGACGCGTCCCGTAAGCGGATGCTCATCGACCACGGCTTCCGGCTGCCCAGCGCGGCCGACAACCGGCCGTTGCGCTTCGACGAGTTCCTGGAGCGGGTCGGCCAGCTGGTCTACCTCTCCGCGACTCCCGGCACGTGGGAGATGGAGCAGGCCCAGGGCGAGTTCGTCGAGCAGGTCATCCGGCCCACCGGGCTGGTCGACCCGCAGGTCGTGATCAAGCCGACCAAGGGTCAGATCGACGACCTGATGCACGAGATCAAACTGCGGACCGATCGTGACGAGCGGGTCCTGGTCACCACCCTGACCAAGAAGATGGCCGAGGACCTGTCCGACTACCTCCTGGAAAACGGCATCCGGGTGCGCTACCTGCACTCGGAGGTCGACACGTTGCGCCGGGTGGAGCTGCTGCGCGAGCTGCGCAAGGGCGACTACGACGTGCTGGTCGGCATCAACCTGCTCCGCGAGGGTCTGGACCTGCCCGAGGTGTCGCTGGTGGCGATCCTCGACGCCGACAAGGAGGGCTTCCTGCGCAGCGGGCGCTCGCTGATCCAGACCATCGGGCGGGCCGCCCGAAACGTCTCCGGTCAGGTGCACATGTACGCCGACAAGATCACCCCGTCGATGGCGACGGCGATCGACGAGACTGATCGGCGTCGGGCCAAGCAGGTCGCGCACAACGAGGCGCACGGGATCAGCCCGGAGCCGCTGCGCAAGAAGATCCACGACATCCTGGACGACATCTACCGCGAGGCGGAGGACACCGAAAACTCCCGGGTCGGCGGCGCGGTGCGTCAGCTCTCCCGGGGCAAGGCGCCGGTCAAGGAGACCCGCAGCCGGAGCCGGAGCACCGCCACGACCACCTCACGGGAGGGGATGGCCCGCGCCGACCTCGCCCAGCTCATCCAGGAACTCAGCGACCAGATGCTGGCCGCCGCCCGCGAGTTGCAGTTCGAGCTGGCGGCCCGGATCCGTGACGAGGTCTCCGACCTGAAGAAGGAGCTGCGCGGCATGGACGCCGCCGGCGTGAAGTGACGACCAGCGGCTGGGCGTGACCTGCGCTCCGCTGGGGGCACGGCCGACCAGGGCGGGCGAAGGGCGGGCGAGGGTGACGGCGGTGACACCGGTCGGGGAGATGGTGGTCGGGCTGCCCGAGGTCAGCCTGCGCCCGTTCGTCGACCGGTACGTCGGCTACCGGGAACAGGCGGACCTCCCACTGGTCCGCCGGGAGTCGGCGGGCGTCTTCGTGGTGCTGATCCTGGGCTGGGGTGCTCCGCTGGACGTGACCGACCCGCGCAGCGCGGAGCGCGGGGCCAGCGGGGTCGACTCGTTCGTGGCCGGCACCTTCGACGGCTGGTGCGCCACGCGCACGATGGGTGTGGGGGAGGGCGTCGAGTTGCTGCTCGCCCCACTGACCGCCCGCCGGCTCCTCGGCCTGCCGCTCGGTGAGCTGACCAATCGTGCCGTGGGCGTTGGGCAGCTCCCGGGCCGTTGGCTGGATCGGCTGCGGGGCCAGCTCGCCGAGGCGGCGGCCTGGCCGGAGCGGTTCGCCCTGCTCGACAGGGTGCTCGCCGGCCGCCTGGCGGCGTCGCCGCCCGTGGACGCCCGGCTCGACTGGGCGTGGCGGTGGCTGGTGGCCAGCGGTGGCCAGGAGGGCGTCGGTGTGCTCGCCGACGAGCTGGGCTGGAGCCGGCGGCACCTCGCATCCCGGTTCCGGCAGGAGATCGGGCTGCCACCCAAGATGGTCGCCCGGTTGCTGCGCTTCCAGCACGCGTGCACGGCGCTGAGCGACGTGGGGCCGAACGCCGTGATCGGGCCGGGTGCCAGACCGCCGTCCGGCGCTGGCCAATCCGCAGCCGGCGCGGACCCGTCCGGCCCGGGACCGTCCGGGGCGGCGGCATCCAGCAGGGGGCAGGCCGTCGACTGGGCGGCGGTGGCGGCGCGATGCGGTTACTACGACCAGTCCCACCTGATCCGGGACTTTCACCAGTTCGCGGGGGCGACTCCGGCCGCGCTGCTCGCGGCCCGGTCGACGCCGGCCGGCTGACGTACCGCCCGGTCGCTGGACGACCCGCCGAGGTCACATTCGTCCAATCCGGCTCCAATCCGCCGACGGCAGAATGTGGTCATGCGAACCCTCTACCCTGTCTTCCGTTACCCCGATCCCCGCGCCGCGATCGACTGGCTCTGCTCCGCCTTCGGTTTCCAGGTGCACGCCGTGCACGAAGCACCGGACGGTACGGTCGCGCACGCCGAACTCGTCCTCGACAGCGGCATGATCATGCTGGGCGGTCGGGCCGACGCGACGTCCAGGCCGGCCCACGACGACTGGTCGGTGTACGTGGCCGTGCCGGACGTCGACGCCCACTGCGCCCAGGCCCGCGCGGCCGGGGCCGAGATCACCCAGGAACCGTTCGACACCGACTACGGCTCCCGTGACTACGCCGCCCGTGACCTGGCCGGCAACGTCTGGGCCTTCGGCACCTACCGGCCCTGAACCGCGGCACCCGGACCCGGACTCAGCCCGCGCTGGCGAAGGATCGGTGCGCGGCACACCGCTCGCCCGGGCCCGCAGGGGACTTCTCGGCCTCGCCTCGCAGCCGACGCTGGAACCCGCCAGTCCGGTCGCCCACCGCGCCGAATGACCTGATTGCGGTGAGCGAGCGAGCTATTGCACTGGGTGATCGTCCTGCGTACGCTCCCTCGATGGGGAGGCCGGGATGCCGCTGCCAACGAGTCCTGTCATTCGACGTGCACGTCTCGGCGCTGAGTTGCGCCAGCTGCGTCGGCGCGAGGCGCTGACCCTGGAGCAGGTCTGCGACCGGCTGGGCTGGGCCTCGACGTCGAAGCTGTCCCGCATCGAGCTGGGTCAGAGTCGTCCGGACCTCGCGGACGTGCTCGATCTGCTGGACATCTACAAGGTGCCCACTCCTACCCGGGACGCGCTGATCGTGATCGCTCGCGACGCGGCGACCAGCCGGGGTTGGTGGAAGACGCTCGGCGAGATGAGCGAACGACAGCGCACCTACGCCGAGTTGGAGGCGGGCGCGGCCGACATCGTCGAGTACCAGCCGACGGTCGTGCCGGGGCTGCTCCAGACACCCGCGTACACCCGGGTGCTGGTGGAGGCCGGCGCGCAGTTCACACCGGAGCTCGATGTGGAGGCCGAGGTGCGCGCCCGTACGCTGCGGCAGGAGGTGTTGCGGCGCGCCTATCCGCCGCGTTACACGGCGGTGCTCGCCGCGGCGGTCTGCGATCGAGGCGACCTGCCGGAAGCGGTGTGGCGTGAGCAGTTGCGGCACCTGGTCACCGTGACCGGGTTGTCCCATGTCACGGTGCGGCTGCTGCCACGTGGGGCGGCCGGTGGTGGGCTGCACCCGCTCACGCCGTACTCCTGCTATGCCTTTCCCGACCCGGCGGACCCGCGGACGGTGATGATCGAGGCGTTGACCACCGACGTCCGGTTGGCCACCGTGCTCGATGTCGGCCGCTACGAGCGGATGACCGAGGCGTTGCTGGTGGCTGCGCTGTCACCGGAGGAGACGGTCACCGCGCTGGCCCGTCGCGCCGGCGAGTAGCGGGCGGTTGGCGCGCAGGGTGGCACGCCGCGCGGCCACCGTGCCCGGCGCCCCCGAGCCCGTCGGGACCGGCGGCCGGCGCGTGCGCAGAGCACGGTAACCGCGGGGTACGACAGATTCGCTCAGGCCGGTACGTCGAGGAAGTGCTCGACCGAGGGCGGCCCGGCGAAGTGTGGCCCGATCAACGCCCGCCACTGCTCGAACCGCTCGGTGGCCCGGAAGTTCTGCTCGTGCGCCTCGACCGAGTCCCATTCGACAAGCAGCACGAAGCGCGTCGGAGACTCGATGCCCCGGGTCATCCGGACGGACCGGCAGCCGGTCGCCCCGGCGAGCACTGGGTGACCCTCGGCGTACGCGGCGGCGAACGCGTCCTCGTGTCCGGGCAGTACGTCGATCAGCGCGACCTCAAGCACCATGTCGGAAGCCTCCCACGACGGGCGGTGGCGGCCCTGGGTGGGGGTGTGCTCCGCCGTCGACGTGGTCCCGGGCCGCAGGTGTTCTGCGACACCGGTTGCCCGGGGTGTGATCACGGGGCGTGGTGGGCAACAATGGTCACCGAGGAGGGGAGTATTCCCCCGCAACGGAGTCGTCAGCACGGTCGACCGTCGGAACCACGGCGGCCCGACCCGGCCCCGTAGGTCGCCACCCCTGGTGCAGGGGCGGCGGCGGAAGAGACCTCCGACAGTCACCAGAGTGAGCGACAGCGGCACGCCGGCCCCAGCGGGGGCGTACGGTGTGCCCGACGCCGCGTGTCTGCCGGAGGAATGAACGTTGGACGTGTCCGGATTGGTGTGGGCGGGGACGCTTGTCGCACTGACTGCGGTCCTGCTCGTCGACCTGTTGATCATCGGTCGGCGCCCGCACGAGCCGAGTGTGCGGGAGTCGAGCCTCTGGGTCGCCTTCTACGTCGGGCTTGCCCTGCTCTTCGGGGCGGGTGTCTGGTTGACCGCCGGCGCCAGCCCGGCCGGGCAGTTCTACACCGGCTGGCTCACCGAGTACAGCCTCTCGGTCGACAACCTCTTCGTCTTTGTGATCATCATGGCCCGCTTCGGGGTGCCCCGGCAGTACCAGCAGAAGGTGCTGCTCGTCGGCATCGTGCTGGCGCTGGTGATGCGCGGTGGATTCATCGCCGCCGGTGCGGCGCTGATCTCGCAGTTCTCCTGGGTCTTCTACATCTTCGGCGCGTTCCTGATCTACACCGCGGTCAACCTGGCCCGGCAGGGTGAGCCGGACGAGGACGAGTTCTCCGAGAACCTGCTGATCCGGTGGAGCCGCAAGGCGCTGCCGATCTCCAAGGAGTACGACGGCGCGAAGCTCACCACCCACGCGGCCGGCAAGCGGTTGTTCACCCCGATGCTGATCGTGATGATCGCGATCGGCACCACCGACCTGATCTTCGCCCTGGACTCGATCCCGGCGATCTTCGGCATCACCCAGGAGCCCTACCTGGTCTTCACCGCGAACGTCTTCGCGCTGATGGGCCTTCGTCAGCTCTACTTCCTGCTCGGTGGCCTGCTCGACCGCCTGATCTACCTGAGCTACGGCCTGGCCGTCGTGCTCGGCTTCATCGGGGTCAAGCTGGTGCTGGAGGCGTTGGCCGACAACAATCTGCCGTTCATCAACGGTGGTGAGCACGTTGGCTGGGCGCCGCACATCCCGATCTGGCTGTCGCTGCTGGTGATCATTGGCACGCTGGGCGTCGCCACCGCCGCCAGCCTGATCAAGTCCGCCCGGGACCGACGCCGCGAGTTGGCCGACGCCCGACGCTGACCGGGCACCGGCCGGGTGCCCCGAGGCGCCCGGCCGGTCAGACCCGGTGCGCGCCGACCAGCGTGGCGGTCCGATCGGCCGGCAGCGGCTCCTCGATGACCCGCCGCCGCCGGTAGCAGGCGTGCAGCATCCGCCGCTCGCCGCCGTTCCCGGGTGGGGCGGTGACGATGCCGATGTGGTGGATCTTGCGGCCGGGCCGGGCGAAGAAGTAGAGATCACCGGGGCGTTCCGCCCCCAACGCCAGCGGGGTGGTGGCGACGGCCTGGTCGTCGGCGTCGCGCGGTAGCAGCACCCCGAACCGTCGCCAGGCCAGGTGCACGAGGCCGGAGCAGTCGATGCCGTGCGCGGAGAGACCACCCCAGATGTAGACGACGTCCAGCAGTCGCTGTGCCACCGCGAGCGCCTGCTCGGCGTTCGGTGACGCCGCCGATGCCGGGACCAGGTGGCTGTCGGGCAGCCAGAGCGGCGCGGCCTGCCCCGGGGCGTGCACCGGCCGCCAGCCGTCGCGGGCGGGCCCGGCCGGGACCAGGCGGGTGCCGACGACGACGCCGGGCAACACCACCGGACCGCCCGGGGTGGCGTGCAGCCCGGTGACCGTGGCGTCCACCACCAGCGGGCGGTCGGTGCCGGTGGCCGGGTCGACAACTGCCAGTTGGTCGGCGGGGAGCCAGCCCGGGTAGCCGCGTGGGTCCAGCTTGGCGGCTGGCTGCTCGACGGCGACGACCCGGGCCCAGCCGTCCGGTCGTAACTCGCTGACGAGGACCCGCTCGCCGAGCAGGAGTTGGCTCAGCACACAGTCGCCGACCTGCTGCTCGGTGCTGAGACCGGAGACCCAGGCCGGGATGTCGGCGCCGGCGGTCAGCGCCGGGCGATCGACCGGCCGGATCGCCTCGGGCGAGGTCCACAGTGTTGCCACAGCGACTCGAACGACGGCCTCGCGGCCCGGTTGCAGCTCCACGTCAACCCCCAGATCGAGTCGGTCGGTTGTCCAGGGAAACCCTATGAAAGAAACCAACACTCATCAAGCATGGGCCTGCACCTTTGCTTCAGTCAGCCCGGAAATGCCCAGGCCAGGGGCGTTCGGCAGCACCACGGTCGCCCCGTCGTAGCGTATCCCGCCCTGCACCGGCGACCAGGCCAGCCACCAGGCGGCATCCAGGTCGGCGACCGCTGTGGTGCCGTACGCGGCGACCAGGCTCGCCGCCGCCCCGATGCCGACCTGACTCTCCATCATCGAACCGACCACCGTGCCGAGCCCGTGGGCGGTGGCCAGTTCGAGGAGGGTACGCGCCGGGTGCAGCCCGCCACACTTGGCCAGCTTGACGTTGACCAGGTCGGCGGCCCGACGGCGGATCACCTCCACCAGGTCACGGACCCCGAAGACCGCCTCGTCGGCCAGGATCGGCACTGACACCCGGTCGCTCACCCAGGCCAGCCCGTCCAGGTCCCAGCGGGCCACCGGCTGCTCGACCAACTCCACGTCGAGCCCGGCGTCCTCGATGCCACGAATCACCCGGACCGCCTCCCGGGGTGTCCAGCCCTGGTTGGCGTCGAGCCGGATCTTGACCCCGGGGCCGACGGCCGCGCGGACGGCGCGTACCCGGTCCAGGTCGGTGCTCGCATCGGTGCCGACCTTCAACTTGAGCACGCCGAACCCGTCGGCCTGCCGCTGCCGCGCCGCCGCCGCCAGGTCCACCGCGTCGCCCGCCGCCAGGGTGACGTCCGTCGGCACCCGCAGCGTGGTGCCCCCGAGCAACCGCACCAGGGGTACGCCCAGCCGCCGGGCGGCGAGGTCGTGCAGGGCGACGTCCACCGCCGCCTTTGCCGCCTCGTTGCCCGCCACGGCGCGCTGCACCTCGGCGCAACGGGTCACCAGGTCGTCCGGGTCACGACCGATCAACCGCGGACCGAGCATTTCACGTACGCAGGCCCGTGCGCCGGCGACCGACGCACCGGTAACCTGCCAGACCTGGGGCGCCTCGCCGAAGCCGGACCGACCGTCGGTGTCAACCAGCTCGACGACAAGCGTGTCCACTGTGGTGGTACGCCGCAGCGCGGTGACGAACGGGGTGTGTAGGGGGGCGGAAACCCGGTGGGTGCGTACCTCCGAGATCGTCATGTCAGGCACCCTATACGCAGGCACGCGGCAGGATGGGGGAGCGGATGACCGGGCAGGGCTGGGAGCTGGTGGGCGCACCGAACGCGCGTGAGCTGGGCGGGCTGGTCGGCGCCGACGGCCGGCGGGTTCGCGTGGGGCAGCTGATCCGGACTCCGGCGCTGGGACGGCTGACCGACGAGGACCTGCCGGTGCTCGCGAAGCTGGGGCCGGCGTGCGTGCTGGATCTGCGCGCCCCCGCGGAGATCGCGGTCGCCCCGACGGATCGGCTGGCCGGCGAGCCACGGGTGGTGTGCCTCCCGGTGCACGACCCGGAGCACCCGGTCTTCACGTACGTATCGGCGGTGCTGCTGGGCCACGACCTGGACGCGTACGCGGAGTTGGCCCGGCAGGGCACCGCGGGGGCGATGGCCGCCATCTACCGGTGGTTCGTCACCGGGGAGTCGGCTCGGGTCGGCTTCGCCGAGGCGGTACGGCTCGCCGCGCAGCCGGAGAACCTGCCGTTGGTCTACCACTGCTCCGCGGGCAAGGACCGCACCGGTTGGCTCACCGTCATCCTGTTGACGGCGCTCGGGGTGGACGAGGCGGCGGTCCGCGCCGACTACCTGCGCAACAACGAGCTCACCGAGAGCCTGCGCGTGGTGATCGTCGAGGCGATGCGACGGCGGCAGCCGGAGCTGGACGTCGACGCGGTGCTGCCGGTGTTGGAAGTCCGCGCCGAGTACCTCGACGCCGCCTACGACGAGGTGCGCCGGGTGCACGGGTCGTTCGACGCGTACCTGCGCGACGGACTCGGGCTCACCAACGAGACCCTCGGCGCGTTGCGGGAGCGGTTGCTGGAGTGACCGGCGCGCCCGCCACCCCGGGTCTCCGGTGCGTGCGGCGGGTACGGGGTCAGAGCTGGTGGCGTGCGGCCCAGACCTGCGCGGAGAGGTGCGCTATCAGCAGGCAGGCGTCGGCCTCGGTCTCGTCGTCGTCGTTGCCGTCGGTCGGTTCGGTGGTGGTGCAGACGGCGATCAGGTACGGCGGGGCGTCGGCGGGCAGCACCACGCCGGCGCAGTGGCGCACACCGCGTACCCAACCGCTCTTGTGCGCGATGCGGGTGCCCTCGGGCAGGCCGGCGGCCAGGTCCTCCCGGTGCTCCTGGGCGAGCAGGACGTCCAGCATGGCCGAGCAGGCCGCCGGCGAGGCGAGCCGGCCCGGGGCGCTGGCCCCGGTGGCCAGCGCGCCGAGCAGGGCGGCCAGGTCGGCGGCGGTGACCGTGTTGGTGATGCCGGCCGCGCGGGCGGCGAAGTCCTCGATGCCCCGACCCGTCACGCTGGCACGGGCGCCGACCAGCGCCCACACCTCGGCCACCGCGGGCAGCCCGACGTGCCCGATGACCAGGTTGGTGGCCAGATTGCTGGAGCGCACGATCATCCGCTCGGCCAGCCAGCGCAGCGGCGCCGAGCCGCCCAGCCGGTCCCAGACCGCGTCATCGTTGTCGTAGGGCTGCGCGCAGGAGAACCGGGGTGCACCGGACTGGGCGGAGTCGAACTCGTTGACCACGGCGACCGGGGCGTCCAGGTCCAGCGTGCCCGCCTCGGCGGCCCGGTGCAGCGCGGCGAGCACCGCCACCTTCATGGTGCTCGCCGCGTAGTGGGCGACGTCCGGGTGGCGGGTCCAGGTCGGCGGCGCGTCGAGCCGTCCCACGTACGCCGAGACGGTGCCGGGCACCCCGTCCAGGTGGGCGTCGAGATCATCCCAGGTCATGCCGGTGACCGTAGCCGATCGGCGAGGGCCGCTCGGGGCGGCCCGCGTACCCCTGCCGCTCGGGGCGGCCCGCGTACCCCTGCCGCTCGGGGCGGCCCGCGTACCCTGCCGGAAACGGACGGGCGCGCCGACCGCAAGCGGTCGACGCGCCCGGTGTCGGGTGCTGCTGCGGTCAGCCGGCGTGCTTGCGGCGGGCGGCGGCCCGGCCCCGCTGCTGCTGGTCGAGCACCACCTTGCGGATGCGCACCGTGGCCGGGGTGACCTCGACGCACTCGTCCTCGCGGCAGAACTCCAGCGCCTGCTCCAGGGTGAGCTTGCGCGGCGGGACCAGCTTCTCGGTCTCGTCGGAGGTCGACTGCCGCATGTTGGTGAGCTTCTTCTCCTTGGTGATGTTGACGTCCATGTCGTCGGAGCGGGAGTTCTCTCCGACGATCATGCCCTCGTACACCTCGGTGGTCGGCTCGACGAAGAGCTGACCGCGCTCCTGCAGGTTGGTCATCGCGAAGGCAGTGACCGCGCCGGCCCGGTCGGCGACCAGCGAGCCGTTGTTGCGGGTCCGCAGCTCACCGAACCACGGCTCGTAGGACTCGAAGACGTGGTGCAGGATGCCGGTGCCCCGGGTGTCGGTGAGGAACTCGGTGCGGAAGCCGATCAGGCCACGCGCCGGAACGAGCCACTCCATCCGGATCCAACCGGTGCCGTGGTTGACCAGCTGCTCCATCCGACCCTTGCGGGTGGCGAGGAGCTGGGTGATCGCGCCCAGGTACTCATCGGGGGCGTCGATGGTCAGCCGCTCGACCGGCTCGCAGGTCTTGCCGTCGATCTCCTTGGTCACGACCTGCGGCTTGCCGACGGTCAGCTCGTAGCTCTCCCGGCGCATCTGCTCGACCAGGATGGCCAGCGCCAGCTCGCCGCGGCCCTGCACCTCCCAGGCGTCCGGCCGCTCGGTGGGCAGCACCCGCAGCGACACGTTGCCGACCAGCTCCTTGTCGAGCCGGTCCTTGACCATCCGGGCGGTGACCTTGGCGCCCTTGACCCGGCCGACCAGTGGCGAGGTGTTGGTGCCGATGGTCATCGAGATGGCCGGCTCGTCGACCGTGATCAGCGGCAGCGCGACCGGGTTCTCCGCGTCGGCGAGCGTCTCACCGATCATGATCTCCGGGATGCCGGCGACCGCGATGATGTCGCCCGGGCCGGCGCTCTCGGCCGGCTTGCGCTCCAGGCCCTCGGTCATCAGCATCTCGGAGATGCGGACCCGCTGGGTGCTGCCGTCGGTGCGGCACCAGGCCACCGTCTGACCCTTGGTGATGGTGCCCTGGCGGACCCGGCACAGCGCCAGCCGGCCGAGGAACGGCGAGGCGTCGAGGTTTGTCACGTGTGCCTGAAGCGGCGCGCCGTCGTCGTACGAGGGCGGCGGGATGGTGTCCAGCAGGGTGCGGAACAGCGGCTCCAGGGAGGTGCTGTCGTCCGGCACCGAGCCGTCGGCGGGCTGGGTCAGCGAGGCGACACCGTCGCGGGCACAGGCGTAGACGATCGGGAAGTCGATCTGCTGCTCGTCGGCGTCCAGGTCGAGGAAGAGCTCGTAGGTGTCGTCCACGACCTCCTTGATCCGGGCGTCGGGGCGGTCCACCTTGTTGATCACCAGGATGATCGGCATCCGCGCCTGCAGCGCCTTGCGCAGCACGAAGCGGGTCTGCGGCAGCGGGCCCTCGCTGGCGTCGACGAGCAGCACCACGCCGTCGACCATGGTCAGGCCGCGCTCCACCTCGCCACCGAAGTCGGCGTGGCCGGGGGTGTCGATGATGTTGATGGTGACCGGGTCGGAGCCGTCCGCCGGCAGGTAACGCACGCCGGTGTTCTTGGCCAGGATCGTGATGCCCTTTTCCCGCTCCAGGTCACCCGAGTCCATCACCCGCTCGGTGTTCTCGCCCCGGGCGCCGTACGCCCCGGCCTGCCGCAACATGGCGTCGACAAGCGTGGTCTTGCCGTGGTCGACGTGAGCGATGATGGCGACGTTGCGGAGGTCGGTGCGAAGCTGCATACCCTCTATCCTTCCGCCTGCGCTCGCGCAGGCCGCGTCGGGGTCACCCCCAGGTGCCCCTGATCTATGGTGAAACTGCTGTTCGGGTGGTTCCCCCGGCTGGCATGCTGACTCCCGTGTTCCGGGGGCCTGAGTGCACGACCTGCTGACCTGGGTGCAGAGTCTGCCCACCCTCTGGATCTACCTGGTCGCCGCGCTGATCGTGGCGGGCGAGACCGCGGTGATCTTCGGCCTGCTCGTGCCGGGTGAGGCTACCCTGCTGCTCGTCGGCTTCCTCACCTACAACGGTACCTTGCGGCTCGGACCGGCGTTGCTCGCGATGATCGTCGCGGCGGCCCTCGGTGACGGGCTGGCCTTCCGCGCCGGACGGCGCTACGGGCCCCGGCTGCGCGCCGGGCTGGGTCACCGGGTCGGTTCCGAGCGGTGGGCCAGGGCCGATGCCATGCTCGCCCGGCTCGGCGGGCGGGGTGTGTTCCTGGCCCGTTGGGTGGCCTTCGCCCGCACCCTGGTGCCCCGGCTGGCCGGTGCGGCCGGCATGCCGTACCGGAGGTTCGCGCCGTGGAACCTGGCCGGGGTGGCGACCTGGGCGGGCGGCTCGGTCCTGCTCGGTCACCTCGCCGGTGAGTCGTACGACACGGTCTCCCGGCTGCTCGGCCGGGCCACCGGCGTGGCGCTGCTGCTGCTGGCCGGCCTGCTGGGAGTCGTGCTCGTCGGCCGGTGGTTGGGTCGCAATCCCGATCCGGTCCGCGCGCTGCTGTCCCGGGCCGGCGCGCTACCCCCGGTGCGGTGGCTCACCGCCCGCTACGGAGTGCTGTGCTTCCTGGTAACCGTGCGGATCGGGCCGGCCTGGACGCTGCTGCTCAATCTGGCCGCCGGGCTCCTGCTGCTCTTCGCCGCCGGGCTCGCCATCGCCGGCCTGCTCGCCCTGGCGATCCGCAACAGTGGGTTGGCCGCGCTGGACGACGCCGTCGCGGCGTGGTTCGCCGCCCGGCGTACCCCCCACGCCGCCGAGGCCACGATGGTCGTGGTGTCGGTGGTACGCGGGTCGGTGTTGATCACCTTGGTGGGGTTGGTGGCGGCGGTGCTGGCGTGGCGCAGCCGACCATGGCGGGCGGACCTGCTCAGCGTCGTCGGCACGGTGGGCGCGTTCGTGCCGCTGGTGGTGCTGGCCGTGGCCGCCGAGGTGACCGGCGCGCACGGCACCACACCGGGCGGCGGTGAGGTGGCCCCGCTCTCGACCCAGAACGCCGTGGTCGCGGCGAGCTTCTGCACCCTGGCCTGGCTGGTGTCGCGCAGCGCCCGGTGGCCGGTGGCGGTGGCGGCGTGGACAGCCGCCGCCGCGGGGATGCTCGGGATCGGTGGCGCGCGGCTCTACCTCGGCCTGGACACGGCGAGCGGGACCGCAGCGGCGGTGCTGCTCGGAGTGCTCTGGACGGTGGTGTTCATTGTCGCCTGGGCCACCCGGGACCGGGCGGTGGCTGATCTGGAGGAGCCGGACGACCAGGCGCGGACGCCGCCGCAGGGGCGCCGCCGCCCGGTGGAGCCTTGTTGATCCGTCCGGGCCACCAGAAGCGGTCACCGAGCAGGAACGCCAGCGCCGGCACCAGGACCGTGCGGACCAGCAGGGTGTCGAGCAGCACGCCGATGCAGACGATGATGCCGATCTGGGTCAGCGTGATCAGTGGCAGCACGCCGAGCACGGCGAAGACCGCGGCGAGCAGCACCCCGGCACTGGTGATCACGCCGCCGGTGACCCGCAGGGCGGAGAGCATCCCGTCGCGGGTGCCCGCGCTGCGCGCGTCCTCCCGGGCCCGGGTGACCAGGAAGATGTTGTAGTCCACCCCGAGCGCCACCAGGAACACGAAGGCGAGCAGCAGCACGCCGCTGTCCAGTGCGGGGAAGCCCAGCACGTGGTCGAAGAGCAGCCACGCCGCGCCGAGGCTGGCGAAGAACGACGCGATCACGGTGAGCACCAGCAGCAGCGGGGCGAGCAGGCCGCGGAGCAGCAGCACGAGCACGGCGGCGACGAGCAACAGGATGATCGGCAGGATCAGTCGCAGGTCGCGGTCGTTGGCCTCGTCGGAGTCGTAGGTGGCGGCCACGGAGCCACCGACGATCGCCCCGGATGGCGCGTCGGCGCCGGCGGCGGCCGGAGGAGCGGAATCGGCAACGGCGGCGACCGCGTCGCGCAGCGCCTCGATCGCGCGGTCCGAGGCGGTGGTGCCGGGTTCGGCGTCCAGGACGACGTCGACCTGGGCGACGGCGTCACCGGCGTCACCGGGGCGTGCCGAGGCGACCCCGGCCACGGCGGTGGCGGCGTCGGTGACCGCCCGCACCGCCGCCGGGTTGGTGAGCACGGCCACCGGCTGGGTGCTGCCGGCGGGGAACGCGCGGGCCAGGGTCTGCGCCCCGGTCACCGCCTCGGGCTCGGCGCGGAACTGCTCGGTCTCGGACAGGCCGGTGCGGATCCCGAGCCCACCCAGCGCCAGGCCACCGAGCAGCACTGTGGCCAGCACCGCGACCACCACCGGGCGGCGTTGCACGGCGGCGCCGAGCCGTCCCCAGAGCCGTCCCTCCCGGGCCGGGCCACCGACGCGGGGTACGAACGGCCAGAACAGGCCGCGACCGAGGAGCACCAGCACGGCGGGGAGCACGAACAACGCCGAGAGCATGGCGAAGACCACGCCGGTGGCGCAGGCCACCGCCAGTGCCCGGTTCGTCTCCTGTTCGCTGAGCAGCAGGGTGAGGACGCCGAGCACCACGGTGCCGCCGCTGGCGAGGATGGGCTCGGCGGTACGGCGCAACGCGGCGCGCATGGCCGCGTACCGGTCCTGCTCGCGCCGCAACTCCTCCCGGTAGCGGGCGATGAGCAGCAGCGCGTAGTCGGTGGCGGCGCCGAAGACCAGCACGCTGGCGATGCCGGTGACCTGGCCCTGCTGGAGGTTGATACCGACGGCCGGCACGATGGCGTCGACCGCGCGCAGGGTGAGCTGCTCGGTCGCGGCGACCACGACCAGCGGCACGATCCACAGGAACGGGCTGCGGTAGGTGATCAGCAGCAGCACCGCCACCACGGCAGCGGTAACCGCGAGCAGGGTGACGTCGGCCCCGTCGAACACCGAGGACAGGTCGGCGGTGAAGGCGGGGGCACCGGTCACCTCGGCGGTCAGCCCGCCGGGCAGGTCGGCCAGCGCGGCGCGCAGCTGATCGACGGTGTCGGTGACCTCGTCCTGACCACCGCTGGTGTCGACCGGCACGGCGACCAGCGCGACCGCCCCGTCCGGGGAGAGCTGCGGGGGGCTGACCCGCCCGCCCACCGCGAAGCGGCCCAGGTCGCCGGAGCGGGCGGTGACGGTGGCCCGGTCGGCCTCGCTCAGCGCGCCGCCGTCACCTCGACTCACCACCACGATGGCTGGCTGGACCTCGCTGGACGGCAACTGCTCCTGCAGGCGCTCCACCTGGGTCGACTGCCACTGCGCCGACAGGCCGGTGGCGGAGACCGGGGCCGGGTTGTCCGGTTGGGGCGTTCCGAAGACGACCGCGCCGACGACGATCGCCGCGGCCACGGTGAGCCAGGCGGTCAGCCGGCCGCGCGCGACAGTGGTGAACAGAGACATCAGAAGACCCCAAAGTCCTTCGGCAGCCGAGTATCTTGATAGCCGAGATTATCGAGGGCTGTTCTATGCTGCAACCCGAGAGACCGACGACGGGAAGAGCGGCGCGAGGTGGCGACTCACGGCATGTACCGGCGGCGCGACACGCTCCGCGAGCAGCTGGTCGCGGAGATCACAGGCAACCTCCGGCGGTACGCGGTGGACGCCCAGCACGTCGGTCACGCCTTCGCCAACCTGCACGGCCTCAACCCGACCGACCTGCAGGCCCTGATCGCGGTGATGGACGCCGAGCTGCTCGGTGATCCGATCACCCCCGGCCGCCTCGGCGAGCAACTCAACCTCTCCTCCGGCTCGGTCACCGCCCTGATCGACCGGCTGGAGCGCGCCGGTCACATCCGCCGGGACCGGGACACCGCCGACCGGCGCAAGGTGCTGCTGCACTACGCCGACCAGGGAGCGACCCTGGCCATGGAGTTCTTCCAGCCGCTGGGCGCGCGTACCGACACGGTGATGGCCCGCTTCGACGACGACGAGCTGGAGGTGGTGCACCGGTTCATGGCGGAGATGAGCGAGTCGCTGCGGGGGCACCGGGACGCGGTGCGCGCCGCCCGGTCCGAGGCACCCCGCCGGCCGACGGGCTGAGCGGTGCCCGACCGGCTCGTCACCCGCCTCGCCGGCGTCGCGCTGCGGTTGCCACCGACCCGTCCCAGCCCGGTGCGGGTCACCCGCGACATCCCGATCCGGGCCCGCGACGGTGTGGTGCTGCGCACCGACCACTACGCCCCGGGGGTGCGGGACGCGCCGACCGTGCTGATCCGCACCCCGTACGGGCGGGGCGGACCGCTGCGGCTGCTCGGCCGGCTGCTCGCCGCGCGGGGCCGGCACGCGGTGATCCAGGCCTGTCGGGGCACCGGAGGGTCCGGTGGCACGTTCGCACCGCTGGTGCACGAGCGCGACGACGGAGTGGACACCCTGGACTGGCTCCGTCGCCAGCCCTGGTGGTCCGGCCAGCTGGGCATGTTCGGGGTCAGCTACCAGGGGTTCGCGCAGTGGGCGCTGGCCGCCGACGCCGGCGACGAGTTGCGCGCGATGGTCGCGGTGGTGACCGCCTCGGCCACTCGGGACTCGACGTACGCGGGGGAGTCCTTCGCCCTGGACACCGTGCTGACCTGGGCGGAGCTGCTGCACGCGCAGACCGTGCCGTGGTTGGCCCGGCAGGGGGAACTCAAGCGTGGCCAGCCCCGGCTGGCCGCCGCGCTCGCGCACCTACCGCTCGTGGATGCCGACCGGGTGGCGACCGGGGTGACCATCCCGTTCTTCCAGGAGTGGCTGCGCCACCACACCCCGGAGGCGGCGTACTGGCGCGAGCGCGTCTTCGCCGACCGGGTGGCCCGGGTGCGGGCGCCGGTGGTCATGGTCAGCGGTTGGCACGACATCTTCCTGCCCGCCCAACTCGACGATCACGCCACCCTGCGGGCCGCCGGCACGCCGCCACGCCTCGTGATCGGCCCCTGGACACACGGCAGCCCCGGGCTGTTCGTGGCTGCCCTGCGAGAGGGGTTGGCCTGGCTCGACGAGCACCTGCCGGCTGCGCCACCGGTCGGCCGGCGGTCGCGCCGCGCCGCGTCCGCCCCGGTCCGGCTGCACGTGGGTGGGCACGGCGGTGGCTGGCGGGACCTGCCGGACTGGCCACCGCCGGCGGTCGAGACCAGCTGGCACCTGCATCCGGGAGGTGAGCTGGCGGTACGCCCACCGGTCGCGTCGGCCCCGGACGAGTTCCGGTACGACCCGGCCGACCCCACCCCGTCGCTGGGTGGGCCGCTGCTGGTCGCCCAGCGAGCCGGTCCGGTGGACAACCGGCAGGTCGAAGCCCGCCCCGACGTACTTACCTACACCAGCGCCCCGCTGGCCGGGCCGGTCGAGGTGATCGGCCCGGTACGCGCCGTGCTCCACGTCCGCAGTGAGCTGCCACACCTGGACGTCTTCGTGCGACTGTGCGATGTGGACCGACGCGGTCGATCGTGGAACGTGTGCGACGGTCTGGTGCGGGTGACACCCGAGCGCTTCCCCGCCGACTCGTCCGGGGCGTTGCGGATCCCGGTGGCGCTCTGGCCGACCGCGTACCGGTTCGCGACCGGGCACCGGCTGCGGGTGCAGGTAGCCGGCGGCGCCCATCCGCGGTGGGCGCGCAACCCCGGCACCGGGGAACCTCTCGGTACGGCGGTGACGCTGTGTGCCGGTTGGCGGCAGGTTCTGCATGACCCGACGCACCTCTCGGTGCTGCTGTTGCCGATCGTCCACTCTGCCCCGGCCTCGCCTCCAATCTGAACAGAGCCCCCCTGAGCTGGGCATTCACCGGAAATGCGGGCTATGGTTGGTTCAACGCCCGGCGCCGTGCATCAGCAGACCGGGCTCGTCCGAAGCCCAGCACCGCGTACGCGGTGTGACGTCGTGCCCGGTCCCCGCCCCAGTTGAGAGGGGGACCCCATGACCCGGGCCCCGGCTAATCTGTTGGCCCTCCGAAGCCTGCTCCTCACTCACCTCGACAACGCCCCCGGCCCGGACGACCTGGATCCGGCGGAGGTCGGCATCGTCGGCGACCCGGCCCACCGCGGCGGATACCACTGCGGATCGGACCGGGTGGTCACCAACGACTACTCGGTGGTCGAGTCACCCCGGGACCGGGCCGGACTGACCCTCGACGCGGCGGCGCTGGACGTCGGCCAGTTCGAGGTCCGCTCCGGTGGCGGTACGCACACCTTGGCCAGCTTCTCGCTCTGGTGCGTGGGCCAGTGCGCCGCGAGCGCGGCCGACACCCGGGACATCCGCGAGGTCATCTACAGCCCCGACGGCAGCACTGTGAAGCGGTGGGACCGCCTCGGCAAGCGCAGCACCGGCGACAGTTCGCACCGCTGGCACACCCACGTCAGCTTCTTTCGTGACGCCATCAAGGCGGGCCGCGACCAGCGGCCGTTGTTCCGCCGCTACCTCAGCTCCATCGGACTCCTGGAGGACGACGACATGACCCCCGAAGAGCACAACTGGCTGGCCACGGTCCACAAGAACCTCACAGTGCTGGACGGCCGAAACCCGATCGGACAGATCTACACCCGAATGGCGGAGGGTCGGGACGACACCGGTGCCCCGGTGATCGGCAACTGGAACCTGCAGGCGATGACGAAGCAGCTCACCGCCCTGCAGACCACGCTCAACGCACTGGCCGGGGAGGACTTCACCGACGAGGCGGCGATCGTCCAGGGTGTGCTGGCCTCGCTGACGCCGGAGAAGATCGCCGCGGCCATCCCGCCCACCATCGCCAAACAGGTCGCCGACGAGCTGGCCCGCCGGCTGGTCGCCTGAGCGGGGGGCGGCCCGTAGCCGCCGGGTCGCCCCTCCCCGCGCGTCCACTCCGCAACAACTCTTGGGCAACAACTATTGCGCAAGAGTTGTTGCGGATGGCATCATGGCGGCATGGAGACCCCCGACGTACGCCACGTCACCGACTCGCGGGTGCTGGCGGCCATGGTCCACCCGCTGCGTCGCCGGCTGATGGACGTGCTCAAGGTGCACGGGCCCTCGACCGTCGGCCTGCTCGCCGAGCGCACCGACCAGGCGCCGGCGAACGTCAGCCACCACCTCAAGGTCCTCGCCGCCGCCGACCTGGTCACCGAGGCCCCCGAGCTGGCCCGGGACCGGCGCGAGCGGTGGTGGAGGCTGGTCACCCGAGGGCTGAGCTGGTCCAGCAGCGACTTCGACGCCGACCCGGCCGCCCGAGCGGTCGCCGACGCCGCCACCTCGCTCAACCTCGACCGGCACGTCGCACTGGCCCGCGCCTGGCACGCCGCCGACGACACGGCGCACGCCGCCTGGCAGGACGGCCCGTTCTCCACCGACAGGTGGTTGCACCTGACCCCCGACGAACTGTTCGAGCTGAGCCGCGACGTGGCCGACCTGCTGGCCCGCTGGGCCGACCGTCCGCCGCCCGAGGACGGCCACGAACGACAGCCCGTGTTCGTGTTCGCACACGGAATTCCGGCCCGACCGTGACGGCTGTCGCCCCTACCGACCCGGGGACGGTCCGTCCACGGGGCGGGCTGCTGCGACACCGGGACTTTCGGCTGCTCTGGGCCGGTCAGGCCGTCAGCAGCATCGGCAGCAACGTCACCACCGTCGCACTGCCGCTGGTCGCCGTCGCCGTGCTCGATGCCGGCACCTTCCAGGTGGCGGTGCTCACCGCCGCTGCCTGGCTGCCCTGGCTGCTGATCGGCCTGCCCGCCGGCGCCTGGGTGGACCGGCTGCCCCGGCGGTCGGTGATGGTGGTGTGCGACCTGTTCTGCGCACTGGCCTTCCTCAGCGTCCCCCTGGCCGCCGTGCTGGGCCGGCTCACCGTGGCGCACCTACTGGTGGTCGCCCTCGGCACCGGTGCCGCGCGGGTCTTCTTCGAAACCGCCGACCAGGTGTACCTGCCGGTGCTGCTGCGACCCGAGCAACTGCCGGAGGGCAACGCGAAACTCGAGGCGACCCAAACCGTGAGCTACGTCGTCGGACCCGGCCTCGCCGGCCTGATCGCCCAGCTCACCGGTGCCGTCGCCGCGCTGGTGCTGGACGCGTTCACGTTTCTGGCCTCCGCGATCCTCCTGCTGCGGATCCGCACCGTCGAACCGCGCGTACGCCGAGCGGACCAGTCCCGCTCACTGCGCCGGGACATCGCCGAGGGGCTGCGCTTCGTCGCCCGAGACCCGTACCTGCGGGTGCTGGCGGTCTTCGGCGCGGCCAGCAACATCGGGCTGACCGGCTACCAGGCCGTTCTGGTGGTCTTCCTGGTCCGGGAGCTTCGGCTCGAACCGGGCCTGGTGGGCGCGCTGGTCGGCGTGATGAGCGCCGGAGGGATCATCGGGGCGCTACTCGCCACCACGCTGGGCCGGCGCTGCGGCACCGCGCGGGCGCTGCTGATCGCTGCGGCGTTCACCGGCCCGCCCGCGCTGCTCATCCCGCTCGCCGCACCCGGCCTCGGGTTGGCCTGGCCAGCCCTCGGCGGCCTGCTGATCGGCCTCGGCGTGGCCATCGGCAACGTCGTCAAGGGCACCTTCCGACAGACCTACACGCCGCACCACCTGCTCGGCCGGGTGACGGTGAGCATGCATCTGCTCAACTACGGCACGATTCCGCTGGCGGCCGTGCTGGCCGGTGCGCTCGGCGCGCGCTACGGCGTCAGGACAGCAATATTCGTGATGACCGCCTGGTTGGCGCTCACCCCGTTGATTCTGTTGATCGGGCCGATCCGGAGGCGGCGGGACCTGCCCGCCGCCCCGGCGGCGTCTTGAGTGCGCTGCGACGGCGGCTGGAGAACCAGCCGCCGTCACCGGCACGGAGCTACATCGGGCGGACGTTGTCCGCCTGCGGACCCTTCTGCCCCTGGGTCACCTCGAACTCGACCTTCTGGCCCTCGTTGAGCTCCCGGTAGCCGCTCGAGGCGATGGCGGAGTAGTGGACGAACACGTCCGGCCCTCCACCGTCCTGCTCGATGAAACCGAAGCCCTTTTCCGAGTTGAACCACTTAACCGTGCCGGTTGCCATGCATCTCTCCCTGTTCAAAGCGGCTGACCCTCGGCCTCTGGCCGATGATCGCCCGTACCTGTCCGACAGTAACGGGCGAAACCCCGATCCGCTGGCCGAAGTGCCGTAGGTCTTTGTGTGAAGTCGGGTGAACTCTGCGCGCCGGGAGGTGAAACCTGCCCCGAGCACCCGCCGCTGGGGCATGCTTGCGCCGATGAGAGGTGCCGCAGCCGACGTGCTGACCGAGTTGGAGCGCGAGATCGACGCGCCCGGCGCCGGCCTGGACCGGCTCCGGTTGGTGCCCACCCCGTTCGTTCCCGAGGTGCGGCTGTACCTGGCCGAGGACGCGATCGTCTGGTGGGCTCGGATGGAGGCTGCCGCCGGGCACGCCCTGCCGGCGCCATACTGGGCGTCCGCCTGGGCCGGCGGCCAGGCCCTGGCCCGCCACCTCCTGGACCACCCGGAGTTGGCCGCCGGTCGTCGGGTGCTCGACCTCGCCTCCGGGTCGGGACTGGTGGCCATCGCCGCCGCGCTGGCCGGTGCCGCGGAGGTGGTCGCCAACGACATCGACCCGTACGCCGTCGCGGCCGTCACCCTCAACGCGCGGGCCAACCGGGTCGCCGTCGACGTCACCGGGGACGACCTGCTCGACAACACCGACACGGACGCCGAACTGGTCGTCGCCGGGGACGTCTTCTACGACCGCGCGATGGCCGACAAGATGCTGCCCTTCCTGCAGAGGGCCGCCGCCAGGGGCGCCGAGGTGCTGGTCGGCGACCCCGGCCGGGGGCATCTACCGGCGGACCGCCTGACGGTCCTGGCCGACTATCCGGTGCCCACCACCGAACCCTCGGTCGACTCGTCGCTACGCCGCGTGCAGGTGCTGCGACCCTGCTGAGTGCGGACGCCACCTCAGGGACGACCCCTAGACCGACACCAGGGGGGCCTGGGGGCTGAAACCGGATGTCCGACGTGGTGCCGTGGCCATAGCGTACGGAGCATGACGCAATGGCTGGCACAGATCGGAGAACTACCCGTTCTGCTGCTGATGGGCACGCTCGGCCTCGTCATGCTCTTCGATGCCGTACCCCTGCTGGGTGTCCTGGTCCCCGGCGACGTGGCGATCCTGGCCGCGGTCGGGGTGGGCCGCCCGACCACCGGGCTGGCGACCTTCACCGCGGTGCTGGTCGGCTGCCTGGCCGGCTGGTCGCTGAGCTTCCTGATCGGCCGGCGCTACTCCGAGCGGCTGCGCCACAGCCGGATCGGCGGCTGGATCGGCGAGGCGCGCTGGACAGCCGCGGAGGGGATCCTGCGTCGCGGTGGCGGTCGGATGATGGTCGTCGCGCCGTTCCTGCCCGTGTTCAACGCGCTGCTTCCGCTGGCCGCCGGCGGGCTACGGATGTCGTACCGGCGATTCCTCGGCTGCGCGGCGCTCGGCGCCGCCGCCTGGGCTGGTCTCTACCTCGCGCTGGGCACCGCGTCCCGATCGCTGGCCGGGCTGCTGCCGGGGGATCCCAGTCCGCTGTTGGTGACCATGGGAGTCGGGATGCTGCTGGCTTCCGTCGTGCTGCTGGGGGCACGGCGGCGGTTGTTCGCGGTGGCTGGCTGAGTTCTGGTTGCTGGGCGGGGGCTGGGGCAGGCCCCGCCCCCGTCGTGGTTCCGACTCGTGCGGTCGTGCCGCGCCCGCCGCTGGGTAATAGATCTTCAGGGTGAACGGTCGGCGTTTGGTATTTCGTGGGGTGCTGGGTTACCAGCCTCTTGCTTTCCACTGGGGGAGGGCGGGGCGTTCCGCTCCCAGGGTGCTGTCGCTGCCGTGGCCGGGGTAGAACCAGGTGTCGTCCGGAAGTTGGTCGAACAGCTTGTGCTCGACGTCGTCGATCAGTGCGGCGAAGCGCTCCGGGTCCCGGTCCGTGTTTCCAACACCACCTGGGAAAAGGCTGTCCCCGGTGAAGAGGTGCGGGGTGCCGGCCGGGTCGCGGTAGAGCAGTGCGATCGAGCCCGGGGTGTGCCCCTTGATGTGGATGACCTCCAGCGCGCAGTCGCCGACCGGCACGGTGTCGCCGTCGCCGAGACGCTCCGCCTCGATCGGCAGCCCGTCCGCGTCGTCGGCGTGCACCAGGGCCCGCGCGCCGGTCTTGGCGACCACCTCCTCCAGGGCCACCCAGTGGTCCATGTGCTGGTGGGTCGTCACCACGGCGGTGAGCCCGCCGTCGCCGATCAGGTCCAGCAACCGGGGCGCCTCGTTCGCGGCGTCGATAAGCACCTGGTCACCGGTGCCCGTGCAGCGCAGCAGGTACGCGTTGTTGTCCATCGGACCCACCGACAGCTTGCTGATGGTCAGCCCGTCCAGCTCACGCACCGCCGGCGCGCCGCCGTGGGTGACGTCTCCGCTATAAGTCATGGCGCTTCTATATCCATTCCGGTGGAGTAGGCAGGGGGCCGTCGGGAGTGACGGAGAGCGGGCCGCCGTCGGCACGGCCGATCAGCCAGGCGGCGAGGTCGGGCACGGCACCGGAGACGATCGGAGCGCCGACGCGGTCCCCGATCACCACCTCGTGCTCGCTGCCGTCCATGCGTAGCACCAACGACGGCGGTGTCGGACCCGTGGCGTGGTGGCTGGCCACCTCGCGCAGCAGCCGGTGGGCGAACGTCTCCGACCAGTCCGCGGGTCGGTAGTCGGCGGCCAGGTCGAGGTGGTGCACCTCAATCTCGCGCAGCCGACCCCACACGAGCAGCGCGGCCGGCCACGGGCCCTTACGCGCCTGCACCGTCGCCGCCCAGGCCTGCGCGGGCATCGCCGCGACCGCCTCGGCGAACAGGTCGGCGGTGCGCCGCAGATCGTCCAGGTGCTCGGCGGGTGGCCGGCCCGAGCCGGTCTCGATGTCCGTGGTGCGGGCCGCCAGCGAGGCGTACATCGGCAGCGCCTCGCCGGTGCGGGCCGCCGTGAGCAAATTGACAAAGCCGTCGGCGTTGCGCGCCAGATGCGCCAGCACGTGGCCGCGCGTCCAGCCCGGCAGCAGCGACGCGGCGGCCAGGTCGGTGGCGTCGAAAGACGCTGCGGTACGCAGGAGTCGGCTGGTGGCCGCGTCCACCTCGCCCATCAGCAGGAGCGGATCCGTGGTCACCCGTCGACCCTAGCGGTCCGCCGCCCGCGCCGTCGCCGGGGAAATCGCTTTCGGCGCGTCGGCGTGCGACCTACCGTCAGCGGCAGACGCGGCACCGGGACATCGGACGGAGGTGGTGATCATGCCGGACGTGGTACGCGTGTTCAGCCATCACCTGCTCCGACACCGATGAGGATGCCATGACGATCGATCTGACCGCGCTCGGCTGGGACGTCGAGCGGGCGACGTACGCCGCGCGACGCGGCGAGCACCACCCGGGCCGGGTGGCCCGGGTCGACCGGGGGGTCTGCACGGTGCTCACGGCGACCGGCCCGGTCCGGGCCAGCCTGGGCGGCGCGGTGCTGGCCACCGCGGCCCGGGACCCGTCGGCGCTGCCGTGCGCCGGAGACTGGGTGCTGCTCACCCACTGGCCGGACCGCCGCGTCACAGTGGAGGCGGTACTACCGCGGCGGGGCGCGCTGATCCGCCGTACCGCCGGCAAGGACGCCAGCGGCCAGGTGCTGGCCGCCAACCTCGACGCGGTCGCCGTGGTCGAGCCGGTGCACCCCGAGCCGGACGTGGGCCGGATCGAGCGACTGCTCGCCCTGGCCCACGAGTCCGGTGCCCGGCCACTGGTCGTGCTGACGAAGGCCGACCTCGCGGCCGACCCGGCCGCGCTGGCCCGCCAGCTTGCCGCGGTCGCCCCCGGGGTGCCGGTGCTGCCGGTCAGCGCCGAACGTGGCGTCGGGCTGGACCCGCTGCGCGCCGAGGTGACGCCCGGCCGCACGCTCGGCCTGCTCGGGCCCTCCGGCGCCGGCAAGTCGAGCCTGGTCAACGCCCTGGTCGGGGCGGTGATGATGCCCACACAGGCGATCCGGCGCGTCGACGGCAAGGGTCGGCACACCACCACCTGGCGGGCGCTCGTACCGATCCCCGGCGGTGGGGCCGTGATCGACACGCCAGGGGTACGTGCGGTGGGCCTGCTGGACGGCGCGGTCGGGCTCGACCGGGCGTTCGCGGATATCGCCGGGCTGGCCGAGGGCTGCCGGTACGCCGACTGCGGCCACGACGGCGAGCCCGCCTGCGCGGTCCGCGAGGCGCTGCAGACCGGCGAACTCCCCACCCGCCGGTGGGAAAGCTGGCGGCGGCTGCAGGGCGAGGTCGCCCAGGAGAGCCGGCGGCGGGAGGCGCGGGTGGCGGCGGAGCGGCGCGGCGGGTGGCGTTCGGCCCGGCGACGGGCTGCCCGGCCCCCGACGCCCGGGGGGTACTGAGCGGCGGCGTGTGGCTGCGCTTGTCGGCGGGCGTGCGGCGGCGCTTGCGGGCGGCGGCGTGTGGCTGTGCTTGCGGGCGGCAGCGTGTGGCTGCGCTTGCGGCCGCAGCGTGTGGCCGTGCTTGCGGGCGGCGGCGTGTGGCGGTGCTTGCCGGGGGTGTGCGCGGCGCTTGCGGGCGGTGTGCGGCGGCGTTCGTGCCCGGCGCGGGGGAGGCTGTGCTCCGATGCGGCCGACCGGGCTGAGCTGGGGGAATGTGCGGGCGGGGGAAACTGTCATACCTCGGGGCTAGAGTTGCCGAGGCGTGTTTTCCGCGCCCGCACGACCGCTCAGAACACCCAGAGCGGGACAGATCCTTCGCTTCGTCTTCTCCCGGGAGTACACGCACCGTGGTCGACCGACTGATCATCCGTGGCGCGCGCGAGCACAACCTGCGTGACGTCAGTCTCGACCTGCCCCGGGACGCACTCATCGTGTTCACCGGGCTGTCCGGGTCGGGCAAGTCGAGCCTGGCCTTCGACACGATCTTCGCCGAGGGGCAGCGCCGTTACGTCGAGTCGCTCTCGTCGTACGCCCGGCAGTTCCTCGGCCAGATGGACAAGCCAGACGTCGACTTCATCGAGGGCCTGAGCCCCGCCGTCTCCATCGACCAGAAGTCCACCTCGCGCAACCCGCGCTCTACCGTCGGCACCATCACCGAGGTCTACGACTACCTGCGCCTGCTCTACGCCCGCATCGGCGAGCCGCACTGCCCGGTCTGTGGCGAGCGGATCTCCCGGCAGAGCCCGCAGCAGATCGTCGACCGGGTCCTCGCGATGGCCGAGGGCACCAAGTTCATGGTGCTCGCGCCGGTCATCCGTGGTCGCAAGGGCGAGTACGTCGACCTCTTCGCCGAGTTGCAGGCCAAGGGCTACGCCCGGGCCCGGGTCGACGGCGTGGTGCACCCGCTGACCGAGCCGCCGAAGCTCAAGAAGCAGGAGAAGCACACAATCGAGGTGGTGATCGACCGCCTCACCGTCAAGGCGAGCGCCAAGCAGCGGCTGACCGACTCGGTCGAGGCCGCCCTGGGCCTGTCCAGCGGGCTGGTGCTGCTCGACTTCGTCGACCTGCCGGAGGACGACCCGGACCGGGAGCGGCGCTACTCCGAGCACCTGGCCTGCCCCAACGACCACCCGCTCGCCATCGAGGATCTCGAACCCCGGGTCTTCTCCTTCAACGCGCCCTACGGCGCCTGCCCGGAGTGCACCGGCCTGGGCACCAAGAAGGAGGTCGACCCGGAGCTGCTGGTCCCCGACCCGGAGCGCAGCCTGCGCGAGGGCGCCATCCTGCCCTGGGCCACCGGGCACAACCTGGAATACTTCCTGCGCCTGCTGGAGGCTCTCGGCGAGGCCCAGCACTTCGACGTCGACACCCCGTGGCGGGCGTTGCCGGCGCGGGCGCAGAAGACGATCCTGCACGGCTCCGACGACCAGGTGCACGTGCGCTACCGCAACAAGTACGGCCGCGAGCGCTCCTACTACACCGGCTTCGAGGGCGTGGTGCAGTGGATCGAGCGCCGGCACTCCGACACCGAGTCCGAGTGGTCCCGCGACAAGTACGAGGGCTACATGCGCGACGTGCCGTGTGCGGCCTGCGGCGGTGCCCGGCTCAAGCCCGAGGTGCTCGCGGTCACCCTGGCCGGCAAGAGCATCGCCGAGGTCTGCAACCTGTCCGTGGGGGAGTGCGCCGACCTGCTCGCCGGCATCGAGCTGACCGACCGGCAGAAGCTGATCGCCGAGCGGGTCCTCAAGGAGATCAACGCCCGGCTGCGGTTCCTGCTCGACGTCGGTCTGGACTACCTCTCCCTGGACCGGCCGGCCGGCACACTCTCCGGCGGCGAGGCACAGCGCATCCGGCTGGCCACCCAGATCGGTTCCGGCCTGGTGGGCGTGCTCTACGTGCTCGACGAGCCCTCGATCGGGCTGCACCAGCGCGACAACCACCGGTTGATCGAGACGCTGATCCGGCTGCGTGGCCTGGGCAACACGCTGATCGTGGTGGAGCACGACGAGGACACCATCCGCACCGCCGACTGGATCGTCGACATCGGGCCCGGCGCGGGTGAGCACGGCGGCAAGATCGTGCACAGCGGCTCGGTCCCCGCACTGCTGAAGAACAAGGAGTCGATCACCGGGGCGTACCTGTCCGGGCGTCGGTCGATCCCGACGCCGTCGACGCGCCGCCCGCAGGATGCGGCCCGGGAGCTGGTGGTGCACGGCGCGCGTGAGCACAACCTGCGTAACCTGACCGTCTCGTTCCCGCTGGGCCAGCTCATCGCGGTCACCGGGGTCAGCGGTTCGGGCAAATCGACGCTGGTCAACGACATCCTGTACGCCGTGCTGGCCAATCAGATCAACGGCGCCCGACTGGTGCCGGGCCGGCACACGCGGGTCTCCGGTCTGGAGCACGTGGACAAGGTCGTCGGCGTGGACCAGTCGCCGATCGGCCGGACGCCACGCTCCAACCCGGCCACCTACACCGGGGTCTGGGACCACGTCCGCAAGCTCTTCGCCGAGACCACCGAGGCGAAGGTTCGCGGGTACGGCCCGGGTCGGTTCTCCTTCAACGTCAAGGGTGGGCGCTGCGAGGCGTGCTCCGGCGACGGCACCATCAAGATCGAGATGAACTTCCTGCCCGACGTGTACGTCCCCTGCGAGGTCTGCAAGGGCGCCCGGTACAACCGGGAGACCCTGGAGGTGCACTACAAGGGCAAGACCGTCTCGGACGTGCTGGAGATGCCGATCGAGGAGGCCGCCGAGTTCTTCTCCGCCATCCCGGCCATCCACCGGCACCTCAAGACCCTGGTCGACGTCGGCCTGGGCTACGTACGCCTCGGTCAGCCCGCGCCCACCCTCTCCGGCGGCGAGGCGCAGCGGGTCAAGCTCGCGTCCGAGCTGCAGAAGCGCTCCACCGGACGGACGGTGTACGTGCTCGACGAGCCGACCACCGGTCTGCACTTCGAGGACATCCGCAAGCTGCTGATGGTGCTGGAAGGGCTTGTCGACAAGGGCAACACGGTGATCACCATCGAGCACAACCTCGACGTGATCAAGACGGCTGACTGGTTGATCGACATGGGTCCGGAGGGGGGTCACCGGGGCGGCACCGTGCTCGCCACCGGCACCCCCGAGGAGGTCGCCGAGGTGGCCGAGAGCCACACCGGCGAGTTCCTGCGCCAGGTGCTCAAGCTCGACGGCAAAGCCAAGGGCGCGGCGGCCGCCACCACCCGGGCGGCCAAGGCCAACGGCGTGAGCAAGGCGCGGGCGAGCCGCAAGGCGCCCGCCGCCGCGCGCTGACCTGGATCTCCCGAGGGCGGTCCCGGTCGGCTTCGTGCGCGGCGGTCCCCCCGGTTTTTGTGCGCGGCGGTCCGGTCGGGCTGCCGTGCGCGGGGCCGGGCTTCCGTGCGCGGGGCCGGGCTTCCGTGCGCGGCGGTCCCGGTCGGCTTGTGTGCGCCGCGGTCCGGTCGGGCTGCCGTGCGCGGGGTCCACGATTGGGCTCGTGGTGTCCGTTACGAGGTGGGCTCATCGACCGGGGTCCGCCTCGTCCCATTTCCGGTTCGAACGGATGCCACGGTGAACCATCCGGCACAGTTGCTCGTGTGGACAATGTGTGGCCGGCTCTTGACCGGCGCGGCGGGCTAGAGAGAGGCGAGGCATGAGTGACGATCAGGCGCTGACCGGTCCGGGTACGCAGACACGTCGCACCCTGCTCACCGGCGTCGGGGCGGTCGGCGCGGCCGTCGTCCTGGCTGCCTGCGGCAGTGACGACGGCGACGGCGGCAGTGGCAGCGGTGCCCCCACCAGTGGCGGCCCGGCGGTGCCCAGCACCGGTGACGCGGGCGGCGGCGACCGGCAGGGCGCGCAGTCGCTGGCCACCACCGCCGACATCCCGGTCGGTGGCGGCAAGGTCCTCGCCACCCAGGGTGTGGTCATCACCCAGCCCGTAGCCGGCCAGTTCAAGGGCTTCAGCCCGATCTGCACGCACCAGAACTGCCCGGTCACGAACGTCGACGGCGGCACCATCAACTGTACCTGCCACAACAGCAAGTTCTCGATCGAGGACGGCTCGGTGAAGGCCGGCCCCGCCACCAAGCCGCTGCCCCCCAGGGACATCAAGGTCACCGGGGACCAGATCTCGCTGGCCTGACCGACCTGGGGGAGCGGCCAGCGCCCCCACCGCATGATCGACTCGCGTTTCGGGAAGTCGGGGTGTCCGCGGCTGCCGACACCCCGACTTCCCGGAAAACCGAGTGGATCTAGCGCCTGCAACGGGCTGTCGGTGGTGCGGACTAGGCTTGTTGGCGTGGCTGACCCCTCGACCTACCGTCCCGCACCCGGCACCATCCCGGAGTCACCGGGGGTCTACCGCTTCCGCGACGGGACCGGCCGGGTGATCTACGTCGGCAAGGCGAAAAACCTGCGCAGCCGGCTCAACTCCTACTTCGGCGACGTCTGGAATCTGCACGAGCGCACGCGGCAGATGGTCACCACCGCCGAGTCGGTGGACTGGATCATCGTCGGCACCGAGGTCGAGGCGCTCCAGCACGAGTTCACCTGGATCAAGCAGTACGACCCCCGGTTCAACGTCCGCTACCGCGACGACAAGTCGTACCCCTACCTGGCCGTCACCCTCAACGAGGAATACCCCCGGTTGCAGGTGATGCGCGGCGCCAAGCGCAAAGGGGTGCGTTACTTCGGTCCGTACTCGCATGCCTGGGCCATCCGCGAGACCCTCGACCTGTTGCTGCGGGTGTTCCCGGCCCGGACGTGCTCGGCCGGTGTGTTCAAACGGGCCGGCCAGGTCGGCCGTCCCTGCCTGCTCGGCTACATCGGCAAGTGCTCGGCGCCGTGCGTCGGCACCGTCTCCGCCGACGAACACCGCGCGATCGTCGACGGGTTCTGCGACTTCATGGCCGGGCGCACCGACACCATGGTCCGCAAGATCGAGCGCGAGATGACCGAGGCGAGCGAGCAGCTGGAGTTCGAGCGTGCCGCCCGGCTGCGGGATGACGTGGCGGCGCTCCGCCGGGCCATGGAGAAGCAGACCGTGGTGCTGGGCGACGGCACCGACGCCGACGTGGTCGCGTTCGCCGACGATCCGCTTGAGGCGGCCGTGCAGGTCTTCCACGTTCGCGACGGCCGGGTCCGCGGCCAGCGGGGGTGGGTGGTGGAGAAGACCGAGGACCTGACCACCGGCGACCTGGTGCACCACTTCTGCACCCAGGTGTACGGGGGCGAGCAGGGCGAGACCGACGTGCCCCGGGAGTTGCTGGTCCCCGAGCTGCCCGCCGACGCCGACGCGCTGGCGGAGTGGCTCTCCGACCACCGGGGCAGCCGGGTGTCGCTGCGCGTGCCGCAGCGCGGCGACAAACGCTCACTCATGGAGACGGTGGAGCGCAACGCAAAGGACGCGCTGGCCCGGCACAAGCTGAAGCGTTCCGGTGACCTGACCACCCGGGGCAAGGCGTTGGACGAGATCAGCGAGGCGTTGGGCATGCGCACCTCGCCGCTGCGCATCGAGTGTTTCGACATCTCCCAGATCCAGGGCACCGACGTGGTTGCCAGCATGGTGGTCTTCGAGGACGGGTTGCCCCGCAAGAGCGAGTACCGGCGGTTCATCGTCCGGGGTGCCACCGACGACCTTTCCGCCATGTCCGAGGTGCTCCGCCGGCGTTTCGCCCGATACCTGGACGCGAGGGCCGAGACGGGCGAGGTGGGGGTGGAGTCGGCCGACGACGCGGCCGCCCCGGAGGATGCGGTGGAGCCTCAGGTCGGTGTCCTGATCGATCCGACCACCGGCCGGCCGCGGAAATTCGCGTACCCGCCGCAGTTGGTGGTCGTCGACGGCGGTGCCCCACAGGTCGCCGCCGCCGCGCAGGCCCTCGCCGACCTGGGCATCGACGACGTGGCGCTGTGTGGACTGGCCAAGCGGTTGGAGGAGGTCTGGCTCCCGGACGACGAGCTGCCGGTCATCCTGCCACGCACCTCGGAGGGGCTCTACCTGCTGCAACGGGTCCGCGACGAGGCCCACCGGTTCGCCATCACCTTCCACCGGCAGCGCCGATCCAAGCGGATGACCGAGTCGGCGCTGGACCACGTGCCCGGCCTCGGGGAGGTGCGGCGCAAGGCACTGCTGCGCCACTTCGGGTCCCTCAAGCGGCTCTCCGCCGCGACAGTCGAGGAGATCACCGAGGTGCCCGGGGTGGGTCGACGTACCGCCGAGGCGATCCTGGCCGCCCTCGACAAGGACACGAAGACCGACGAAAACGCGGAAGCGACCCCCGGCACCTGACGTCGCCGTCGTCTCTCGCCGTCCTAGTCTCTCGCCGTCCTCGTCTTTCGTCGCCCTTGCCTTTCGTCGCCCTCGTCTCTCGGCGGTCAGTCGCGGCGCACATGATCGTGCTCGGTCCTGGTTGTAGTGGTCTCGTCCGCACGGCGAGGGACCTGTTTCCTGGATCGAGCGCGATCCTGGGGGTTACGCCATCCCGGGTGTGCCGGTGGCGGCGTCCGGTACCACCACCCCGGTCCCAAGATCCGCGCAACATCAGGGAAAGTGCTGCCTCGCTGCGATCTGAGGCAGCACTATCCCTGATATTGCTCAGATCTTGAATCGTGTTCGGTGTGGGTTGCTGGGCGTGGTGTCGGGTTCACGCCTGCGGTTGTGGGGTGGGTGTCTGGTTTGCCGGGGGTGTCCCGTGGTCGGGGTTACCCCGGTCGCGGAATCTTGGGTGGGGCGGGGTCGTTATACCTGGCATGCCGCCGCGACCTCGGGTCGTGGCGTGCGGCAACCCCCAGGTCACCGCGGTCACCATCCCGTGGCCGTCGGCTCCCGGGAACACCCGCCAGCTGACCACGGTTACATCCCCGTGGCCGTCGGCCCCCGGGAACACCCGCCGGGTCGCCGCGGTTACATCCCCGTGGCCGTCGGCCCCCGGGAACACCCGCCGGGTCGCCGCGGTTACATCCCCGTGGCCGTCGGCCCCCGGGAACACCCGCCGGGTC
>NZ_JBEXHQ010000047.1:0-802 GCF_040607915.1 Micromonospora sp. NPDC005215 | reverse complement strand
GTCGCCGCGGTTACATCCCGGTGGCCGTCGGCCCCCGGGAACACCCGGCCGGTCGCCGCGGTTACCTCCCCCGCACGGTCGAGCACCACCGGCCGGCCTGGTCCGGAAGAACGCTGGCGGAATGATTCGCTGCCCCGGACCGTTGCACCACCCTCCGGGATACCCCCGAGCAGGACCCCCGCAGGGCTGCCGGGCTGATCCCCTTGAACTTCCCCGCATGGCCACGCACCCCCCTTGTTGAGTGCTGTGTGGGTTCCCCCGATGCAGAGGAGCACGCCATCATGCGTACCGATCTGATCCGTAAGACCGCTCTGACCGCCGCTGGGCTCGCGTTCACCGGTGGTGCCATCGCCGGACCCGTCACCGCCGCCTACGCCGCGTCGGATGCCAAGCCGGCCACCCAGACCCAGTCCGACCGTAAGCCGTCGGGTGAGCGGGAGTTGGGTGTGCGCTACGAGGCGCAGCCGAACTTCTACTACTGCGGCCCGGCCGCGACCCGTAACGCCCTGTCCGTGCAGGGTAAGAACATCAACGTCGATGACATGGCCAAGGAGATGGGCACCACCGAGGCCGGCACCAACTCGATCAACGACATCACCCCGGTGCTGAACAAGGAAACCGGTAAGAGCGACGCCTACCACAGCGTGGAGATCAGCAACCCCAACGCCGATGACAAGCAGACCGACAAGCTGCGCGCTGACGTTGTGAAGACCGTCGACGACGGGCGGGCCGTGGTCGCGAACATCGCCGGCACCAGCACCGACACCAACGGCGGTGTGCACTCCTACGAAGGCGGGCACTA
>NZ_JBEXHQ010000046.1:0-62228 GCF_040607915.1 Micromonospora sp. NPDC005215 | reverse complement strand
GCCGACCGTGCCCACGCAGGGATCAAGCCTGACCGCCCGGAGTGGGCACGGTCGGCCGCAGCCCCAAACCGCAACCACCAGGGAGGAGACATGACACCGAGCACAGTGCTGACCATCGCCGGCTCGGACTCCGGTGGCGGCGCGGGCATCCAGGCCGACCTCAAGGTCTTCGCGGCGCTGGGCGCGTACGGCACGAGCGTCCTCACCGCGGTCACCGCCCAGAACACCCGGGGTGTCGACGCCGTGCTGCCGCTACCGCCGCGCACTGTCGTCGAGCAGCTGGACAGCGTACTCACGGATTTCACAGTGCGCGCGGTCAAGACGGGGATGCTCGGCACCCCGGCGGTCGCCGACGCGGTGGCCGAGGCCGCCCGGGGCGGTCGGTTGCCCCAGCTCGTCGTCGACCCGGTACTGGTCGCCACCAGTGGACACCGGCTCGGCGTGGTGGGCGCGGTGGAGCGGCTGCTGCCGTACGCCAGGGTGGCGACGCCGAACTGCGCGGAGGCCGCGGCCATCACCGGACGCCCGGTGGACGACGTGGCCGGGATGGTCGTGGCCGCCGAGGCCCTCGCGGCCGGCGGCCCGGAGTACGTCGTGGTCACGGGCGGCGACCTGGACGGCGGCGAGGCGGTCGACGTGCTGCACGGCGGCGGTGTGACCACGCTGCTGCGCGCCCCCCGGGTGGACACCCGGCACACCCACGGCACCGGGTGTTCGTTTTCGGCGGCGATCGCCGTGCGGCTCGCGCTGGGCGATCCGGTGCCGGCGGCGGTGGGGGCCGCGAAGGAGTACGTGCTCCGTGCGCTGACCGGCGCACGGGGTTGGGAGCTGGGCGCGGGGCGTGGACCGCTGGACCACTTCGGCTGGTCCGCTTGATCACCAGGGAGGCTGTCATGCAGGCACGAGGCAAGGTGTACGTCGAGGGTTCGCGGCCGGATGTGCGGGTGCCGTTCGCGGAGGTGGAGCTGACCGGGGATCTTCCGCCGGTGCGGCTCTACGACACGTCCGGCCCGGGGTCGGACCCATCGGTGGGGTTGCCCGCATTGCGAGGTCCCTGGATTGCCGAACGTGGTGACGTGGCGCCGGCACGGGGTGCGGGTACGCCGCTCGCCGGCGCGGACGGTCGCCGGCCGACGCAGCTCGCGTACGCGAGGGCCGGTGTGGTGACGCCGGAGATGGAGTTCGTGGCGATCCGGGAGAACGTCGACCCGGAACTGGTCCGGGCCGAGATCGCCGCGGGTCGGGCGGTGCTGCCCCTCAACGTGAACCACCCGGAGTGCGAGCCGGCGATCATCGGCAAGGCGTTCCTGGTCAAGGTGAACGCCAACATCGGCACCTCGGCGGTCAGCTCGTCGGTCGCCGAGGAGGTGGAGAAGCTCACCTGGGCCACCCGGTGGGGCGCCGACACCGTGATGGACCTGTCCACCGGGAAGCGGATCCACGAGACCCGCGAGGCGATCGTGCGGAACTCGCCGGTGCCGATCGGGACGGTGCCGATCTACCAGGCGTTGGAGAAGGTCGGCGGCGACCCGGTGAAGCTGAGCTGGGAGGTGTTCCGGGAGACCGTGATCGAGCAGGCCGAGCAGGGCGTGGACTACATGACGGTGCACGCCGGGGTGCTGTTGCCGTACGTGCCGCTGGCCGTGGATCGGGTGACCGGCATCGTCTCCCGGGGCGGCTCGATCATGGCGGCGTGGTGTCTGGCCCACCACGAGGAAAACTTCCTCTACACCAACTTCGCGGAGCTGTGTGCGCTGCTCGCGCGCTACGACGTGACGTTTTCTCTCGGTGACGGGCTGCGGCCCGGTTCGATCGCCGACGCCAACGACGCGGCGCAGTTCGCCGAGTTGCGCACCCTCGGCGAGCTGACGACTGTCGCCTGGGAGCACGACGTGCAGGTGATGATCGAGGGTCCCGGTCACGTGCCCATGCACAAGATCAAGGAGAACGTGGACCTCCAGCAGGAGTGGTGCCACGAGGCGCCCTTCTACACGCTCGGCCCGCTGACCACGGACATCGCACCGGCGTACGACCACATCACCTCGGCGATCGGCGCCGCGATGATCGGTATGTTCGGCACCGCCATGCTCTGCTACGTCACGCCGAAGGAGCACCTCGGCCTGCCGGACCGGGACGACGTGAAGGCGGGCGTGATCGCGTACAAGATCGCGGCACACGCGGCGGACCTGGCCAAGGGGCACCCCGGCGCGCAGGACTGGGACGACGCGCTGTCGAAGGCACGGTTCGAGTTCCGCTGGGAGGACCAGTTCAACCTCTCGTTGGATCCGGAGACGGCGCGCTCGTACCACGACGCGACGCTGCCGGCCGAGCCGGCGAAGACGGCGCACTTCTGCTCGATGTGCGGCCCGAAGTTCTGCTCCATGAAGATCACCCAGGAGCTCAAGGAGTACGCGGCGCGCGGCATGAAGGACAAGTCGGAGGAGTTCGTCTCCGGCGGCGGCCGGGTCTACCTGCCGTTGGCCTGACCGGACCCGCGCCGGTCAGTCGGCGCCCACGCACCGCGCGCGGCAGACCAGCCGGCGCGACCCGCCGTGCCCCAGACGGCCGCGACGACCGGGGTAGTACCAGCCGCCCCCTTGCTCTGCACCCACCCATGCGACACCTACGGTCCGTAATTGGTGCATGGGTGGGTGCAGAGCAAAGGCAAGCTTGCAGGGGCATCGACCGGTGGCGCAGGTGGCAGAACGTCCCGAGGTGATCCACCGCCACGATCGACGTTCCGGCCCGTTGGCCGGCGGGTCAGTCGCGGTGGTGTCGCCCGGTGGAGCGCAGTGAGCGTCGGCCATTCTCCTGTTCGGGCTCGTTGTCCGACACCGGCTTGCCCAGACCGGCGACCCAGTCGACGAACTCCTCGTCCTGGGCCGGCAGGGCCTCCGTAGCGTCCGACGCCTCCGAGCCCTTCTCGTCGCTCCGGGACTTGTTGCGGCGGAACAGCCCGCCGAGCCGTCCACGCCGGGACGGCTGCTCGGCCACCTTCGCGGGGGTCGGCGCGGCCGGTGTCGCGTCGGTGGGCACCGGGTCGTCGGTGCCTTCCCGGTTGTTGATGCTTGCTGGGTCGTCGGTGCCTGCCCGGTCGGTGGTGTTTGCCGGCTCGCCGGTGCCGGTGGGCGTGCCAGCCGTGCGCGGCACGACGGGAGACTCCGCAGGGACCGGGTGTCTGGTCGGAGGGGCCAACTCGCTGGCCGCGGCCGAGCCGGCCGTCGCCGGCCGGGCCGTCGAGCTGTCCGGCGACCCCGTCGGGCCGGCCCGGCGGGAGGTGTCGAACGCGTTCCAGGTGCCGGCCCGGCTCAGATCCGGCAGCGGCACCCGGTGCCGGGGCTTCGGCGTCTGCCCGGTCGACTCGTCCGGGCCGATTGGCGGCTCCGCCGCGGCGGCCCCCGACTCGGAAGCCTGCGGTGGCACCGTCCAGGCCGGGGTGACCGGCCAGGCCGACGGCGCTGGCGTCCAGCGGACCGCGTCCGGGCCGCTGGCGGCGGGACCGTCCTCGGTGGTGGGCCGCGCGCTGTTGGTTCCGCCAGCCCCGGCGGCCGCCGACTCCCTGGTCGGGTCGGCCGGTCGCGCGGTGGGACCGGCGCCGACGACGTCCGGGGTACGCGGCGGATCGGCCGCCGCTGCCTTGGTGCCGGCGGGCGTAGCCGGTGCCTCGGTCGGACCGGTGGTGGTCGGGATGGGGGTTTTCGTCGGACCGGTGGTGGTGGTCGGGGTCGCGGGGGTTCTCGTCCGACCAGTTCTCGTGGTCGGGGCCGTTGCCCCCGTGGGGGTTGCGGTGGTCGGGGTGGCCTCGGTGGTCGGGCCGGACGTGGTGTCCCGGCCCTCCTTGTCTGGCACGGCAGTGCCGGCAGCCGTCTCGTCGGTGGGCTTCGACCCCGACGTGCTGTCGGTTGGGTTGGTGGTGGCGTCGAGCGGGCTGGCCTTCGGCTTACGGGCTCGACGCGGCTTGACAGTCAACGGTGCCTCGGCGGTGCCAGGCTCGGCCCCGCCCGTGTCGGCGGTTCCCGTGCTGGCCCTGTCCGTGTCGGCGGCGTTCGCGCCGGCCTTTGCCGTGCTGGCGGCGCTCGCGTCGGCTGCTCCCGTGCTGGCCGTGCTCGTGCCCGTGCCCGTGCTGGCGGTGCTCGTGCCCGTGCTGGCGGTGCTGGCCGTGCTCGTGCCCGTGCTGGCGGTGCTCGTGCTGGCGGTGCTCGTGCCCGTGCTGGCGGTGCTCACGCCCGTGCTGGCGGTGCCGGGGCTGGGCGTGTCCGAGCTGGTCCGGGCCGTGTTGGTCCGGGCCGAGTTGGTCGGGGCGGTGGTGACGGTGTCCTTGCGGGTGGTGCGTCCGCCGGTCCGCCCACCGCTCGTGCCCGCCGCGGTGCCGGCGGTCGGCCCGTCGGCTGCGGGACCACCTGTCGGAGTCGTGGGGGCGGCGCGTCCGGCCGTGGTGCTGGTCGGGGTGACATCGGTCGGGCTGCTGGTCGCTGTGACATCGGTCGGACTGCTGACGGTGGTCTCGGCCGGGGAGGTGACATCGTCCCGGCTCGCCGGGGGCGTCTGCCTCGCGGCGGTGAACTCGCCGGTCGGATCGGTCAGCCAGGCCGCGGACGTCGCCGGAGCGGCAGGGGCCGCACCATGCTGGCCGCTCGCGGGGGTCGCCGGCCAGTCCCAGTGCGCCGGCACGGTGCGTACGCCATCGGGGCCGTCTGCGGCACGCGGACCTGAAGTGGTGCCGGCCAGCTCCCGGCCGGCGGGTGACCCGACCGGCTCCGTGTCGGCCGAGGGCTCGGCGGCCCGCTCGGCGGCGTCCGGGTCGTTCGCCGGACCCGACGACGCGGTGTTGGGCAGGGCCGGGCCGGTGGGCAGCGCGCGCAGGATGTCGCTGGGCTCGATCGCCTGCGAATCCGCGGTGCGGGCGCCCGTCGGCCAGCGCAGCAGCGCGGCGGCGGCCGCGCCGAGCGCGCCGGCGAGGATGGCGATCAATGAGCCGTAGTAGGGATTCACCTGGTAGCGGTCCACGGAGTCGCCCGGGCCGGCGGTCAGGTAGGCGAACGCCACAAGCACCGGACCGGCCACCCCGGTCGCCCCGCTGATCAGTGGCTCCTGCCCCCGCCAGCGAGCCAATCCGGCGGTCGCGGCCCCGGCCAGCAGTGCCACGGTGGGCAGCAGGAGCAGCGCCAGCCGTTGTGCTGCGGTGTCGCTCAGCCAGCTCGGCTCCAGCACACCGAGCCGGACGGTCGGCACCGGGCCGGCCGTGCCGAGCGACGGCAGGACGGAGATCAGCGCCAGCACCCAGACCACGCCGGCCACCGCCGCCATGTTCCAGCCCAGCTCGGGCCGGAGCAGCACGGCGATCGCGGCGCCCGCCCCGATCACCGCGCCCAGTACGGCGCAGATGCCCACCGCCCAGACCGGGTCGACGGAGATCAGCTCCGCGGCGCGGGCGGGCTGCATGCAGAGCGGGGCGATGACGGTGGCGCCGAGCGCCGCCGCGCCGCCGATCGCCAACTGCCTGCGGGTGCTGGCCGCCGGAGCATCGCTGCGCGCGAGGCGTCCGGTCAGGACAGCGCCGGCGACGGCGGCGTTCGCGGCGAACCAGCCCACCCAGACGAGCTGGGCCGGCCACTGGTTGACGGTCGTACCGGTGAAGGCGCCGGTCAGCCGGACGATGCCGAAACCGTACGCGACGCCGAGCTGGCCGGCCCCGGCCAGCACGCTCACCCCGAGCGCCGTGAGCAGCAGTCTGCCCCAGGTCCGAAAGGCCATGTCCGGCACGTTACGCACCCCGTACACCCGACCGCCACCGGCGCGCCGCGCGGCGCGCCGGCTCGCGTTCGGCGGGTCTACTTGAGTTCGACCAGTCGGGCCAGGTAAGTCGTGTCTCCGACATTGGTGAGCATGTGTACGGCCCCGGGGTCCCGGTAGACGACTCCGCCGGTGGGCTCGTCGGCGTCGATGCGGGTGCCGTCGATGGTCTGTACGACGTTCTTCGCGCCCTCGATCGCCACCACCAGGTACGGGTGGTCATGCCGGTGCAGCGGCTGCCGCTCACCCGGCTCAAGCCGGATGTGCCAGACCCGGACCCGGTCGTTCTCGTACACGATCTCCTGGCCCACCGGCCCGAGTTCGGTTCCGTCGATCACGTCGGTCATCGTTCTCCGTCCAGTTGGGGGAGCACCTCGGCGGCGATCAGCTCAAGGTGGTCGAGGTCTGCGAAGTCGATCAGGCGCAGGTGGACGCGGGTGGCACCGATGGCGGCGAACTCGCCGATCCGCTGCGCGAGCTGCGCGGGCGAGCCGACCACCGGGTCCTCCGGCGGCAGCGCGCTCTTCTCGTGCAGAGGCGCGGCCCGCCGCTGGGCCTCGGCGTCGGTCCGTCCGATGGCCACGACGATCCCGGCGGAGAGCACCAGCGGCGCCCGACCGGACTCCGTCCGACCGGTGCGCTCGCACGCCTCCCGCACCCGGTCGAACGCCTCGGCGGTGTCCGCCACGGATTTGAACGGCATGTTGAACTCGTCGGCGTACCGGGCGGCCAGCTCGGGGGTGCGCTTGGGGCCGCGCCCACCCACGATGATCGGTGGTCCGGGCACCTGCACCGGCTTGGGCAGGGCCGGCGCGTCCACCAGGCGGTAGTGGTCGCCGCTGAAGCTGTAGGTCTTCCCGGACGGCGTCCGCCACAGCCCGGTGATCACCTCAAGCTGCTCGGCCAGCCGGTCGAAGCGCTCGCCGACCGGCGGGAACGGAATTCCGTATGACGTGTGCTCGCGTTCGTACCAGCCGGCGCCGATGCCGAGGTCGACCCGGCCGCCGCTCATCTGGTCGACCTGCGCGACCATCACGGCGAGCGGGCCGGGCAGCCGGAAGGTGGCCGACGTCACCAGGGTGCCGAGCCTGATCCGCTGGGTCTCCCGGGCCAGCGCGGCGAGGGTCAGCCAGGCGTCCGTCGGACCGGGTAGGCCCGGGTCGGCGCCCATCGACTGGTAGTGGTCGGCGCGGAGGAAGCCCTCGTACCCGCAGGCCTCGACCAGCCGGGCGAACCGGAGCTGCGTGTCGTAGCTGGCGCCGCGGTTCGGCTCGGTGAAGACCGACACCCGCATGTTCATCGTCCTTCCGCGCCGGCCGCGGCCGGCTTGTCGCGTTCCATCAGCAGCTCGTGGAGGTCGGCGCTGACGCGTGCGACATCGGCCAGGTGGGCGTTGCGGCCGAGGGTGCGCGGCCGGGGGATGGTGACGTCCACCACCTTGCGGATCCGGCCGGGGCGGGGGCTCAGCACGACCACCCGGTCGGCGAGCAGCACCGCCTCGTCGATCGAGTGGGTGACGAAGACGATTGTCGGCTTGTTCTCCATGTGGATCCGCTGGAGTTCGCCGGAGAGTTCCTCGCGGGTGAGCGCGTCCAGCGCGGAGAACGGCTCGTCCATCAGCATCACCCGGGGCTCGCCGATCAACGACCGGCACAGCGACACCCGCTGCTGCATGCCGCCGGAGAGTTCGTGCGGCAGCCGCTTCTCGAAACCGGCCAGCCCGGCCACGTCGAGCAGTTGCCGGGCGCGCTCGCGGTGCTTGGCGCGGCTCCAGCCGAAGATCTCCACCGGCAGCAGGACGTTGTCCAGCACGGTGCGCCAGGGCAGCAGCGCCGGCTTCTGGAACAGCATGGCGATGTCCTGGCGGGGACGGGAGATCGGCGTGCCGGCCACGGTGATCTCACCGGCGGTCAGCGGGAGCAGCCCGGCGATCAGCCGCAGCAGGGTGGACTTGCCGCAGCCGGAGCGACCGAGTACGGCGACGAACTCACCCTCGGCGACGTCGAGGTCGATGCCACGCAGCGCTTCGACCCGGCCTGATCGGCCTTCGAAGGTACGGGACACCCCGGCCAGTTGGATCATCTCCGGCGTACCTCCGCTGAGTGGACGGTCAGGAATCGGGCAAAGGCTAGCCGGCCTGTCGGCGTATCGCACCGTCCGGGGTGGTCATGAGGTTGTTTCCGTTCCGCAACCCGATACGCCTGGCGTCGCAAGTGTGGGTTTCTCGTACGCTGTGCCCGCGAAGAGTCCCCCCACTACGGCGGCGCCCGGCTTCCACCCCTTCCGCCGGCCCGTCACGACAACCCCCTCCGGTGGCCTGCCGGCCCCGGTCGGAAAGGACATGGTGCACTGATGAGAAGGCTGACCCGTACGGTCGCTACGGCCGCGCTGGCCACCGCCCTCGCTCTCGTTTCCGCCTGCAGCAGCGGGTCGGACTCGTCTGACGACGCCAAGGGCGGCAAGGGCGGGGCCTTGGAGAACGTGACCTACCTGACCTCCTTCGGTAACTTCGGCCGTGACTCCTACGCCTGGGTGGCGAAGGAGAAGGGCTTCTTCAAGGACGCCGGCTTCGACGTCGAGATCAAGGCTGGTCAGGGCACCGGTGGTGTGATCCAGACCGTCGTCGGAGGTCAGGCCGACTTCGGCCCGATCGACCTCACCGGTGGTCTGCTCCAGGTCGGCAACGGCCAGGCGAAGGACTTCACAGTGGTGGCCGCGATCCAGCAGCGCACCATGGCCGGCATCGCCTCGGTGGAGGGCAAGAACATCGCCTCCCCGAAGGACCTGGAGGGCAAGAAGCTCGCCGACACGCCCGGGTCCGTGGTCCGCAACCTCTTCCCGACGTACGCCCGGCTCGCCGGCGTGGACGCGAGCAAGGTGACCTGGGTCAACGGTGAGGCGCAGGCACTGATCGGCACGCTCGCCTCCGGTTCGGTGGACGGCATCGGCCAGTTCGTCGTCGGTCAGCCGACCATCGAGGCGGTGGCCAAGAAGAAGGCCGTCATGCTGCCGTACAGCAACGTGATGCAGGACCTCTACGGCAACGTGCTGATCACCTCCTCCAAGACCGCCAAGGAGAAGCCCGAGATGGTGAAGAGGTTCACCGCGGCGCTGCTCAAGGGCCTGGAGTACAGCCTGGCCAACTCCAAGGAGGCCGGCGAGATCCTGAAGAAGAACGTCGACGCCGCCAACCCGGTCGCCGCCGCCGCCGAGCTGGAGCTGATGGCCGCGTACGTCCGTTCCGGCAACACCGGTACCGCGATCGGCACCCTGGACAGCGGTCGGGTCGCCAAGAGCATCGCGATCCTGCAGGGCGCGGGCGCGCTCAAGCAGAACATCACCCCCGAGCAGATCATCGACTTCAGCCTCGCGCCGAAGGCCTGATCGTCCGGTCGTCACCAGGGGGTGCGTCCCGCCGACTTCCGGTGGGGCGTACCCCCGTCGCTCGTCGGCCCCCGGGGGCCGTGCGATTTCGAGGAGGACAAGATGACCGACGTCCGGTCGGTGGACCCGGCGGTGGCGGCACCCCCACCCGTGGGTGTCGGACCCGGGGCTGGGCGGGCGGGTCGAGGTGCCGGTCTCCGCGCCGGGGCCGGGGCGGCGCTGCTGCCCGCGGCGGGCCTCCTGATCGCCCTGGCGGCGTGGTGGCTGATCGCCCGGCTGGAACTGGTCCATCCCGCGGCGCTGCCGCCGCCTGGCGACGTGCTCACCGCGTTCGTCGACAAGCCCGCCCAGATGCTGGAGCACACCTGGGCCACCATGCTGGAGATCCTGATCGGCTTCGCGCTCTCGGCGGTGGCCGGTGTCCTGATCGGACTGTCCCTGGCCAGCTCCGGGACGGTGGAGCGGATGTTCACCCCACTGTTGGTCGCGGTGAACGCGGTGCCGAAGATCACGCTGGGCCCGTTGTTGGTGGTGGCGCTCGGTTGGGGTCAGAGACCGATCCTGACCATGGTGTTCCTGCTCTGTTTCTTTCCGATCGTGCTCTCGACCGCGACCGGGCTCACCACCACGCCGGCTGATCTGGCCGAGCTGGTGCGCTCCTGGAACGCCTCCCGCTGGCAGGCGTTCCGCAAGGTGCGCTTCCCGGCCGCGTTGCCGCAGATCTTCGTCGGGCTCAAGGTGGCCATGCCGTTGGCCGCGATCGGCGCGGTGATCGGTGAGTTCCAGGCCGGTGAGAGTGGCCTCGGCTACGTCATCACGCAGTACGCCGGCGTCGGTGACACCGCCACCGCGTGGGCGGCGATCATGTTGGTGGCGTTGGTGAGCATTCTGCTCTACTCGGCGCTCCTGCTGATCGAGCGGATCGCTCTGCCCTGGGTGCGGGAAACCACAAGCAGCCGCTGACCCACCGCAAGATCAAGATTCGGAATGCGTAGGGCCGGCCTCCCCGTCAGGAGGCCGGCCCTTTCTTGATCGACTCGGTTTTCGTGAGGTTGGGGTGTCGGAGTGTCCCGGTTACCCCGCCAGGCGCCAGCGGCCGTTACGGGCGACAAGCGTGGTGAGCGCCTGCGGCATCAGCCCGCTGTGGTTGTCCGGCGTCATTCGGATCGGGCCCGACAGGCCGTCCATCTGGGACGTTTCGAGCACGTCCCGAATGCCGTTGCGGTCCACCTTCCCGACCTCACCACCGGCGCGAAGTTCCGCGTCGGCGATCAGCTGGACGGCGTCCGCCGCGAAGGACGAGGACCCGTTGTAGCCGCCGAAGCGCGCGGTGTAGTCCTGGAACCACTGCCGCCGCGCCGCCTTGGCCGGGGTCGTCGCGATGACGTCGTCGATCACCATCGTCTGGGTGAAGATCAGGGTGGCCCGCTCGGTCGCCCTGGCCGCCGCGCCGAGAAAGAGGTCACCAGCCGCACCCGCGTCGAAGAAGAGCGACCCGCGAAAGGTGGTCTGCGAAGCGCTGGTGGCAGCCAGTGTCGCCTGCTCCGGCGGGGTCCAGAAGACCAGCGCGTCGGGCTTGCCCGAGGCGAGCTGTTGGATCTGCTGGCTGACGTCCGTGTCGGTGGTCTTGACCCGCTGCTCGCGGAACGTGATGTTGGCCTTGTCCAACTCGCTCTTGAGCGCGGTCGCGCCCTCCTGGCCGTAGTCGTCGTCGCTGACGAGCGCGCCCACCTTGCGGATGTTGTTGCGACGCAGTTCGGTGGTCAGCGCGGCCGCGCTGTCCGGGGCGTTAGGGCCGAGCTTGAACACGTAACGCCGTTCGGCGACCGGGCTGGTTATGGCGCCGGAAGCGGCGAGCGCAATGGTGGGAATCCGCTTCTCGTTGATGGTTCCGACCGCACCGACTGCGCATTCGTTGCAGCCACCCATGATGATGGCGCTGACCCGAGAATCGCTGCTGAAGTCGACGATGTTGCGAAGTGACTCGGCCGAGTCGGAACGGTTGTCCTTCACCTTCAGTTCGATCTTCCGGTTGTTCAGTGCTCCGGAGGAGTTCAACTGGTCCCTCTTGAGCTCCAGCGCGCGCTGGTATGCCCGTCCGACGGGGGCGGAGGCGCCGGAGAGTTCGAGGTCGGCGGCGATCACGATCGGACTCGTGTCCTGCTCTGTCCCGCCAAACTGGCAGCCGGTGAGCGTGGTGGCCACTACGGCCGATGCGAGCGCCGCGATGGTCGCGGAGCGGATGGGGCTCAACTCAGTCCTCCAGGTGCGGGCGCGGGCGCTGCCCGGTCACCGCCGCTAATCCGTCCTCAGTGGAAGACGGGATCTCCTCTGCCGTACGGTGTGCGCGAAGCCTGCAAAACCTTGCCAATGGCCGGCGCTGTGGTCAAGCGCGGACCCCGGTAGCATTTTCGGGACGGTCATCCCACATGCTGGGGTAACGCAATGTTTGCAAAAGCTCACTTTGCATGCACGCGTGACCACTCAGGAGTTACATGCCCTGTTCAGGGGCTTGCGGAAATGAAGGTATCAGTTGCCCGGATCGCGGGATGCGCTCAGTCCGACCGTTTTCTACCTCACTGCGGCTTCCCAAACAGGATCATCTCTGATGAAATCGCGACCGTGCCGCGCGTGGTCCCCTCCGCCTACGGCATGGCTCGGTGGGTCAGGCGGGGAAGAAACGACGGAGGCGATGTCGTGAGCACCGGACCGACGACCCTGCCCGCGCTCGGCGACAGCGCTCGGCCCACGCGCCGGCGGATGCCGAGGCTGCGGGACGCCCGGATCCGGTCCAAACTGGCGTTGATCCTGGTCGTCCCGGTGGCGGCGGTGATCGCGCTGGCCACGGTACGGCTGGTCTCCGTCGGCGAGGGTGCCTTCGACGCCACCCGAGCCCGGTCACTGACGGCCCTCTCCATCGACGTCAGCGCGCTGACCCAGGACCTCCAGGCCGAGCGGATGGCCGCGGCGGCCTACCTGGCCAGCCCGCAGCAGCCGGCCGACGCGTACAACCTGCGGGTCCGCCAGACGCAGCAGCAGGTGGACGAGTACCGCGCCGAGCGGAGCCGGATCGGCGATGTGCCGACGGCCCTGCGGGACCGCCTGGCCGCCATCGACGACCACCTGGCCACTCTGGACGGCACCCGTCAGAAGGTGCTGGACCGCCGGCAGATGGCGGTGGCCGAGGCCGTCCTCCGCTACGGCGTCATCCTGACCGACCTGGTCGCCTACGGTGACGGGCTGGCCCAGCTGCCCGGCGACGAGAGCCTGGCGGACAGCCGCCGCGCGGTCTCCGCCTTCGCCCGCGCCAAGGCTTCCGTCGCCGAGGAGGATGCTGTCGCGTTCACCGCGCTGACGGCGGGCCAACTCGACTCGGAGCAGTTCTCCTCCTTCGTGGCCACGCTGACCAGCCAACAGGAGGCCCTGGTCGCCTTCTCGCTGGCCGCCGACCCGGTGCAGCGTGCCCTCGTCGACAGCACCGTCTCCGGTGACGCGGTCGGCCTGGCCGACCGGGTCGCCACCGACATCACCCGATCGGTCGGGCAGCGCCCGCTGGTCACCGCACAGGACGCCACCGCCGCCATCGGCGCCGTGAACGACCTGATGCGCTGGGCCGAGATCCAACTGCAGGACCGACTGCTCCAGCAGGCCGACACGGCACGCTCGGACGTCATCCGGCAGGCCGTGATCGAGTCGATCCTGGTGCTGCTGACCCTGATCATCGCCGTGTCGCTGGCCGTGGTGCTGGCCCGCTCGCTCAACCACTCGCTACGCCGGCTCCGTGAGGGCGCCCTCTCGGTGGCCAACCACGACCTGCCCGACGCGGTGCGGCGGCTGCAGAACATGGGCAGCGTGGGCGACGGCGGGGTGGACGAGATCGTCCGCCAGGTTCGTGACCCGATCCAGCTCAACAGCCGCGACGAGGTCGGCCAGGTGGCGCTGGCCTTCAACGTCGTCCACCGGGAGGCGGTGCGGGTCGCCGCCGAGCAGGCCGCGCTGCGTACCAGCGTCTCGGCGATGTTCCTCAACCTGGCACGTCGTAGTCAGACCCTGGTCGACCGCATGATCGGCGAGCTGGACGCGATCGAGCGCGGTGAGGAGGACCCGAAGCGGCTCGCGCAGCTCTTCGAGCTTGACCACCTGGCCACTCGAATGCGCCGCAACGACGAGAACCTGCTGGTCCTGGCCGGCGCCGACTCCGCCGTCCCGCGTCGCGAAGACGCGCTGGTGGTGGACGTGCTGCGCGCCGCCCAGTCCGAGGTGGAGCTCTACAACCGCATCGAGTTCGGAACTGTCGACACCGACATCTCGGTCGCCGCGCACGCCGTCAACGACGTGGTTCGTCTCGTCGCCGAACTGCTCGACAACGCCACCCGGTTCTCACCGCCGAACACCACAGTGGTCGCCGACGGTCGGCGGATCCGCGACTACGTCCTGATCCAGATCGAGGACCGTGGGCTCGGCCTCACCGACGAGCAGCTCGACTCGCTCAACCGCCGGCTGGCCGCCCCGCCGAGCGTCGACGTCGCCGCGTTCCGGCTGATGGGTCTGGCCGTGGTCAGTCGGCTCGCCTCCCGTTACGGCGTCCGGGTGGAGCTGCGCCGCAACGTCGAGGGCGGCACCGTCGCCCAGGTGACGTTGCCCGCCGCCACCGTGGTGCTGCCCAGCAACCGGGGCCGTGAGCAGGTGCTCACCCGGCCGCGTCAGCCGATGGCCGTGGAGCAGACGCCGCTCACCCCGGCCGGTCACACCGAACAGTTCGCCGGTGCCGCGACCTCGGCGGCGACGCTGCCGGACCAGTGGCGCACCAACACGCCGGCTCCCGCCCAGTGGCAGTCGCCGCTGGACTCGCGGGACACCACCCCGGCCGTGCAGGCGGGTGGCTACTCCGGTGCCCGCTCGACGGTGCCGCCCGCGGCCGCCCCGGCGCCCGCCACCCCGCCTCCGCCGGCGCGACCCGCGTACAGCAACAGCGCGGGCGCCTCGTCGGGCGGCCCGACGGTGGCCTACCCGACAATCGATCCGCTGCCCCGGCGTGGCTCGACCGCGGATGCCGCGGACGGGCGAAACGCACCGGGTCTGCCGGTCGGGCCGGTCGCCGGCGCTGGCGCGGTGGCACCGCCTCCCGCGCCGTCGGTGCCCGTCGCACCGGTCAGCACCCGGCCCGACTTCCCCGCCGAGGCGCCGATCTTCCGGGAGATGGAGGCGGTCTGGTTCCGGTCGCACGGCGACGACGCCACGGCGATCTTCACCCGGCCCAAGTTCGACGAGCCGCCGCCGCCCGTCACCGCCGCTCCGGCCGAGGCCGGGCCGCGCGCTCAGCGGAGTGCCGCCGCGGCGCCGGCCACGGCACCGGCCCGACCGCCCCTGCCGACGCGCACGCCGGGCAGCTCCAACACCGACGGCGCCACCGGGCCGGGCACCTCGGGCCGAGGCAGCGCGACCACCGGTGGGCTCGGTACGCCACCGTCGTACGCCCCGTCTCCGGCCGCCCGGCCGGCCGCCCCCGCCCCCGCCCCCGCCCCCGCCGCCCCGGCCGCCCCGCAGGTGGACCCGGATGCCTGGCGGACGGCGGCCGACGAGGGCTGGTCCCGGGCCAGCCGGGCCGCCGAGCCGGCCGCGGCCGGGACCACCCGCTCCGGGTTGCCCAAGCGGGTGCCGCAGGCGCAGCTCGTGCCGGGCGGCATCGAACCGAAGAGCGGCCGGGACCGCAGCCGGCGGACCCCCGATGAAGTACGCGGTCTGTTGTCGGCCTACCACCGCGGTGTACAACGTGGTCGGACGGCCGGAACGGATCTGAACAGCACCTCGACCAAGGAGAGCCGATGAACAGGCCAGCTGCCATGCAGGACATGGGTTGGCTGCTCACCAACTTCGCCGACAGCGTGGCGGGCATCGCCCACGTGGTGGCGGTGTCCGCCGACGGGCTCCTGCTCGCGTCCTCCCGGGATCTGCCGGGGGACCGGGCCGACCAGCTCGCCGCGATCACCTCCGGCGTGGTGAGCCTGACCGAGGGCGCTGCCCGGATGTTCAGCGCCGGTGGGGTGTTGCAGACAGTCATCGAGATGGACAGCGGGTACCTCTTCCTGATGTCGATCAGCGACGGTTCGTCGATGGCCGTGCTGGCCGCGCGCAGTTGCGACGTGGGCCAGGTGGGCTACGAGATGGCGCTGCTGGTCGAGCGGGTGGGTGCCGCGCTGGTGCCGCTGCCGCGGGACGCGGTGCGCTCGTAGCACCACGGAAGGGCGCTCGACCGCGCGCCGAGTCAGGGACGGGAGGCGGCACACACCGGCTCCACCGGGAACGAGGAGGTGATCAGGGATGGACCAACGACGCGCTGACCCGCGCGGCGCACTGGTACGTCCGTACGCGGTCACCCGGGGTCGTACCGAACCTCGTCAGGACATTGCCCTCGAGGCTGTCCTCACCGCGTCTCTCACCCAGGTCGCCGAGTCCCGCTTCGCCGGGCACGACAAGCACCGCATCGCCACGGTCTGTGAGGGCCGAGCACAGTCGTTGGCGGAGATCGCCGCGTATACCCGGATGCCGCTTGGCGTCGCCCGGGTGTTGGTCGCCGACATGGTGACCGAGAGCCTGCTGACGTTACACACTGCTGCTCCCGCCGAGGGGTTCGAGGAGCGGATGGAACTGCTTGGAAGGGTGCTAAGTGGACTTCGCAGGCTATGACCCCGCTGGGGGGCGGCCAGGCCGGGGAATCGTCTCCGCGAAGATCGTCGTCGCGGGCGGCTTCGGCGTCGGCAAGACGACACTGGTCGGGGCGATCTCCGAGATCACACCGCTGACCACAGAGGCGTTGATGACCGCGGCCGGTGTCGGCATCGACGATCCGTCGAAGGTGCCGGGCAAGGAGACCACCACGGTCGCCATGGACTTCGGCCGGATCACCATGGCCCAGGACCTGATCCTGTACCTCTTCGGTACACCCGGTCAGACCCGGTTCTGGTTCATGTGGGACGAGATCATCCGAGGTGCCGTGGGTGCCGCGGTGCTTGTGGACACGCGCCGGATCGCCGACGCGTTCGCCCCGCTGGACTACTTCGAGAACCGCAACCTGCCGTACGTGGTGGCGCTCAACCGGTTCGACGGCGCTCCCCAGTACGAGCTGGAGGAGGTCCGCGAGGCGCTGGCCATCTCGCCGCAGGTGCCGTTGGTGATGACCGACGCCCGGCACCGGGACTCGGTCAAGCAGGTGTTGGTGACTGTCGTCGAGCACGCCATGCTGCGGCTCCAGGCCGAGCACGGGCGGGGCTTCCCCACGCCGGTCGGCTGATGCGTCGCGTCACGGCCGGCGCCCACCGGCCGGCCGTGGCGCGTCAGTCGACCCGGAGCCGGTAGCCGCGCTTCACGATGGTCTGCACCACGCGCGGTGCGTGCAGGCCGGCCCGGAGGCGGGCCACTGCCATCTCGACCGCATGCTCGTCCGCGCCCCGGGGCAGCGTCCGCAGCAGCGCCGTGCGGGACAGCACCCGACCGGGAGACTGGGCGAGCGCCCGCAGCACCGCCATCGGGGCGGGGGCGAGTGGCCGTAACTCACCGTCGATCACGGCGGCGTGCCCGCGCAGCGTGAGCAGGTGCCCGCCGGCCTTGAACGTCACGGTCCTGCGGGGCAGCTCGTCGACGATGGTCCGCACCAGCGCGCCCAGCCGGGCTCGGCCCGGCGCGCTCACCGGCACCCCGCGCCGCAGCAGCGGCTCGGCGGTCACCGCGCCGACGCAGCTGGCCAGGACATCGCCGCGGAACGCGGACACCACAGCGTCGGTACGGTCCCCGGCGGCTCGCAGGAGGGCCTCCACAGCGGGTGCCGAGGTGAAGGTCACCGCGTCCACCAACCGGCCAATGATCAGGTCGATCAACCGGTGCAGCGGCGTCGGGTCGGTCGGCGGTGCCCACCGGTAGACCGGCACCTCGATCACCGTGGCGCCGGCCGCCTCCAGCGCGAGCGTGCAGTCGGGCTGCCGCTCACCGTGCAGCTGCATGGCGATCACCTGCCCGGCCACGCCGCGCCGGCGCAGGTGGTCGACGACCTCGTCGCAACTCTCCGAGACGGGCGACCACTGGTCGTGCAGCCCGGCCGCACGAATCGCGCCGCGCGCCTTCGGGCCGCGGGCCACCACGTACGAGCTGGCCAGCACCGAGCGCAGCGGCTCGGCCAGCCCCCAGCCCTCGGCCGCCTCCAGCCAGCCGCGCATGCCGATGCCGGTGTTGGCCATCAGGATGTCCGGCGGCTGGTTGAGGCAGGCACGGGTCGCCTCGCGCAGCTCGGTGTCGTCGGACAGCGGCACGATCCGCAACGCCGGGGCGAGCACCACCCGGGCGCCTCGCCGCTCGAGCAGCGCCGCCAACTCGTCGCGCCGCCGGTCGGCGGTCACCCCGATGGTGAAGCCCGCCAGTTCTTCCCGCATCAACCCTCCTGTCGCAGCCGCACCTCGACCAGCCCGTTGCGGGAGCGCGCGTCGTGCCGGCCGACGGCCACCCCCGGCAGGTCGAGGCACTGCCCGCTGCGCAGGTCGTACACCTGCTTGTGCAGCGGCGAGGCGACCGTCGGCACCCCGCCACGGCTGCCCACGATGCCCCGCGACAGCACGTACGCCCCGGAGACCGGATCGCGGTTGTCGATCGCGAACAGCCCGTCCACGGTCCGGAACAGGGCGACCTGCACGTCGTCGACCAGGGCGGCGACGCCCCGGTCCGGTTCCAACTGGTCGAGCAGGCAGACGGTGGTCCAGGTCAGCGTGATGGTCTGGGTCATCGCCGTACCTCCGGTAGGCCGAGGGTGACCGGTTGCCGACGCCGACCGTTTGTCGGCTCGGGTCCGGTCGGGGGATGGTCGCGTACGGGTACCGGCTGGCCGCGTTCCTGCGCGAAGGTGATCGACGGGTCGGGCACGTCCGGAGCGTTGACGAACGACGTGTAGCGGCGCAGCCGATCCGGGTCGTTCAGCACGTCGCGCCACTCGTCGGAGTACGACGACACGTGCCGGGCCATCGCCGCGTCGAGGTCGGCGCAGAGGCCCAGCGAGTCGTCCACGATCACCGAGCGGAGATGGTCGAGGCCGCCGTCCATCGCCTCGATCCAGCCGGCGGTGCGTTGCAGCCGGTCGGCGGTGCGGATGTAATACACTAAGAATCTATCAATTAGTCGAATCAGAGTTTCTGTCGACAAATCAGTGGCGAACAGGTCGGCGTGCCGGGGCCGGAAGCCGCCGTTGCCGCCGACGTAGAGGTTCCAGCCGGTCTCGGTGGCGATGATGCCGAAGTCCTTACTGCGTGCCTCGGCGCACTCGCGGGCACAACCGGAGACCGCTGACTTGATCTTGTGGGGTGCGCGTAGGCCCCGATAGCGCAGCTCCAGCGCCACCGCCAACCCCACCGAGTCCTGCACCCCGTACCGGCACCAGGTCTCGCCCACGCAGGACTTCACCGTCCGCAGCGCCTTGCCGTACGCGTGGCCGGACTCGAAGCCGGCGTCCACCAGCCGCCGCCAGATCTGCGGCAACTGCTCCACCCGCGCCCCGAACAGGTCGATCCGCTGCCCACCGGTGATCTTCGTGTAGAGCCGGAAGTCCCGGGCGACCTCACCGATCACGATCAGCTTCTCCGGGGTGATCTCACCGCCCGGGATCCGGGGCACCACCGAGTAGCTGCCGTCGCGTTGCAGGTTGGCCAGGAAGTGGTCGTTGGTGTCCTGCAACGAAGCCTGCTCACCGTCGAGCACGTGCCCGCTGCCCAGCGACGCGAGGATCGACGCCACCACCGGCTTGCAGATGTCGCAGCCGCGCCCCCGGCCGTGCTCGGCGACCAGCCGGGAGAAGGTGCGGATGCCGCGTACGCGGACGATCTCGAACAGCTCCCGCCGGCTGACGTCGAAGTGCTCGCAGAGCGCTTTGGACTGCACCACCCCGGCCGCGTCCAGGAGCTGCTTGAGCATCGGAACGCAGGAGCCGCAACTGGTGCCGGCCCTGGTGCACGCCTTCAACGCCGGCACGTCCGCGCAGCCGTCGGCGATGGCGGCGTCCACGTCGCCACGGGTCACCGCGTTGCAGGAGCAGACCTGGGCGGCGGCGGGCAACGCGCCGGCGTCCGCGCCGCCGCCGTCCGGGGCGAGCAGCGCCAGTGGCGCGGCCGGCAGCGGACCACCCACGCTGGCCCGCAGCGTCGGGTACGCGCTGGCGTCCCCGACCAGCACCCCGCCGAGCAGGGTGTGCGCGTCGTCGGAGAGGACCAGCTTCGCGTAGACCCGGGTGGCCGGGTCGGTGAACGTGACGTCCAGGCAGCCCGGAGTCGTGCCGTGCGCGTCACCGAACGAGGCCACGTCGACGCCGAGCAGCTTGAGCTTGGTGGCGGTGTCCGCGCCCGGGAAGGTCGCCGCGCCACCGACCAGCCGGTCGGCCACCACCTCGGCCGTCGCGTACCCCGGTGCGACCAGGCCGTGGCAGGTGCCGTCGACCGCCGCGCACTCACCGACCGCCCAGATCCGCTCGTCGGCGCTGCGGCACGTCTCGTCGACAAGCACCCCGCCGCGCGGACCCACCGGCAGACCGGCCGTCCGGGCCAGCTCGTCGCGCGGCCGGATGCCGGCGGCCACCACCACCAGCTCGGTGTCGACAGCGCTTCCGTCGGACAGTTCCAGGGCGGCGACCGCGCCATCCGGGCCGGGCCGGATCGCCGTGGTGGCCACCCCGAGATGGGTTCGGACACCCAGGTCGTCGACGTAGCGGCGGAGCATCGCACCGCCGGCCTGGTCCACCTGCACGGGCATCAGCCGGGGCGCGAACTCGACAACGTCGGTGCTCAGGCCGAGCAGCCGCAGGGCGTTCGCCGCCTCCAGACCGAGCAGCCCACCGCCGATCACGGCGCCGACCCGCCGGCCCCGCGCGTACGCCCGGATCGCCGCCAGGTCGTCCAGGGTTCGGTAGACGAAGACCCCGGGCAGCTCGGCGCCGGGCACCGGCGGCACGAAGGGGTACGACCCGGTGGCCAGCACCAGCGCGTCGTAGTGGTACTCGCCCACGGCGGTGGTCACCACCTGCCGCTCCCGGTCGACCCCGGTGGCCGGCTCACCGAGGCGCAGCCGCACCCCGTCGTGCGGGGTGTGCACGTTGAGCGCGTCCTCGCTCACCCCGTCGAAGTACGCCGAGAGCCGCACCCGGTCGTACGCCGGACGCCCCTCCTCGGCCAGCACGGTCACCCGCCAGCGCCCCTGCGGGTCGCGGGCGTGCAGCGCGTCGACGAAACGCTGCCCGACCATGCCGTTGCCGATGACGACCAGTTCGCCGCCGTTCATCGCGTCACCTCCACCGATTCCGCTTGGCTCAGCCAATCGACGATGCCGCCCACCGCGTCGCGGCAACCGCCGCATCCGGTGCCGGCCCGGGTCGCGGCCACCACCGCGTCGACCGTCCGGGCCCCGGAGCGCCAGCTGCGCACCAGAGCGCCCTTGCTCACCGTGTTGCACTGACAGACAGTGGCCCCGTCCGGCATCAGTGCCGGTGACGCGGCCGGTGCCGCGCCAACAGTGCCGAGTGCCCGGCCCAGCAGCAGCGCCCGCCGGTCGGTCGGCACCGGGTGGCCCCGGTCGAAGAGCTGGATCACCGTGCCGACGGCCGGGTTGTCGCCGAGCAGGATCGCGCCGATCAGTCGCTCGTCCCTGATCCGCAACCGGGCGTACGTGCCCCGGCTCGGGTCGGTGAAGGTCAGCTCCTCGCCCGGCCCGCCGCCCACCGGGTCGCCCATCGAGGCCAGGTCGATCCCGGCCGCCTTGAGCCGGGTCACCACCGGCCGGGGCCGGTACCGGGCCAGCGGGTCCGTCCCGGTCAGCACGTCGGCGAGCACCCGGGCCTGGGCCCAGGCGGGTGCGACCAGCCCGGTGAGCACCCCGTCGTGTTCGGCGCAGTCGCCGATCGCCGAGATGGACCGGTCGCTGGTGCGGAGCCGGTCGTCCACGAGCACGCCACGCCCGACGCTCAACCCGGCCGCCTGGGCGAGGGCGGTGTCCGGGCGGACGCCGCAGGAGAGCACCAGCAGGTCGGCGTGCAGCGTCTGGCCGTCGGCCAGGTCGAGGCGTACACCGGTGGCGTCGGTGGCCACGCCGATCGCCGGCACCGCCAGTTGGCTGGTGACGCCGAGGCTGGCAAGCGTGCCGGCGAGCACCGCGCCGGCCGCCGGGTCGAGCTGTCGTTCCATCAGGTGCCCGCGCGGGTGCACCACGGTCGTGCTCAGCCCTCGGGTGGCCAGCCCGCGGGCGGCCTCCAAGCCGAGCAGGCCACCACCGAGCACCAACGCGCTGCGCGCGCCGTCCGCCGCGGCGATGATCCGTCGGCAGTCGTCAAGGGTCCGGAAGGGGACCACCCGCTCCGGCAGGTCGGCCGGGTCGAGGCCGGGCAGGGGCGGCACCACCGCCCGGGCGCCGGTGGCCAGCACCAGGTGGTCGTAGGCGATCCGTTCGCCGTCGGCGGTGTGGACCTCGCGGGCGGACCGGTCGACAGTTGTCACCGCTACGCCGGTGCGCAGGTCGATGCCGTGCCCGGCGGCCTCGGTCAGCTCCACGTCCGGCTCGTCGACCCGGCCGGCCAGCAGGGTGGAGAGCATGATCCGGTTGTACGCCCGGTGCGCCTCCGCCCCGAGCACTGTGACCTTCCGGTCGCCTTCCCGGGCATGCAGCTCGCCGGCGAGGCGGGCGCCCGCCATCCCGTTGCCGACGATGACCACCCGGGCGGTCATGCCTTCTCCACCCGGACCGCGCAGATCTTGAACTCGGGCATCCCGGAGATGGGGTCCACCGCGTCGTTTGTCACCGAGTTGGCCCGCCCGGCCCCCGCGTAGTGGAACGGGGCGAACACCGTGTCCGGTCGGATCCCGGCGCTGAGTCGGGCCGGGGCGCACAACTCACCTCGGCGCGAGGTGACCCGCACCGGGTCTCCGTCGTCGACGCCGAGCCGGGCGGCCAGGTCGGGGTGCAGCTCGACGAACGCCTCACCGGCGGCGCGGCGTAGCGCGGCCACCCGGCGGGTCTGGGTGCCGGACTGGTACTGCGCGAGCACCCGGCCGGTGGTGAAGTGCAGCGGGTACGCGGCGCTGACCTCTTCGGCGGCCGGTCGGTGGTCGACGGGGTGGAACCGGGCTCGGCCGTCCGGGGTGGCGAACCGGTCGGCGAAGAGCCGTGGCGTGTCCGGCCCGTCCTCGGTCGGGCAGGGCCAGTAGACGCCGTCGGCGTCGTCGATCCGGGCCCAGCTGATGCCGGCGTAGTCCGCAGCCCCACCGGCCGAGGCGCGGCGCAACTCGGCGAACACTGCGGCCGGGTCGGCGGGGAACCGCGCCGCCGCAACGGCACCCGATCGCGCAGTGTCGCGCTCGCCGCCCGCTGGTTCGCTGCCGACCGCGTCACTGCCGACCGCTTCGGCGGCGGCCAGGCGGGCTGCGAGGGCGGAGATGATGGCCAGGTCGGTCCGGACGTCCGGCGGGGGCGGGCGGAGCGCGCGCCGACGCAGCACCCGACCCTCCAGGTTGGTCATGGTGCCGTCCTCCTCGGCCCACTGCGCCGTGGGCAGCACCACGTCCGCCAGCGCAGCCGTCTCGGAGAGCAGGAGATCGGCGACGACCAGCAGGTCGAGGTCGCGCAGCCGGCTCTCGATCCGTGCCGCCCGGGGGGCGGAGATCACCGGGTTCGAGCCGAACACCAGCAGGGCCCGGGGGCCGTCCGGTGTGCCGAGCGAGTCGAGCAGTTGGTAGGCCGGCACACCCGGGCCGGGCAGCTCGTCGGCCGGCACCCCCCAGACGCCGGCCACGTGCTCGCGGGCCACCGGATCGTCGATCCGCCGGTAGCCGGGGAGTTGGTCGGCCTTCTGCCCGTGCTCCCGCCCGCCCTGGCCGTTGCCCTGGCCGGTGAGGCAGCCGTACCCCGAACCGTCGCGGCCGGGCAGACCGAGGGCGAGGGCGAGATTGACGTACGCGGTGACCGTGTCCACGCCCTTGGCGTGCTGCTCGGCACCACGAGCGGTAAGGATGATCACTCGACCGCCGGTGCCCAGCGCGCGGGCGGTCGCCTCCAGGTCGGCCACCGGCACTCCGGAGAGCTGCTCCGCCCGGGCCGGCCACCAGGCGGCGACGCTGCGGCGGACCGCCTCGAACCCGGAGGTGCGTTCGGCCACGTACTCCCGGTCGACCCAACCCTCGGTGAGCGCGATGTGCAGCAGCGCGTTGGCCACCGCGAGGTCGGTGCCGGGCAGTGGTTGCAGGTGCAGGTCGGCCTGGCGGGCGGTGGCGGTGACCCGGGGATCCACGACGATCAGCTGGCCTCCGTTGCCGCGCTGCTCGGTGAGCCAGCGCACCAGCGGCGGCATGGTCTCCGCCGGGTTCGCGCCGACCAGCAGCAGCGTGTCGGCCCGGCCCAGGTCGGAGAGCGGGAACGGCAGCCCTCGGTCGATGCCGAAGGCACGCATCCCGGCGGCCGCTGCCGAGGACATGCAGAACCGTCCGTTGTAGTCGATGTGCCGGGTGCGGAGCCCGATCCGGGCGAACTTCCCCAGCGCGTACGCCTTCTCGTTGGTCAGCCCGCCGCCGCCGAAGACGGCGACCGCGTCCCGGCCGGCATCGTCCTGAACGGCGCGGATGCCGTCGACGATCCGATCGAGGGCGACGTCCCAGCTTGCCGGGTGCAGCGCACCGGTGGCGGGGTCGCGCACCAGGGGGGTGGTCAGCCGCTCCGGGTGGTCGAGCAGTTCGGCGGCGGTCCAACCCTTCTGGCAGAGCCCGCCTCGGTTGGTGGGGAACTGGCGGGGGTGGACCGTCACCCCGGTGTCGTCCTCGCGTAGCACCATGCCGCACTGAAGCGCGCAGTACGGGCAGTGCGTCGACACCTGCCGGGGTGTGCGCCCCGGTCGAGTCGCCGACCATGCACCGTCTGTCATGTCGGCAAAGCGTGCCGCCAGGCAGTTTCCAGTCCGGGTCTCTTCTGTTTCGGTCCTGTCAAGTGGGGCTCACACCGCACTGTGGTTCGGCGGAGGACGGATGGTCGTGCCGGTTGGGCCGCGGAGGGCGGCAGCGTTAGTCGGCGCGGTGTGGTCGGCGGGTCAGGGACAGCCAGCCCAGGAAGCGGGCGTGCAATGCTCGCGGGTCAGGACGAACGCCGATGGAGTACAGGTCGTCAATCGCGTCCTGCATGTTCGCCGCCAGGTAGAACGCGAGGGCGATCGAATGGCCGTAGAACTCGGTCGCGAGGTGAAGCTGAGCCGGCGCGCACGGCCAGGGACCGGCGCAGTTACGGCAGAGCCACGCCGGGCGCATCGGCTGGTGTGGGGGAGGGCGGCGGGTCATCCGACCCGCACCGGACCTCGCTTGACGGGCGTGCGGGTGGTTGAGCGACGGGCCGCCGGGATGGGCGGGTCCGGCCAGATCAGGCCCGCCGGCATGACGAACAGGGACCGGCGCGCGACCGCGTCGCCACTCGCGGCCAGCTCGTATGCGTCAATCCACAGCCACCCGTCGTACGTCGGCCAATCGAGAACGCGAATCACGCGGACGATGATCGGGCGGATGAACTGCACACTCGCGGCGCGGGTCAGGTGCAGGACGTCACCCGTGCGCGGCGTCCGGGCGGACGCGCTGATGCGTTGACCGGTGGGTAGGCGGGGATGCGGTCGAGTCGGTTCACCGGCCAGGGTGGAACGACGGCCCTCGGCGGCCTGAGGGCGCCCGGCGACGGCGGCGGGACCGGTTATCGGCCCCGGTTCGGGCTTCGGCTTGGGTCTCCGATCGGGCGGCTTGTCCGGCACGGTGCTCTCCCCCTGGTCGTCACTCTGGGAAGGGGCCGCCCTGTGGTGCTCGCCGGTGGAGATCTTGGACAGTTTCCGTTCTCGCGTAACGGAATCTGTCCAAGATCTGGGCGGGGCAAGGGCGCCCCCGGTATGAACGCGTCCGGGGTCTCGGGTCCCTACCGGCCGCGCCGTCTGCCGGTTACATTGCCGAGAGCGATGGGAGTCGTCCGCGACACCAAAGACCGCGACGGCGGGACGCTGACCTTCGGGCCGGCGGCCTGGGCCGGCTTCGTCGATCTGGCGAAGGCGATCGGCCCCGTCGGCTAACCAGCGCAGCACGCAAGGCCCCCGGCATCCTGGCTGCCCAGGAGTCGTGGGCCTTTTTGCGTGTCCGGGGTCAGGAATGTTGGCGTGGCCAGACCGACCAGCGGGACGAATCCGCAGGTGACTTCGCGCGCCACGGGCGGTGTACGTCGGGCGCCGGGGGAGCGGAACCGTTGACTCACCAGCACCGAGCCACTGGACGCCCGCCTATAATATGGGAAACCTGTCTCAAAATCTGGGAGAGCGCGATGAGTGTTACGGATGTCTTCGACGCGGTTGCCGGCACCTACGACGAGGCCCGTCGGCGGCTGGTGCCGTGCTTCGACGCCTTCTACGGCACCGCCGTCCAGGTGGCCGCGCCGCCGCTGCGCGCCGCGCTCGCCGCCGGGCGTACCCCTGAGGTGTTGGATCTGGGGGCCGGCACCGGTCTGCTCTCGCTGCTGCTGTCCGCCGCGGTGCCCGGAGTCCGGCTGACCCTGGTGGACGGAGCGCCGGCGATGCTCGACCGCGCCGCCGACCAGTTGGCCGCGCGGTCCGTGCCGCACCGGACGGTCCTGGCCGATCTGTCCGACGAGCTGCCGTCGGGCCGGTACGACGCGGTGGTCAGCGCGCTGGCGATCCATCACCTGGACGACGCCGGCAAGCGGGCGCTCTACCGGCGGGCCGCCGCCGCGCTGGTGCCGGGCGGGGTGTTCGTCAACGCCGAGCAGGTCGCCGGGCCGACCCCGGAGCTGGACCGGCGCTACGACGAGGTGTGGGTGGAGCGGATCACCGAACTGGGCGCGTCCCCCGAGGAGATCGCCGCATCCCGGGAGCGGATGCGGCACGACCGGCCGGCGACAGTGGCCGACCAGTGCCGGTGGCTCGCCGAGGCCGGCCTGGTCGACGTCGACTGTTACTTCAAGGAGTGGCGCTTCGCGGTGTTCGGCGGTCGCGCCGCGTGAGGACCACCGGAATGGGCGTTTCGACACCGGTACACGAGTCGGTCCGCGCGGGGATGACTGGTGGTCATACCGCTGGGTAGTCTCAGCGGCATGACTGCCAAGGTGACTCTGTCGTTTACCGACGAGACGATCGAGGAGGCGCGGCGGTTCGCCAAGCGCGAGGGGCTGTCGCTCTCCGCGTGGATGGACCAGGCCGCCCGCGAGAAGGCGCTGCGCGAGGTCTTCACCGCGCACGCCGCCGCCGTGGGCCGCGCCGGCCTGGACCTGGAGTCCGCCGCTCTCGCCGACGCCCGCGAGGTGGGCATGGTCAACGACCTGCTCTCCGGCGGACGACCGCGTGCTGCGTAGGGGAGAGGTCTGGCGCATCGAGGGCGCCCGGGAACGCCTCGGTCTCGTGGTCAGCTCAGACGTCTACAACTCCACCGACGTGCCCATCGTGATCGTGGTCGAGGTGGTCGAGGAGTCACTGCTGCGCGACTCGCCGCTCGCCGTGTCGATGGGCCGGTACGTGGTGATGCCCGACCGCATCTCCTCGCCGATGAAGAAGTGGTTCACCGACTGCGTGGACGTCGCCGACACCGACACCATGGTCCGGGTCGGCCGTGCGCTGCGCATCCTCCAACAACTCTGATCGACACCTCACCATCGCGGCCGGCCCGTGGTGCGATCCCCGTTTCCGGGCCGACCCATGACGGGCACTGCCAGGTAACCCGGCGTTCCTAGCGTTTCTCCTCGTCACACCGACGAGAAGGAGCCGCCGTGAGCACGCTCACCAGCACCGCAGTCACCGCCGCGCCGCCGGCCGCCACCGCGCGTGGGCGCCGGCTCGACGACTGGCGTCCCGAGGACCCCGACTTCTGGCAGACGACGGGCGCGCCGATCGCCCGGCGCAACCTCTGGGTCTCGATCTTCGCCGAGCACGTCGGCTTCTCGGTGTGGAGCCTCTGGTCGGTGACAGTGCTCTTCCTCGGCCCCGCGTACGGCATCGACCCGGCCGGGAAGTTCCTGCTCACCGCCGTGCCGGCGGCGCTGGGGGCGGTGTTGCGGCTGCCCTACACGCTGGCGGTGGCCCGCTTCGGCGGGCGGCGCTGGACGACCATCAGCGCCCTGCTGCTGCTGGTGCCCACGGTGCCGATGACGGTGCTGCTGGAGCCCGGGGTGTCCTACTCCACCCTGATGGTGCTCGCCTGCCTCACCGGGGTCGGCGGCGGCAACTTCGCCTCCTCGATGGCGAACATCAACCTGTTCTACCCGTCTCGGCTCAAGGGACGGGCGCTGGGGCTCAACGCCGGCGGTGGCAATCTCGGCGTACCCGCGGTGCAGTTGGTCGGGCTGGCGGTCCTCGCCACCGCCGGTGCCGCGTACCCCCGGTTGGTCCCGGCGGTGTACCTGCCGCTGATCGTGCTGGCCGCGCTGGCGGCGGCCCGCTGGTTGGACACCGTGCCCGGGGCGCGCAACGAGCCGGGCGCTCTGCGTGAGGCGGCCCGCGACCCGCACACCTGGGTCATGTCGCTGCTCTACATCGGCACCTTCGGCTCGTTCATCGGGTTCGGTTTCGCCTTCGGTCAGGTGCTCCAGCTCCAGTTCGCCGAGCGGTTCCCCACCCCTGTCGACGCCGCCTGGTTGACCTTCCTCGGGCCGCTGGTCGGCTCGCTGATCCGGCCCCTGGGCGGGCACCTCGCCGACCGGCTGGGTGGATCCCGGGTGACCTTCTGGAACTTCGTCGCGATGGCGGCCGGCGCGGGCATCGTGCTGTACGCGGCCCGGGAGCACTCGTTCGGGCTCTACCTGGCCGGGTTCCTCGCCCTCTTCGTGTTCTCCGGCATCGGCAACGGCTCCACGTACAAGATGATCCCGGCGATCTTCCGGGCCCGGGCGGCGGACGCGGTGGCCGCTGGCCGCCGCGATCCGGAGGACGCCGCCCGCTGGGCGCGGCGGATGACCGGCGCGTTGATCGGCATCGCGGGTGCGATCGGCGCCTCCGGTGGGGTGCTTGTCAACGTCGCGTTCCGGCAGTCGTTTCTCGGCTCCGGCAACGCCGACGCCGCCTACCTGGCCTTCATCGGCTGGTACGCGCTGTGCTTCGTGGTCACCTGGGTCGTCTACCGTCGTCCGGGCGCCGATCGGCTCGCCGGCGTGTGAGCTGGGCCACCACGGGCGGCTCGCCGTGCGGAACGGCACCCCCGTTTTGACCTGCGGACACCGCGCCGGGTATCGTTGCCTGCTGTTGTACGACATCCAGAGGCGTGCCCTATCAGGTACGCTTGGTCGTTCGTGCGCGCTGGTCCGGCCTGCAAGATCTGGTCACCTCGGCGCGCGACCCCAGACCGACGACGAGACAAGGTAGACCTGTGCGTACGTACAGCCCGAAGCCGGGTGAGATCGAGCGTCAGTGGCACGTCATCGACGCCTCTGATGTCGTGCTGGGCCGCCTGGCCACCCACGCCGCCACGTTGCTGCGTGGTAAGCACAAGCCGACTTTCGCGCCGCACGTCGACACGGGCGACTTTGTCGTCATCGTGAACGCGGGCAAGGTTGCGTTGACCGGCAACAAGCGTCAGACCAAGGTTGCTTACCGCCACTCCGGTTACCCGGGTGGTCTGAAGCAGATCGGCTACGACGAGCTGCTGACCAAGCGCCCCGAGCGGGCCATCGAGCTGGCTGTGAAGGGGATGCTCCCGCACAACAAGCTCGGCCGTCAGCTGATCAAGAAGCTGAAGGTGTACGCCGGTGCCGAGCACCCGCACCTCGCGCAGCAGCCGGTGCCGTTCGAGATCAAGCAGATCGCGCAGTGAGCGCGGGCGAAGGAAGCAGCATGACCGACATCACCGAGACCGAGGTCGCTCCGGAAGCCGTCGAGGCCACCGAGGCCCCCGAGGTCACCGAGGCGCCCGCGCCCGTCGCCCGCGCGCCTCGCGGTGACCGGCCGATCCAGACCGTTGGCCGCCGCAAGGAGGCCATCGTCCGGGTTCGCCTCATCCCGGGCACCGGCAAGATCACCTGCAACGGCCAGGACCTCGAGGCGTACTTCCCGAGCAAGGTGCACCAGCAGCTCATCAAGGACCCGCTGGTCACCGCCGAGAAGCCCGAGCAGTTCGACGTCATCGCCAACCTGCGTGGCGGCGGCACCACCGGCCAGGCCGGCGCGCTTCGGCTGGGCATCGCCCGCGCGCTGATCATCAACGAGCCGGACGACCGCCCGGCCCTGAAGAAGGCCGGCTTCCTCACCCGGGACGCCCGGGTCAAGGAGAGCAAGAAGTACGGCCTCAAGAAGGCCCGTAAGGCTCCCCAGTACTCGAAGCGCTGATCTTTTCCAGCGCGTTGTACTTCTGACGGACGGCCGGTTCGCCTCCCCCCGATTCGGGGGAGGCGACCGGCCGTTTCGCTTTCTCCACATCGGCAGCGCACCACGGAGGTTGGCGGGTATGGGTCGGTTGTTCGGCACGGACGGCGTACGCGGGCGGGCAAACGCGGATCTCACCCCGGAGTTGGCGCTGGCGCTCGCGGTGGCCGCCGCGCACACGCTCGCCGAGACGGACCGCAGCCATCCGCCGCTGGCCGTCGTGGGCCGGGACACCCGGGCCAGTGGCGAGATGCTGGAGGCCGCCGTGGTCGCCGGCCTGACCAGCGCCGGTGCCAACGTGGTGCGGGTCGGCGTGCTGCCCACCCCCGCGGTGGCGTTCCTCACCGCCGAGGCCAAGGCCGACCTCGGCGTGGTGCTCTCCGCGTCGCACAACCCGATGCCGGACAACGGCATCAAGCTCTTCGCCGCCGGTGGGCACAAGTTGCCCGACGAGATCGAGATGCGGATCGAGGCCGCCGTGGAGGCCAATGCCACCACCGCCTGGGACCGGCCGACCGGTGCCGGCATCGGCCGGGTGCACGACCTGCTCGACGGTGCCGACCACTACGTCCAGCATCTGGTCGGCGCCCTGCCGCACCGGTTGGACGGGATCAAGGTCGTGGTCGACTGCGCCAACGGCGCCGCCGCCGAGGTCGCCCCGGTGGCCTACCGGGAAGCCGGCGCGGAGGTCGTCGCGATCCACGCGGAGCCGAACGGCCTGAACATCAACGACGAGTGCGGCTCCAACCACATCGAGGCGCTGCGCGAGGCGGTGGTCGAGCACGGCGCCCACCTGGGCATCGCCCACGACGGCGACGCCGACCGGATCGTGGCGGTCAGCGCCGACGGCGACGAGGTCGACGGCGACCAGGTGATGGCGATCCTCGCGCTGGCCATGCGGGACGCCGGCACGCTCACCCAGGACACCCTGGTCGCGACCGTGATGAGCAACCTCGGCCTGCGGTTGGCCATGTCCGCACAGGGCATCCGGCTGATCGAGACCAAGGTCGGCGACCGGTACGTCCTGGAGGCCCTGCGCGCGTCCGGGCTGGCGCTCGGCGGTGAGCAGAGCGGTCACATCGTCATGCCCGCGCACGCCACCACCGGCGACGGGGTGCTCACCGGCCTGCACCTGATGGCCCGGATGGCCGCCACCGGCCGGTCCCTCGCCGAGCTGGCCTCGGTGGTCACCAAACTGCCCCAGGTGCTGATCAACGTGCCGGTCGGCGACCGGACCGTCGGCGCCGCCGCACCGGCCGTCCGTGCCGAGGTCGAGCGGGCGGAGGCGGAGCTGGGTGAGACCGGGCGGGTGCTGCTGCGCCCGTCGGGCACCGAGCTGCTGGTCCGGGTGATGGTCGAGGCGGCCACCGAGCAGACCGCCCGCGAGGTCGCCGAGCGGATCGCCGAGCAGGTCCGCTCCGCCAGCCCGGCCGGCTGAGACAGCGGCCCCGCTGCGGCGTCACAGCCGCAGTCGGGCCACGCGATCGTAGGTGTCGGCCGGGTCCTCGCCGTTGGTGAGGTCGAGATCCTCGACCACCCGGCCGTCGGCGAGCCTGATCAGCCGGTCGCAGCGGGCAGCGATGGCCTGTTCGTGGGTGGCCAGCAGGATGGTCATGCCGTGCCGGTCCCGCAGGTCGAGCAGCAGGTCCAGGATCTGCCCGCCGGTGGTGGAGTCGAGGTTGCCGGTCGGCTCGTCGGCCAGCAGCAGGCCCGGCGCGCCCATCAGCGCGCGGGCGATGGCGACCCGTTGCTGCTGACCGCCGGAGAGCTGCGCGGGCAGGGCGCGCTCGCGCCCGGCCAGGCCGACCGCGTCGAGCAACTCCCGGGCTCGTGCCGCGTGGTCGGTTCGGCCGCGTCGCGGCAGCACCGGCGCGATCACGTTGTCCAGCACTGTCAACGCTGGGAGCAGGTGGTAGCGCTGGAAGACGAACCCCACCCGCTGCCGGTACCGGGCCAGCGCGGCGCGGCGCAGCGACGTGATCTCCACGTCGTCGACAGTGACGGTGCCGCTGTCGGCCTGCTCGATCGCGCCGATCAGGTGCAGCAGGCTCGACTTGCCGGAGCCGCTGGGACCGGTCAGCGCCACCACCGACCCGGCCGTGATCTCCAGCGAGACGTCGTCGACCGCTGTCAACCGATCCGCGCCGGTACGGAACTGCCGGTTCAGCCCGACAATCCGGACCATGCTGCCCGTCGTCGCTTCCATCGTCACTCCTCCGCCAGTAGCCGTGCGGTCGGGAGCCGGCGCAGCATCGCGGCCGGCACGAGTGCCGCCAGACAGGTGAGCAGCACCCCGCCGAGCGCCACCGCGGCGGCGACCAAGACCAGGGCGGCCGGCAGAGCACCGACCAGCCAGGCGGCCCCGGCGAGGCCGAGCCCCGCCCCGGCCACCGCCCCGAGCGCGCCGATGAGGAGCCCTTCGTAACCCACCAGGCGGCTCAGCGCCGCATCCGTCCACCCGATCGCCCGCAGCGTGGACAACTCGGCGGCGCGGTCCCGGACGTTCAGGTACAGCACGTCGGCGACGGCGCCCGCGCCCAGCAGGACGGTGACGACAGCGGCCAGGGTGTCCGCACCCCGTACGTTCAGCGAGACGGTGTCCCCGAGCAGACTGCCGACGATCGCGCCACGGAAGGCGTAGGCGGCGGCGGTGACCAGGGTCAGCGCGGCCAGCCCGATGGCCAGCGCGCCGGCCCCGAGCAGTGTGCGCCCGGGGGTGCGGACCAGGTTGACCAGGGCCATCCCGAACAGGCCGCGGGGTCGCCGTACCCACCGAGCCGGGGCCACCAGCGGCCGCAGGGCGGCGGCCGGGTGGGCGCCCGCGGCTCGCAGCGCCGGCACCAGGCCCGCCACCAGCGCCAGCAGCAGAGCCACCGGTACGGCGAGCGCCGCCCGCCGCCAGCCGATCCCGATGTCCAGCGCGGCGGCCAGCGGGAACGCCAGCCCGAGGGCCAGCACTCCGGCGGCCAGCCCCAGCGCTGCCACCTCGCCGAGGACCAGTGCGGCGATCCGGCGAGCTGGCCAGCCCAGGCAGGCGAGCACCGCCAGCTCGGGGCGTCGGTCGCGGACTGCGGCGGAGACCGCGTTGCCGAGGAACAGCCCACAGACCACAAGCACCAGCCCGAACAGCACGAGGCTCTTGCGGTCGACGGCCCTGGTGATGACCGAGGCCACCCCGAGGGCGGACCACGGCTCGGTCAGCCGCAGGTCGGGCCGGCCGAACGCGCCCGCGGGCAGCTCGACGGTCTGCGGCGCGGGAGACGAGCCGAAGGTGAGATCGACGTCCAGCCCGGTCGTGTCGGCGATCCGCTCGGCGATGAGCCGGACCCGCTCGGCGGAGCGTTCGGTGTAGCCGGCGACGTCGGCGACCCGGACCCGGATCGCGCTGATCGGCGCCGTCCGGGCGGGGGAGGCGCTGCCCTCGAACAGCTTCGGCACCGCGGCCAGTGTGGTGAGCAGCAGCGGCGGTGCGGATAGGTAGCCGGCCGGGTTGCCGCTCGGTTCCAGCGGCCGGCCGCTTAGCGCCTGGCGGCTGCGCTCGTCCGCGCCATCGGTGCGGGGCGGCTCGTAGGTCTCCAGCGGCACCCGGGACAGGTCGCTGAACCCGCTCAGCTTCTCCGGATCGAAGATGCCGACGGTCCGCCAGTCCAGAACCTGGGAGAGGGCGCCCGGCGACTGCATGGGGACCGCGGTCAGGGGGCGGAAGCCGTTGTCGTCGGCCGACCACGGACGGCCGTCGAAGTTGTACATGTTGTCGCTGCCGAAGGTCGCGGGATCCAACGGTGGTCGCGGGACAGCACGGAGAGTGCCGTCGGGGAGCCGGTCGTACTCCGGGGCACCCGCTTGAATGATCGTCTGCAACTCACCCTGGCAGCAGTCGGTCTGGGAGATCCCCGTGGCCAGCAGGTCGCGGTACCCGTCGGCCAGCGCGAACTCCTCGGTCCCGGCCCTGACCCCGGTGGCGCTGTCCAGCGTGTGCTCCAGGTCGGCGATGCTCAGCCCGGCGGGCCGCGCCTGCGACAGCCGGGTGAGAGCGGACCGCACTGTGACGTCGAGGTAGGGGCGGCTGGTGGTCAACACCGGGATGGTTCGCTGGGGCACATACCGTGGGCGGTTGGTATCGGTGGCCGTGTCGTCGGGCCGGAGAGAGCGGCCCTCGGTCACCGCGTCGTCGAGGCCGACGAGCCGCTGCTCCGCGTCGGGGTCGACGGCGGCCAGCAGGAACGGCACCGGCACCCGGTAGGTGGCCACCAGGTGGTCGGTGGCGACGCGTTCGGCGCGACCGGACGTCCAGCGGTTCTCCTCGAAGCGCCCATCGGGCAACAGCCGGACGGTGTCGACGCTCCAGTTCTTCCGTTCGGAGGCCCATTCGTTCCCCGGTCTCGGGGTCAGGTGGGGGTCGCAGATCGGCTGACTCTGTCCGTTCGGAAGCAGCTCCCGTGGGACATCCCCGCAATTCTCGTCGTACGGGTACATCCGGCCGTCCGAGTACGGGATCGAGGAGAGGTCCGTGTCATAGCCTCCCTCGGGATAGAGCAGGGGGCGCTTGGTCACGTACACGTAGCGTGGACGGCTCGGGGCGGTGGAGAGCCCGCGTTCGGCGGTGAAGGTGGGCTCGAGCCGGATGACCTGCTGGTCCAGGGAGCGGTCGACCGCGTCGGTCAGGTCGAACCGGACCGACACGGACGAGGTCGAATAGCCCAGCATGGCGATCGGCGCGGCCACGTCGACGCCGGCGACCTGCTTCACCTGCTCGTACTGCGCCGGGGTGATGCCACCGAACAGCCCGGAGAGGTGGTTCGGGCGCACCAGCCCACGCTGGGCCTCCAGCGGCGTGCGAGTCCCGTGCGGACGGACGAGGATGTCGTAGGCGGCCCGGGTGTCGCGCTCCAGCGCACCGGTGACCTGAAGGCGGGAGGTGGTGGTGGCGCCGGTCAGCACGACGAAGCCGGTGGTCGCCACCAGCATGCCCGCAAGCAGCGCCACCGACCGACCAGCACGGCCGCGTAGCTGCGCCCAGATGAAGCCGAGCATGTCGCGCCTCCCCGTGTGCCTACCCACACTCTGCGCGCTACATTGTCACAATGCAAGCCCTGGTCCGTCGGCCAGTGGAATCGGAGGAGACAGTGGCGATCCAGCACGCGGTTCTGGCACTGCTCGCGCGCGGCCCGAGCTACGGCTATGAGCTGAAGGGCGCCTTCGAGGCTGCCGCCGGTCCACAGTGGGGGCAGCTCAACATCGGCCACCTGTACCAGGTCCTCGACCGGCTCTCCCGGGACAGCCTGGTCATCGCCGAGCGGCAGGCCCAACCGGTGAAACCCGACCGGGTGGTCTACCAGATCACTCCCGCCGGGCGGGCCGAACTCGCCCGTTGGCTCGACGAGCCGAGCCCGCGCAGTGGCGGCTTCCGGGACGACTTCTTCCTCAAGGTCACCGCCGCGGCCCGATCGGGCTCCGCGCAGACCGTCCGCACCGTGCTCAGCAACCAACGCGGGCACCTGCTACGCGAGTTGCGCAACCTCGACGGGCTGCGCCGCAGGGCCGGTGACCCGGTGGTCGGGCTGCTGCTCGCCGCGGCGAGCCGGCACGTCGAGGCCGACCTCGCCTTCGTCAACGACGCCGAGGCGGTGCTGCTTGCCGACGGTGGCACGCTGCTCGGCACCCTGGCCGTCGCGCCGTCGGAGATCGAGGCGTCCGTCGCTGACGCTTCCTCATCCCCGGCGGCGGCGGACAGCACCGGACCGGCCCAGGCGGCCGGCTGACCCCGCCGGTCAGCGGCGCTCCCGCAGCCCGCGCAGCCGGGTGACCGCCTCGGTCAGCACTTCGGGGCGCTTGCAGAAGGCGAACCGGACCAGCCGCCGGCCCGCCTCGACGTCGTCGTAGAAGACCTGCGTCGGCACTGCCACCACGCCGCAGCGCTCCGGCAGCGAGCGGCAGAACTCCACCCCGTCCCGGCCGCCGAGGGCTGAGACGTCGGCGGTGACGAAATACGTCCCCTCCGAGTCGAGCAGCTCGAATCCGGCGTCGGTGAGACCCTTGACGAGCTGGTCACGCCGCTGCTGGAGCCCGTCGCGGAAGCCGGTGTAGTAGTCGTCCGGCAGGGCCAGCGCCACGGCGACCGCCGGTTGCAGCGGGGCCGCGTTGACGTAGGTGAGGAACTGCTTCACCCGCAGCACCGCCGAGACCAGTGCCGCCGGGCCGCTCGCCCAGCCGACCTTCCAACCCGTGCAGGAGAACGTCTTGCCCGCCGACGAGATGCGCAGCGTCCGCTCCCGCATCCCGGGCAGGGTGGCCAGTGGCACGTGCGGGTGCGCCGCGTCGGTGAAGACCAGGTGCTCGTACACCTCGTCGGTGACCGCGTACGTGTCGTGCTCCTGGCACAGCTCGGCGATCAGCGCCAGTTCGGCCGGGGTGAAGACCTTGCCGGTCGGGTTGTGCGGCGAGTTGAGCAGCACCAGCCGGGTCCGTGGGCCGAACGCCGCGCGCAGCGCCGCCGGGTCGAAGGCGTACCGGCCGTCCGCCGCGGGGCGCAGGGTCACCGGCCGCCGGACCGCACCGGCCAACGCGATCGAGGCCGCGTACGAGTCGTAGTACGGCTCGAAGCAGACCACCTCGTCGCCCGGTTCGCAGAGAGCGAGGATGCTGGCCGCGACCGCCTCCGTTGCGCCAGCGGTGATCACGATCTCGCCGTCCGGGTCGTACGTCAGGTCGTAGAACCGCCGTTGATGGGCCGCGACCGCCGCGCGTAGGGCGGGAATCCCCGGGCCGGGCGGGTACTGGTTCTGCCCGCCGCGCAGCGCCTCGGCGGCGGCGGCCAGCATCTCCGGGGGGCCGTCGGTGTCGGGGAAGCCCTGGCCGAGGTTGACCGCGCCGGTCCGCACCGCGAGGGCGGACATCTCGGCGAAGATCGTCGTGCCGAACGGCCGCATCCGGGCCACCAGCGGGTCGATATCGGTGCTCGTCACCTGCGCCAGCCTACGGCCACCACCCGGTCGAACCCCAGGCCTGCCGCGCTCGCTCGGTCGGCTCCGGATCAGCGGAATCGGGGTATCAACGGCATTTCGATGCCGCGATATCGCCAACCCCGGGTCGATCAGGCGGCGGCGCCGGCCGGGCGCGGGGCGAGCGGGCGGGCCTGGAAGAACGTCCCGATGTGGCCCACCAACCCACCGATCGCTCAGATTCCGTGATTGATAACCCGACTTTCGAGCACCCATGATGAGTGAAACTGGGTTAGGCTGCGGGCCATGTGTGGAATCGTGGGATACGCGGGCGCGCGCCCCGCACTGGGCATCGTGCTCGACGGGCTGCGGCGGTTGGAATACCGCGGCTACGACTCGGCGGGCGTCGCGATCGTCTGCGACGACCAGCTGCTGACCGAGAAGAAAGCCGGCAAGCTGGCCAACCTGGAGAAGGTGCTGTCCGAGCGGGCCGCCGACGACCCGACCTCCTGCGCGGCCAGCCCGATCGGCATCGGTGACGGCACCACCGGCATCGGGCACACCCGCTGGGCCACCCACGGCGGCCCGACCGACCGCAACGCCCACCCGCACGTCGCCGGCGACGGACGGGCCGCGGTGATCCACAACGGCATCATCGAAAACTTCGCCAAGCTCCGCGCCGAGCTGGAGGCCGACGGCATCCAGTTCGCCAGCGACACCGACACCGAGTGCGCCGCGCACCTGTTCTCCGCCGCGTTGGCCGACCTGCGTGCCGCCGGCCAGCCGGACGGCCCGCAGCTGCTCGCCGCCGGCATGCGCGTGGTCTGCCAGCGGCTGGAAGGCGCCTTCACGCTGCTCGCCGTCGACGCCTCCGTGCCCGGCGCGGTCGTCGGTGCCCGGCGCAACTCGCCGCTGGTGGTCGGCCGGGGCGACGGGGAAAACTACCTGGCCAGCGACGTGGCCGCGTTCATCGAGCACACCCGGGAAGCAGTGGAGCTGGGCCAGGACCAGATCGTGCTGATCACCGGCGACAGCATCGAGATCACCGACTTCGACGGTCAGCCCGCCGCCGGCAAGGACTTCCACATCGACTGGGACTCCTCGTCGGCCGAGAAGGGCGGCTACGACTGGTTCATGCTCAAGGAGATCGAGGAGCAGCCGCAGGCCATCGCCGACACGCTGCTCGGCCGGCTCACCGAGACCGGTGAGATCGCCCTGGACGAGGTCCGCCTCAGCGACCAGGATCTGCGCGACGTCGACAAGATCTTCATCGTGGCCTGCGGCACGGCGTACCACGCCGGAATGGTCGCCAAGTACGCCATCGAGCACTGGACGCGGATCCCCTGCGAGGTGGAGCTGGCCAGCGAGTTCCGCTACCGCGACCCGGTGCTCGACCGGTCCACGCTGATCGTGGTGATCTCCCAGTCCGGCGAGACGATGGACACCCTGATGGCGCTGCGCCACGCCAAGGAGCAGAAGGCCCGGGTGCTGGCGATCTGCAACACCAACGGCTCGACCATCCCCCGCGAGTCGGACGCCGTGCTCTACACCCACGGCGGGCCGGAGATCGCCGTCGCGTCCACCAAGGCGTTCCTCACCCAGGTCGTCGCCTGCTACCTGATCGGCCTGCACCTGGCCCAGGTGCGTGGGATCAAGTTCGCCGACGAGGTGGGCGCGGTGGTCGCGCAGTTGCAGGAGATCCCGGGCAAGCTGCGTGAGCTGCTCGACCGGATCGAGCCCGTCCGTGAGCTGGCCCGGGACCTGAAGTCCGAGCCCACAGTGCTGTTCATCGGCCGGCACGTCGGCTACCCGGTGGCCCTGGAGGGCGCGCTGAAGCTCAAGGAACTGGCGTACATGCACGCCGAGGGCTTCGCGGCCGGCGAGCTGAAGCACGGCCCGATCGCCCTGATCGACAAGGGCACACCGGTGATCTGCGTGGTGCCCTCGCCGGTCGGCCGGGGCATGCTGCACGACAAGGTCGTCTCCAACATCCAGGAGGTCCGGGCCCGAGGCGCGCGGACCATCGTGATCGCGGAAGAGGGCGACGAGGCCGTCGTCCGGTACGCCGACCACCTGATCTACGTGCCGCGTACGCCGACCCTGCTGGCCCCGCTCGTCACCACTGTGCCGTTGCAGGTGCTCGCCGCCGAGATCGCCGCCGCCCGTGGGCACGACGTGGACCAGCCCCGCAACCTGGCCAAGTCGGTCACCGTCGAATAGGCCCCTCACCGCCCCAGCACGACCCGGGCCATCCCGTCCAGCGCGGGATTGCCCGGGTCCCAGTAACCGGTGTGCCCGCCTCGTCCACTGCTGAAGACCCGACCGCCGAAACCCGGGTCCGACGGGTCGTGACCGAACCACAGCTCGTGCCCGGTCCGGTCGGGCCAGCCCAGCACGGCGGCCAGTGGAGCCGCGCCGAGCAGGGCGCGTCGACCCAGCTCGTCCACCGGGCGGGCGGCGCGGATCACGTCGTCGGGGGCACTGCTCGCCCAGACCTCCCCGGGTGGCACGCCCAGCTCGGCGGCGTGCGACGCGCCGACCCCGGGCGAGCCGACGAAGACCAGCGCGTCGGCGGCCAGCCCGTGCTCCCGGGCGGCCGTCCCCACCACCACCGACCCGTAGCTGTGCCCGAGCACGGTCTGCCGGGCCGGGGGCCCCTCGTGGCTGGCCCGCAGCCCCTCCTGGAAGCGGTGCAGCGCCGGGCCGGCGTCCCGGGCCTGGCCCGCCGAGGCCGCCTCGGTCAGGAAATCGGGGGCGTCGTAGTCCAACCAGAGCACCGCCGCGCTGCGCCCACCCGGGGCGAGCGCGACGCACCGGTCCAGCACACGCGCCGCCCTGCCCAACTCAGCGGGAGCGTCGTCGAGACCGGCGGTCATCCCCGGCACGTAGGTCAGCACCCGGTCGGCGTGGTCCGGGTCGCCGAGCGCCAGCACCGCCCGGCCCTCACCGGCCGGATCCAACCCGAGCAGGTACGCCCGCGGCTCCCCGCCCGCCGCCAGCCGCCCGGACAACGCGTCCAGGCCGGCCAACCGCCCGGCCACCCCGTGCAGGCGGAGCGTCGTGAGCGGCCCCGGCGGCACCCGGGTCAGCAACCGCCGCCGCTCAGCCAGCAACTCCGCGCGCCAGGCCCCGAGCCGCAGCCGGTTGGCCTGGTCCCGGGCGGCCACCGGCACCCCGTCCAACCGGCCGACAAGTGCACTCTCGTGCCCGATCAGCCACCGGCGCTGCGCCGGCGTCAACCCGGACCACCAGGCGCGGACCAGCGTCGGTGCGGCACCCGCCGCCGGCCGACCCGGCGGTGGCGGGGACGCCCAACCCGAGCCGGCGGCCCGGGTCAGCTCGGCCAGACGCTCCGCGGCGACCCGATCCGCCGCGCCGGCGGCGTCGAGCGCGTCGCGCAGGGCCGCCGCCACCCGAGCCGCCGCCACGCCGGCCCGCTCGGTGGGCCGGACCCGGGTGGGATCGACGTGCACCCCGCCCGCGCGGTCCACCACCAGCCCGGCCGCGTCCGCCTGGGCGACCGCCTCCGCGAGCCGAGCCTTCGCGACGGTCAGTCGGCCCGCCAGCTCGGCCAGCACCTGGTCGACCTCGATCAGTGCGGGTGCGATCGAGGCCAGCTCGGCCCGGAGGCCGGCGAGCCGGGCGTCCGCCGCCGTGGCCGCCGCACCGGACCAGCCGCTGCGCAGGCGCGCGCCGGCTGCCCCCACCTCGCCGACCTGCCGGTCGACCGGCCCGGTCAGCCCGGCCCAGGCCACCCCGGCGGACCGCCAGCCGTCCGGATCGGCCGCCCACAGCTGCCGGTAGCCGACGCCGCTCACCGGGGCAGCGCGGCGAACCGGCCGGCGGCCCGGTCGTCCGCCGTCTCGTACGCCTCGGCCGCCGCCCGGACCCCACCGGAGGTCGCCGCGACCTGGGCACCCAGCCGGCAGAACCAGGCGTGCCCGGCCGCCTCCAGCCCGGCCAGAGCCGCGCCGGCACGCCACTCGGGCGCGACCACCAGCAGCCCGGGCACCCTCGCGAGGCCCAACGCCAGCCGGTACGCCTCGTCGTCGAGCGTGCCGGCGACCGCCCGCAGCTCCTCCGGCCGGACGGCGAACAGCTCATCGGTCATGACCACACCCCCGTGGACGATCGGCATCGACGCGCTGACGCTAGGCGGGCGCGGCGGGCCGCGGAGTGCCCTGTGGACAGCGGGCGGTGGGCCGTACCCCGGCGTGTCCACAGGCGTTGCCCACCGCGGGCCCGACGGCTAATCTGCGGCCCCGGCCGCCGGTAGGGTGGTGTGGTGATCGTCGCTGTCGGCATCGACGTGGTCCTGGTCGACCGGTTCGCCCGGGCCCTGGCACGGACGCCGCTGCTCGCCGACCGACTCTTCACCACCGCCGAGCGGCACACCCGCTCCGGCAGCCCGCGCCCGTCGGAGTCGCTCGCCGCCCGGTTCGCCGCCAAGGAGGCCGTGGCCAAGGCGCTCGGCGCGCCGGCCGGGCTGAGCTGGCACGACTGCGAGATCAAGGCCGACCCGGACGGCCGTCCCTGGCTGGCTGTCGCCGGCACCGTCGCGGCGGCGGCCGAGGCGCGCGGAGTCAACCACTGGCATCTCTCGTTGTCGCACGACGGGGGGATCGCGTCGGCCATGGTGGTCGCGGAACGGTGACGTCGACCGGGCGGACCGGTCGGGTCCACCCGCGAACGGATGGGGAGACGGTGGCATGAGAGCGGTGTGGCGGGTGGCCGACGTACGGGCGGCCGAGGCGGGGCTGATGGGCACGCTGCCGGCGGGGACGCTCATGCAGCGGGCCGCCGCCGGGCTGGCCCGCCGGGCCGCGCTGCTGCTCGCCGAGCGCGGCGGCGTCTACGGCGGCCGGGTGCTGCTGCTTGTCGGCTCCGGCGACAACGGCGGCGACGCGTTGTACGCCGGGGAGCGACTGGCCCGCCGAGGTGTCCACGTGTCCGCCCTGCTCCTCACTCCCGGGCGTGCGCACGCGGCGGGGCTGGCCGCGCTGCGGGCCGCCGGCGGCCGGCTGGTGGCCCAGCCCACCGGCCCGGTCGACCTGGTTCTCGACGGCATCGTCGGCATCGGTGGCACCGGCGGACTGCGGGCCGGCGCGGACGCTGTGGTGCGGCGGCTCGGTGAGCTGCGTGGACGTGACGGTGACCGGGCCACCGTGCTGGCGGTGGACGTGCCGAGCGGGGTCGCGGTGGACACCGGGCACGTGCCGCTGACCGCGTCCGGCCGGCCGGACGCGGTCCACGCCGACGTGACGGTGGCGTTCGGCGCGTTGAAGCCCGCCCTGGTGGTGGGGCCGGCCGCCGCCCTGGCCGGGCAGGTGGAGCTTGTCGACATCGGGCTGCGGCAGTGGTTGCGAGGCACCCCGGCGCTGCGGGTCACCGAGTGGTCCGACGTGGTCGACTGGTGGCCGGAGCTGGGCCCGGCGTCGGAGAAGTACACGCGGGGTGTGGTGGGGGTGTCCACCGGTTCGGCGACCTACCCGGGTGCGGCGGTGCTCTCCGTGGGCGGTGCGCTGGCCGGGCCGACCGGCCTGGTCCGCTACGCCGGCGGCGCCCGCGACGAGGTGCTGCACCAGCACCCCTCGGTGATCGCCAGCGGACGGGTCGCCGACGCGGGTCGGGTGCAGGCCTGGGTCTGCGGTTCGGGGCTGGGCACCGGTGCCGATGCGGCGGCCGAGCTGCGCGCCGTGCTGGCCACCCCGGTGCCGGTGGTGCTCGACGCCGACGCGTTGACCCTGCTGGTGGACGGTTCGCTCGCCGACCGGCTCCGCGGTCGGGCCGCGCCGATCGTGGTCACCCCCCACGACCGTGAGTTCACCCGACTCTGCGGTGAGGAGCCCGGCGCCGACCGGGTCGGCGCGGCGCTGCGGCTGGCCGCCTGGATGAACGCGGTGGTGCTGCTCAAGGGCGACCGCACGGTGATCGGAACGCCGGACGGTCGGGCGTACGTCAACCCGACCGGCTCCCCGGCACTGGCCACCGGTGGCACCGGCGACGTGCTGGCCGGGCTGCTCGGCTCACTGCTGGCGTCCGGGGTGCCCGCCGATCGGGCCGCGGCCGCGGCCGCGTACCTGCACGGGCTCGCCGGCCGGGAGGCGGCCCGGAGCGGGCCGGTGACCGCGCCCGACGTGGTCACCGCGCTGCGCCCGGTCGTCGCCCGCCTGGGCTGATCGGGTCGGTTCCGGGCGCAACGACCGGATCGACAGCCCGGGACGTGCGTCGCCGCCCGCGCTGATCCCCGCGGAAAGTAGGCTGGGCGCATGTGGCAGGCCGAGGTACGCGTCGATCTTGACGCGATCCGCGAGAACGTGAGCAGGCTCCGCTCCGGCACCACCGCCGAGCTGATGGCGGTGGTCAAGGGCGACGGGTACGGCCACGGGATGCTTCCGGCCGCTCGCGCGGCGCTCGACGCCGGCGCGGACTGGCTCGGCGTCTGCACCCTCGACGAGGCGCTCACCCTGCGTCGGGCCGGAGTGACCGCGCCGGTGCTGGCCTGGCTGCTCGCGCCCGGCCTGCCGCTGCACGAGGGGGTCAGCGCCGGGGTGGACCTGAGCGCGGCCAGCCTGTCGCAGCTGGACGAGATGATCGAGGCAAGCCGGCTCGCCGGGCGTCCCGTCCGCCTGCACCTGAAGATCGACACCGGGTTGTCCCGGGGCGGGGCGACAGTCGCCGACTGGCCGGCGCTGCTGGACGCCGCCGCGAAGGCGCAGGCCGACGGCCTGGTCGAGGTGGTCGGCGTGTGGAGCCACTTCGTGTACGCGGACCTGCCCGGCCACCCCACCATCGACCGTCAACTGGCCGTCTTCCACGAGGGGCTGGCCATGGTCGAGCGGGCCGGGCTACGACCGCGCTGGCGGCACCTCGCCAACTCGGCGGCCACCCTGACCCGCCCGGACACCCACTTCGACCTGGTCCGCCCCGGTCTGGCCGTCTACGGGCTCTCCCCGGTGGCCGGCGACACGTACGGGCTGCGACCGGCGATGACCGCGCGCGCCCGGGTGATGCTCACCAAGCGGGTTCCCGCCGGCACCGGGGTCTCCTACGGGCACACCTACACCACGGAATCCGACGCGAACCTGGCCGTGGTCCCGCTCGGGTACGCCGACGGGGTTCCCCGGCACGCCTCCAACATCGGGCCGGTGCAGCTCGGCGGCGTTTGGCGGACGATCTCGGGGCGGGTCTGCATGGACCAGTTCGTGCTCGACTGCGGCGACGACCCGGTGGCGGACGGCGACGTCGCGACGCTCTTCGGCAGCGGCGCGGACGGCGAGCCGACCGCCGACGACTGGGCCGAGGCGGTCGGCACGATCAACTACGAGATCGTGACCCGGTTCGGCAGCACGCGGGTGCCCCGGGTCTATGACGGCGAGCGGCCATGAGCTACCGCATTCCGCGTCCGCGGACCGCTGTCGGCCGGGTCGCGGGGATCGTCGGCGCCGCGGTGGGGGTGGCCGCGGCGGGCCTGGCGGCCGGCGTCGCGACCGAGCGCACCCTGGTCCGCCGGCTCAAGGCCGATCCGGCCGACCGCTACGCGCACGAGATGTTCGGCGAGCAGCGGTACGACGAGGCGCTCCGCCTGGAGCTGCCGGACGGCACGGACATCCACGTCGAGGTGGTCGAGCCGACCAGGCCGGTGCCGGGGCACCCCACTGTGGTGCTTGTGCACGGCTTCTGCCTGGACATGGGGACGTTCCACTTCCAGCGCCAGATGCTCGCCGCCCGCGGTGACTACCGGATCGTCGCGTACGACCAGCCAGGTCACGGTCGGTCCGGACGGTTGGAGACCGGGGAGTACGACCTCACGGTGCTCGGCCGGACGCTGCGCCAGGTGATCGACCGAACCGCCCCGGACGGGCCACTGGTGCTGGTCGGCCACTCGATGGGCGGCATGACCATCATGGCGTTCGCCGAGTTGTTCGGAGAGCTGTTCGGTGACCGGGTGGTGGGTACGGTCCTGATGGCCACGTCGGGCGGGCTCATCGCGGAAACCAAGCTGGTCGCGCCCGCGCTGCTCGGCCGGGTCGGCGGTCCGGTGCTGTACATGGTCAGCAACGCCACCCGGTACGGCGGACCGGTGATCGACAAGGCCCGCAAGTCGACGTCGAACGTGGCCTGGCTGCTGACCCGCAAGTACGGCTTCGGCACCCGCCAGCCCAGCCCGGCGCTCGTGTCCTTTGTCGAGCTGATGAACTCTCGGACGTCGGCCGACACGGTGACCCGCTATCTGCGGACCCTGGCCACCCACTCGCGCTTCCCGGCTCTCGCGGCGTTGGCCGCGACGCCGGTGCTGGTGGTCGTCGGCGACAAGGACATGATCACACCAGTGGTCCACTCCGAGGAGATCGTCCGGCGGCTGCCACACGCCGAGTTCGTCAAAATCAAGGACAGCGGCCACGTGGTGATGTTGGAGCACGCTGACGAGGTCAACGCCGCGCTCGCGCGGTTCCTCGAATCACTTGGGAAGCCGGAGGAACGGTGAGTCACGTCGTCAAGCTGCCGACCGTCGAGGACACCCGGGAGTTCGGCCGGCGCCTGGCCGGGCTGCTGCGGGCCGGCGACCTGGTGCTGTTGACCGGTCCGCTGGGCGCCGGTAAGACCGCGCTCACCCAGGGCGTCGGCGCCGGGCTCGGTGTGGTCGGCGACATCACCTCGCCGACCTTCGTGATCGCCCGGGTGCACCGCCCCGATCCGGCCCGGGGCGGCCGGGTGGCCCTGGTGCACGCGGACGCGTACCGGCTGGGTGCCGCCACCGACCCGCGCGCCGAGATCGACGATCTGGACCTCGACGCCTCGGTCGAGGACTCGGTGACCGTGGTGGAGTGGGGCGAGGGCCTGGTGGAGCAGTTGGTCGACGCACACCTGCGGGTCCGCATCGACCGCCGCGACGACGACACCCGGATCGTCGAGCTGGACCCGATCGGTGGCGACTGGGCCCGGCGGCTCGCCGACCTGGGCTAGGTCGGCCGCTGTCGTACCGGATGCCTAGAGTGCGGGGGACCGACCCGCGCTGTGAGAGGTTCCTGATGCCCGACGATGCCCCCGCCCTCGATCTGCTGGCCCTGCTGCCGGAGCAGTGGCGTGCCGTGCTCGCCCCGCACCTGGACGTGGCCCGCACCGCCGCGTTGGCCGAGTTCGTCTCTCGGGAATACGCGACGCAGACCGTCTTCCCGCCGCTGGAGGATCTGTTCTCGGCATACCGGCTCTGCCCGCCGCAGGGCACCCGGGTGCTGATCCTCGGGCAGGACCCTTACCACCGGGCCGGGCAGGCACACGGGTTGAGCTTCAGCGTCCGTGACGGTGTGTCGGTGCCGCCGTCGTTGCGCAACGTCTTCAAGGAGTTGGGCGAGGACGTCGGCGTTCCCAAGCCGCGCAGCGGCAACCTCGACGGTTGGGCCGCACAGGGTGTGCTGCTGCTCAACGCGGTGCTGACCGTCCGTCAGGCCACCCCGGGCTCGCACGCCAACGCCGGCTGGGAGGAGTTCACCGACGCGACCATCAGGGCACTTGACGCGTCGCCGGACCGAGTGGTCTTCCTGCTCTGGGGTGGCTACGCCCGCAAGAAGGCGGCCCTGGTCACCAACCCGCAGCACGTGGTGCTGGAGGCCGGCCATCCCAGCCCGATGAACCCGCGCGGCTTCCTCGGCAGCCGTCCGTTCAGCGCGGCCAACAAGGCACTCGCCGACGCCGGCCTGCCCACCATCGACTGGGAGCGCACCGCCGGCTGAGTGCGCTGCCGGTTGAGCTGGTGTGGCCGGCAGTTGGCTCAGCCGTCGCTGGCCAGTTGCCGGTCCCGGTAACGGCGTAACAGCTCGGCGGCGCGTGGATCGCTCAGCTCCAGCTCGACAAGCGGCACCACCCGGTAACTCCGCCCACCGTGCTGCACCTCGATCGTCTCGGGCAGCTCGTCGCACATCGTGGCCCTGATCTCCCCGTACCGGGTCGACCATCGATGATCGCCCGGCTCCTCGGGCTCCAACCACACCCCACCGAACTCACTCCAGCGGGCGTTCCACCGCTGGCCGTAGTTCGTCTCCAGCCAGCGGGTGAACGGTTTGGAGTCCTGCCAGCGCAGGGCGATCTCCAGCGCGTCGACCGGCACCGGCGCTCCCTGCAACAACGCCGCGGTGCTGCCGGTGAGGACCTGCGGGAAGTCGGTGAGCCGATCCAACAACCGATCCAGGCCCAGCCCGTCGATCCGCTCGGCGATCGGCTTGGCGGCCAGGTCATCGATCCGGGCGTCGAGGTGCGCGTCCAACGGCTCAACCCCGATGACCAACTGCACATCCATCGCGGCAAGCAGGCGCTCCAGCAAGGGAATGCTGGGCGTTCGATCGCCACCCTCGATCCGGGCGACCGTCGCCTGGCTGACTCCGGCCAACTCGGCCAGCTCACATTGGCTCAGCTCGCGCGACTGCCGTTGCTCACGTATGGCGGTGCCGAAAAGACCGACGAGACGAGTGGATGGCATCCCGGGATGGTGGACTACGACGGCCACAGCGGATACCGGTGCGGCGGATTCACGACTGGACGGCCTTCTGCCCGCTTCGCCGGCCCGCAGGGTGACGTGCCTCCGGCGGCCGGGCCTTTCCGTGATGAGCGGTATACCTGTGAGTCATATTTATGACTCACAGGTATACCGCTCACTGGGGGATGTCGCCCGGCCGCCCGGCAGGCCCGGCCGCCCGGCAGGCCCGGCCGCCCGGCAGGCGGGGCCGCCCGGCAGGCGGGGCCGCCCGGCAGGCGGGGCCGCCCGGCAGGCGGCGGGGCGGGGCGCGACCGGGGCGCGGAGCGAGGCCGCTAGGCTGGCTTACCGTGCTCGTACTCGTGGTGGACAGCTCGACCCCCGCGGTGACCGCGGCGCTGGTGGACGTCTCGGCGGACGGCGTGGCGTCGCGGGCGCACCGGTGCACTGTCGACGCCCGCGCCCACGGCGAACTGCTCGCGCCCCAGGTGGACGCGGTCCTCGCCGATGCTGACGCGCGCCCGCGTGACCTGGCCGCCATCGTTGCCGGGCTCGGCCCTGGGCCGTTCACCGGGCTGCGGGTCGGCCTGGTCACGGCCGCGACGATGGGCCAGGTGCTCGGCATCCCCACGTACGGCGTCTGCTCGCTGGACGGAATGGGCTACCCGGCGGCGTCCGGTGAGCCGGTGTTGGCCGCCAGCGACGCCCGGCGCAAGGAGCTCTACTGGGCCGTCTACGACGGTGCCGGCGAGCGGATCGTCGGCCCTGAGGTGTCCACGCCGGTGGTCGCCGCCGCGCGCGCTCGGGAGCTGGGCGCGACGATCGCGGTCGGCGATGGGGCGCACCGGTACGCCGAGATCCTGGACCTGCCCGTCCGGGTCGAGCCGCGGTACCCGGATGCCACAGTGCTGGCGCTGCTCGCCGCCGAACGGATCCGAGCGGGTGCCCCCAGCGAGCGGCTCACCCCGCTCTACCTACGCCGGCCCGATGCGGTGGCGGCGACCGGCCGCAAACCGGTCCTGCCATGACGGCGGTACGACTCGAACCGTTCCGCTGGTGGCACATCGACGACGTGCTACCGATCGAGGCGGACCTCTTCGGCGCCGAGCAGTGGTCGCCGGCCATGTTCTGGAGCGAGTTGGCCAACGGGCACCACTACCGGGTCGCCGTCGACGCGGACGGCGCGGTGCTCGGTTACGCCGGACTCGCCGGTGTTCCGCCGGGCGAGGTGTGGGTCCAGAACATCGCCGTCCGCCGGGACGCCCAGCGGCGCGGCCTGGGCCGCGCCCTGCTGGAGGAACTGCTCGCCGAGGCGGCCCGACGGGACGCCCGCAGCACCCTGTTGGAGGTCGCCGTGGACAACGCCGCGGCCCAGCGGCTCTACGCGACGTACGGGTTCGAGCCGGTCGGGGTGCGACGCGGCTACTACCAACCGAGCAACACCGACGCGCTGGTGATGCGGCGCGACGCCGAGTCGACCGGGGACGGACCACACCACCATGGCTGACGAACCGCTGATCCTGGGAATCGAGACCTCGTGCGACGAGACCGGCGTCGGCATCGTGCGGGGGCACACCCTGCTGGCCGACGCGCTCGCCTCCAGCGTCGAGGAGCACGCCCGGTTCGGGGGTGTGGTGCCCGAGGTGGCCAGTCGGGCACACCTGGAGGCCATCGTGCCGACCATGGACCGGGCCCTGACCGAGGCCGGCGTCACCCTGGCCGACATCGACGCGATCGCTGTCACCTCCGGGCCAGGATTGGCCGGCGCGCTGCTGGTCGGTGTCGCCGCCGCGAAGGGGTACGCCCTCGCCGCCGAGAAGCCCGTGTACGGCGTGAACCATCTTGCCGCCCACGTCGCGGTGGACACCCTTGAGCACGGCCCGCTGCCCCAACCTGCCATCGCGCTGCTGGTGTCCGGCGGGCACTCGTCCCTGCTGCTCGTCGACGACCTGGCCCGGGGTGTCACACCGCTGGGCGCCACCATCGACGACGCGGCCGGCGAGGCGTTCGACAAGGTCGCCCGGCTGCTCGGGCTGCCGTTTCCGGGCGGCCCACCGATCGACCGGGAGGCTCGGGCCGGTGACGCCGCCGCGATCGCCTTCCCGCGCGGCCTGACCGCCGCGAAGGATCTCGCCGCCCACCGGTACGACTTCTCGTTCTCCGGGCTGAAGACCGCGGTGGCCCGGTGGGTCGAGGCGCGTCAGCGGGCCGGCGAGCCGGTGCCGGTGGCCGACGTGTCCGCGTCCTTCCAGGAGGCGGTCTGTGACGTCCTGACCAGCAAGGCGCTCGCCGCCTGTCGTGCGCAGGGCATCGAGACCCTGGTGATCGGTGGGGGAGTGGCGGCGAATTCGCGGCTGCGAGCGATGGCCGAGCAGCGGGCCGAGAAGTACGGCATCCAGGTCCGGGTGCCCCGGCCGAAGCTGTGCACCGACAACGGGGCGATGGTGGCGGCGCTCGGGTCGCACCTGGTCGCCGCGGGGGTCGCGCCCAGCCGACTGGATCTGCCTGCCGACTCGGCACTGCCGTTGACCACGGTCAGCGTGTGACGGGAGCGGCGGACATGATCGTACGGATGTGGGAGGCACGCGCCGAGGCGTACGGCGTCGCCGACCTGATCACCTGGGTGTGCGACACCGCCCTGCCCGAGTTGGAGCACGACCCGCTGTACGTCTCCAGCGAGGTCTTCTCCTCCACCGACCACCGCGTGGTGGTCATCTCCAAGTGGCGCAGCAACCCGCGCCCGTTGCCCGATCCGCCCGCCCTGCTGGTGGCCCGCGCTCCGCACTCCTGGGACTTCACCCAGGTCGACCGCTGACGCGAGCCACCAGCGAGCGATGGTCAGCTGCGGCGCAGCATCCGGTACGTCGCGATTCCGCCGGTGCCCAGCGCGGCGAGGAAGACCAGCCAGACGACGGTGCTGCTGACCCCGACCTGGGGGCCGGAGTTCGCAGCGGCGGCAGCCAACAGGCCGTCTTGACCGGGCGCGGGCAGCGCGGCCGGCGGCAGCTCCGGCCAGCGGACCAGCCCGGTGCTCTCCAACATCTGCATGTGGTGCATGACGAAGCCGTTGGCGTCGTCGCAGAGCTTGCGGACGGTGGCGTCCCGCGTGCTGGCGCGGACCGCGCCGATCACCGGGAAGATCTTGCCGTGGGCGACCCGGAGCCGGGTGACGAAGATCTGGTCGAACCGGGCGCCGGACGCCTTCTGCATCTCGGCCAGCCAGCCCTTCTGCTCGGCCGTCGGCTCGCTGGGGATGCTCGCGCCCAACTTGTTGGCCGCGTCCACAGTGAGCTGGTCGAGCCGCTGGTGCTCGCTGGCGATGCCGGCGCCGATCTCCCGGACCTTGGCCGACTGACCCTTCTCGGCGGCCATCTGGCCGGCTGGCATTTCCCACAGCCCGGCCAACCGGACCCCGTTGAGCAGCGTCATGTCGGCGGCGTTGAGCTGCTGACCGCCGGCTGGCGCGGCGATGGCCACGCCGGGCAGTACACCGACCGCCGCGACGATCGCGATGAGCAGCATCGCCGCTCGGTGGGTCCGGTTGCCCAGTCGGCGGTGGGCGGATCTGAGCGGTGCCATGTCTGTGGGGCCTCCTCGGTCCGGACCGAAACGCGTCTGGACCGGGCAGCCACATCCTGCCGGCTGCCCGTCCGACCACTGGTACGGACTGATCACGTGATCAGTTCATCGGAGGGCGACGCGGATCAGCGGGTGACGCTGAGGAAGCCGCCGAGCAGCAGCAGAGTGAGCGCGGCGGCGGCGAAGAGCATCAGCAGCTCCCGACGCCCGTGCCCGGCGGGGTCGCTGTCGGCGGTCGGGTCGGGCAGGGCCGGCAGGTCGCGGGTCAGGGCGGCCAGGTCACCGAGGGTGCGTGCCGTCCACACCGCACCGGCCCGATCGGAGAACTCGTCGAGGGTCAGCCGACCCGCCGCGGTGTGCCGGTGCAGCTCGGCGACCATCCGGTTGCGGTCGTCGTCGGAAGCGCGCAGCTCGACATCCACGCTGGACAGCGTACGCGGATCAGCCGACGTCGAGGGGGTCGGCGAGAAGTCGTTCGAAGGCCAACTCGGCGGCCCCGATCAGGGGGGCGTCCTCGCCCAACTTCGGCGTACGCAACCGGACGTGCTCCAGGCAGGCGGCGAGCGCGTTGGAGTTGAGCCGGCTGCGGACCTGGGCCGCCGACGCGAGGTAGAGGTCGCGCATGGTGCCGCCGAAGATGACCATTTCCGGGTTGAAGACGTTCACCAGGTTGGCCAGCCCGAAGCCGAGCCAGTCACCGGCCTGGCGGACCGCGGTCTGGGCGCGGGCGTCACCGCGGTCGGCGGCGTCGAAGACGGCCAGTAACGCGTCGGGACCTCGGGCGTCGGAGCGTCCGGCAGCGCGGAGCAGACCGTGCTCGCCGATCTCGGTCTCCCAGCAACCCCGGGAGCCGCACTCACAGGGCCTGCCGTCGAGGACCACCTTCATGTGGCCGACCTCGCCGCCGTACCCACCGTGGCCGGTCAGCCGGCGGCCACCGGCGATGATGCCGGCGCCCACGCCGACGTCACCGTAGAGGTAGAGGACGTTGTCGCAGCCGGCCGCCACCCCCCGCGCGTGCTCGGCGAACGCCGCGACGTCCGCCACGTTGCCCACCGTGACCGGCACCTCCACGCCCAGTTCGGCGGCGAGGGCCGCGCCGATCGGCTCGTCCACCCAGCCGGTGGTCGGGCCGAGCCGCACCAGGCCGTCGTCCCGGCGGACCATGCCACAGACCGCGACGCCGGCACCGACGCAGATCGCGTCGGGCGGCACCGTCTGCTGCATCTCCTTGAGCGCGCCGGCCAGCAGCGGCGCGGCCTCCGCGGCCAGCAGGCCGCGCGGTCGGTCCAGGTCCCGGCGGTCCAGGACGGCGCCACCCAGCCCGATCCGGGCCGCGCGCAACCGGTCCACCTCCACGGAGTACGCGTACGCGTACACCCGGGCCGACTCGGGCCGGACGACCAGTGACGGTCGGCCGGCCCGGCCGGTTTCCTTGGGCGCTCCCTCGCTGACCAGCCCCACTGCGGACAGGTCGGCGGTGAGCGCGCCGATGGTGCTGCGGTTGAGGCCCAGTGTGGTGGTCAGTTCGGCGCGCGTCGTCGCCCCGTGGACGTGTACGTGTCGCAGCAGGGCCCCGAGGTTCTGCCGCCGGACGTCGTCCTGGCTCGGTCCTGGGCGCATCGTGGTGCTACCTCCCGCGCGGTCAGCGGGTGCCGGTGGCTGCCGCGCGGCGGCGGGAGAGAGCGTCGACGCTGGCGGCGAGGAGCAGTACGACGCCGGTTACCACGTACTTGACTCCCGCGCTGTAACCCATCAGGCCCATTCCATTTTCGATGACCGCGACCACCGCGCCACCAAGCACGGCGTCGAGGACGCGGCCCTTGCCGCCGAAGAGGCTGGTGCCTCCGATCACCGCGGCGCCGACCGCGTAGAGCAGTACGTTACTTCCTCCGGTGTTCGGGTCGACGGAGTTGGCCCGGCTGGCCGCCACGATGCCGCCGATGGCGGCCATGGACGAGCAGATCACGAAGACCGAGATCCGGATCCGGTCGACGTCGATGCCGGCCCGGCGGGCCGCTTCCCGGTTGCCGCCAACGGCGTAGATGTGCCGGCCGTAGCTGGTGCGTTGGAGCACGAAGGTCCAGATGATCAGCAGGACCGCGATGACCGGCACCACGATCGGCACACCCTTGAGCGAGACGATCAGCACGTTGCGGCTGCGCTCCAGGTTGAGGACGTACACCGCGGTGCCGAGGATGACGGCGAGCCCGCCGATCCGCAGCGCCACCACCGCGATCGGGTCGGTGATCAGCCCACGGGCCACCCGGTTGCGGTAGCGCAGCAGTTGCACCGCCGCGTAGCCGACGACAGCGAGGGCGGTCAGCGCCCAGCCCAGCGTGGGGGCGAGGTTGCGGTTGGCGATGGCGACCAGCACCTCGTCACGGACGGAGATGTTGGTGCCCTCCTGCACGAGCAGCAGCACGATGCCCTGGAAGGCGAGGAAGCCGGCGAGGGTGACCACGAAGGACGGAATGCCGATCTTCGCGACCAGCAGGCCCAGGGTGGTGCCGATGAACACACCGGTGGCGACCGCGGCGAGCACGGCGACCCACCAGGGGTAGCCGAGCACGGTGACCACATTGGCCAGCACCGCCGCGCAGACGCCGCTGGCGAAGCCGGCGGAGAGGTCGATCTCGCCGAGCAGCAGCACGAAGACCAGGCCCATCGCGATCAGCGTGACCGCCGCGCCCTGGGTGAAGAGGTTGGCGAAGTTGCCGGCCGACAGGAACGACGACGGTCGCATGATCGCGAAGACGGTGCAGAGCACGAGCAGGCCGAGTACGGCCGGTAGCGCGCCGACGTCGCCACCGCGTACCCGACTCAGGTAGTTGCGGACGTGGCCTCCGACGGTCGGCGGGGGTGTGACGGCCGCGGGGCCGTCCTTCCGCACGGCGGTGGTGGTCATCGGACGCCTCCTGAGATCGAGTCGGCCGGCTGCGGGCCGTCGCCGTTGCTGCCCGGATCGGCGGCGAGGCCGAGCCCGCCCGAGCGCCCGGCGGTGATCAGCTCGACCACCTGGGCGTGGGTGATGTCGGTGGTCTTCACCTGGGCGACCATCTGGCCGAGGTACAGCGCGGCGATCCGGTCGGAGACGGCGAAGACGTCGTTCATGTTGTGCGAGATGAGCACCACGGCCAGGCCGTTGTCGGCGAGGCGGCGGACCAGTTCGAGCACCTGAGCGGTCTGTGCCACGCCGAGCGCGGCGGTCGGCTCGTCCAGGATGACCAGCTTGCTGTTCCAGAGCACCGCCTTGGCGATGGCCACGGTCTGGCGCTGGCCGCCGGAGAGGCTGGAGACGTGCTGGCGCAGTGAGGTGACGGTGCGGATGGAGAGCCCCGCCAGGGTTTCGGCGGCGAGCTGTTCCATGCTCGGCTCGTCCAGGACGATGCCGCTGCGCCTCTCCCGGCCGAGGAACATGTTCTGGACGATGTCCAGGTTGTCGCAGAGCGCGAGGTCCTGGTAGACGACCTCGATGCCGAGCGCGGCGGCGTCGCGGGGGCTGCCGATGTGCGCCGGTTCCCCGTTGAACAGGAACTCTCCGGCGTCGGTGGGGTGGATGCCGCTGATGCACTTCACCAGGGTCGACTTGCCGGCGCCGTTGTCGCCGACCAGTGCGGTCACTTCGCCGGGGTGGACGGTCAGGGCGACGTCGCGGAGCACCTGGACGGGACCGAAGCTCTTGTCGATCCCGCGGAGTTCCAGCAGGGGGGTCGGGGACACGGGGTCTCCTTCTTAAGGGAGGGTCGGGGCCGTCCGGCGGGCGCCGCCCGGCACGGGAGGGGTGCTCCCGTGCCGGGCGGCGATTGTCGTCCCGGCGGGTACTGCGGCGTCGGTCAGCTGATACCGGCGTCGGCGCAGGACTTGGCGTACGTCCCGGTGCAGAGCGCTTCCTTTGTCACGTAGCCGTCGGCGATGACGTCCTTGACGTTGTCCTTGTAGATCGCCTTCGGGGTGAGCAGCACCGACGGGACGTCGCGGCCACCCTCCGGGTCCTTCACCGTCTGGCCGGTGTCCTTCTTCTCGCCCTTGGCCAGCGCGATGGCCAGGTCGGAGGCAGCCTTGGCCTCTTCCCGGACCGCCTTGTAGACGGTCATGCACTGGTCACCGGCGAGGATGTTCTGCAGGCCCTCGACGCTGGCGTCCTGCCCGGTCACCGGCACCTTGCCGTTGAGCTTGTTCTTCTTGAGGATCGAGATGGCGGCGTTGCCGAGACTGTCGTTGGCCGCCAGCACGCCGTCGATCTTGCCCTTGGTCGCGGTGAGCTGCTGCTCGAAGATGGTCGCGGCGGTGGGGCCGTCCCAGGCCGGTACGGCGTCGTCCGGGCCCTTTGTGTATTCCTTGGAGTCGAACTTCGGCTTGAGCACCGAGTCGTAGCCGGCCTTGAACAGGGTGGCGTTGTTGTCGGTGGGGGAGCCGTTGAGGTACGACACGACCGGGTTCTTGGCGCCCTGGTCGGTCAGGCACTTGACCAGACCCTCGCCCTGGAGCTTCCCGACGTTCTCGTTGTCGAAGCTGACGTAGTACTGGGCGGAGCCGCCCAGGGTGAGTCGGTCGTAGTCGATGGTGGCGACGCCCTGCGACTTGGCCTTGTCGAGCACGGCCTTGCCGGTGCCGGAGTCCAGGTTGACGATCATCAGAGCGGTGACGCCGCTGGTGATCATCTGGTCGGCGATGGTCTGGAAGGCGGTCTTGTCGTTCTGGGCGTTCTGAATGTCGTACTGGACGCCGGCGGCCTTGAATGACTCTTCCAGGAACCGACGGTCTGCGGTCTCCCAGCGGGGGGAGGACTTGCTGTCCGGAAGGATCACGCCGATCTTGGGAGTCTTGGCCGAGCCAGCCTTGTCGTCGCCGGAGTCATCGCTGCAGGCGGTCAATCCACCGGTCGCGAGCAGGCCCACGGCGGCGATGGTGAGGATCCCCTTACGCATGTGCAGGGTCCTTTCGGGGGTGGGGGAGGTGTTGTTTTTGTTGTGTCCGGCAACGTATTTCGCGTCACGCCGCCTCCACAAGACCGCGCAGGTGCCAAGTTTGTTGGGGGCGATAACAATTCAGCAACGCGACTGTTACTCCACGGGTATCCCACGGTGGAGTCGACGTAACGAGAGTCGTCAGCGGGTTTGCAACGGGGCGGTGCGGGCGTCGGTCAGCGCCACCAGATCCGCCGCTGCCAGTTCGAGTTGCAGACCGCGCCGACCAGCCGAGACGTAGATCGTCGGGAGGTCCAGCGCGGATTCGTCAAGCACTGTGGGCAACCGCCGACGCTGCCCGAGCGGGCTGATCCCACCCCGCACGTACCCGGTGGCCCGCTCGGCGACCGAGCGGTCGGCCAGCGCCGCCCGCTTCCCACCGACCGCCGCCGCGAGCGCCTTGAGATCCAGCTCGCCGGTGACCGGAACGACCGCCACCGTGAGCGCGCCGTCGACCTCGGTCACCAACGACTTGAAGACGCGCTCCGGTGGCACGCCCAGCGCCACCGCCACCAGCGCGCCGTAGTTCGGGGCGTCCGGGGCCACCCGGTAGGGGTGGGTGCGATGCGCGACACCGCGCTTGACCAACAGTGCCATTGCCGGAGTGCCCTGTCCCGCCACACCGACGACGCTAGTCGACCGGCCGGCCGATCAGCACCGTCGGTGCTCCACCGACCCGGGTGAGCACCAGGCTCGCCGCGGCGTCGCCGGCCAGCCGCAGGTCCCGCCGGAGCTGCTCCGGGGTGAGCGCGGAACCCCGCTTGAGGATCTCGACCCGGCCCACCCGGCGGTCCCGCAGCAGCGCCCGCAGGCGCTTGAGCGAGAACGGCAGCACGTCGGTGATCTCCAGGCAGCGCGCGTACGGGGTGCGGATCGGCCGGTCGGCGTAGAGGTAGGCGATGCTCGGGTCGCCGAGGGTGGCGTCCAGCTCGCCGGCCAGTTCGGCGACGAGGTGCGCGCGGACCACCGCCGGGTCCGGGTCGTACAGGTAGCGCCGGGGCGGCCCGACCGACGCCTCGTCGGCACCCGAGCCGGTGAGCTGGTGGCGGTGGGTCTCGGCGCCCCGCTGGCGGTAGAGCGTGGCGCGGCGGGGCACGTCAGCCAACTCGCCACACCAGAGCGCGGCCTCGACCAGGTCGCCGTCCACGCCGACCCACTCCGCCTCCGCGCCGGCCGGAATGAGCGCGTGGTCGAGCCCTGGCGCCACCTTCACCACGGTGCGCGGCACCCGCTCGGCCAGCCCGGTGACGAAATCCCACGGAGGCGAGTAGGCGCGCGGGTCGAAGATCCGTCGTCCGGTGCCGCTGGCGCGGCGGGCCGGATCGCAGAAGACCCCGTCGACGCGGGAGACGTCGAACGCTGTGGCATCGCCGCACTCGACAGTGAACAGGTCGGCCAGTCCGGCCGCCGCGGCGTTGGCGGCGGCCATCGCGGCGGTCACCGGGTCGGCCTCCACCCCGTACACCCGGATGCCGGCGCGGGCGGCGGCCAGCGCGTCCGCGCCGAGGCCGCAGCCGAGGTCGGCCAGGGTGCGGACGCCGGCCGCGTACAGCCGGGCGGCCCGACGATCGGCGACCACCCGGCGGGTGGCCTGCTCCAGGCCAGGGCGGGTGAGGAACATCCCAGCGGCGGCCGGGCCGAACTTGCCGACCGCCCGGTGACGCAGCTCGGCCTGGGTGAGAGCCGCCGCGGCCAGCGTCGGCGGCACCCCGCCCGCCCGCAGCGCCGACGCCGCGGCCAGCGGATCACCGCCGGCCAGCCCGGCCGCCGCCGTGAGCGCGGCCGACCCCTCGGGGGTACGCAGCGCCGCCAGCTGATCGAGATCCACCCGGTCATTGTCCGGGTGGACCCGAAATCCGGGCTGGCGGGGCGCGACTCGCTGGCACTCTCCTTGACGGAGTGCTAGCCACGGAATAACCTGCGATTAGCACTCTCACCCTGAGGGTGCCAGCTTCCGGGTCTCGCGACCCGGGTGCGCACGCCAGGCGGACCGGCACCCGCGACGACGGCCCCGCCCGGTGGCATGAGGCAGATTGACGCTGGTTGGCCTCGCCGACCAGCAACGAAACCAGTACCCCAGGAGGGTATGCCCGTGACTACCGCTACCAAGGTTGCGATCAAGCCGCTCGAGGACCGCATCGTGGTCCAGGCGAACGAGGCTGAGACCACCACGGCGTCGGGCATCGTGATCCCCGACACCGCCAAGGAGAAGCCGCAGGAGGGCACTGTCCTCGCTGTGGGCCCGGGGCGCGTCGACGACAACGGCAACCGGGTTCCGGTTGACGTTCAGGTCGGCGACACCGTCCTTTACTCGAAGTACGGCGGCACCGAGGTCAAGTACGCCGGCGAGGAGTACCTGGTGCTCTCCGCCCGCGACGTCCTCGCGGTCATCGAGAAGTAAGCAACCGATCAGTGACATTGCCCCGGTCCGGCTCGCCGGGCCGGGGCAATGGCGCTTCGAAGGGACATACATGGCGAAGATCCTGAGCTTCTCGGACGACGCCCGGCACCAGCTGGAGCACGGTGTCAACGCCCTCGCGGACGTGGTCAAGGTCACCCTCGGCCCGCGCGGGCGCAACGTCGTCCTGGACAAGAAATTCGGTGCGCCGACGATCACCAACGATGGTGTGACCATCGCCAAGGAGATCGAGCTCACCAACCCGTACGAGAACCTTGGCGCGCAGCTGGTCAAGGAGGTGGCGACGAAGACCAACGACGTCGCCGGTGACGGCACCACCACCGCGACAGTGCTCGCCCAGGCGATGGTTCGCGAGGGCCTGCGCAACGTGACCGCCGGCACCAACCCGGCCGGCCTCAAGCGGGGCATCGACGCGGCGGCCACCAAGGTCTCCGAGGCGCTGCTCGGCCGTGCCGCAGAGGTCACCAGCAAGGAGTCGATCGCGAACGTGGCGACGATCTCCGCGCAGGACGCCACGATCGGCGACCTGATCGCCGAGGCGATGGAGCGGGTCGGCCGCGACGGTGTCATCACCGTCGAGGAAGGCTCCATGCTCACCACCGAGCTGGACGTGACCGAGGGTCTCCAGTTCGACAAGGGCTTCATCTCGCCGAACTTCGTCACCGACCTGGAGAGCCAGGAGTCCGTCCTTGAGGACGCGTACATCCTGGTCACCACCCAGAAGATCTCGGCGATCGAGGAGCTGCTGCCGCTGCTGGAGAAGGTCCTGCAGAACAGCAAGCCCCTGCTGATCATCGCCGAGGACGTGGACGGCCAGGCGCTCTCCACCCTGGTGGTCAACTCGCTGCGCAAGACCCTCAAGGTCTGCGCGGTCAAGGCCCCCGGCTTCGGTGACCGGCGCAAGGCGATGCTCCAGGACATCGCGATCTCCACGGGCGCCGAGCTGGTCGCCCCGGAGCTGGGCTACAAGATCGACCAGGTCGGCCTGGAGGTGCTCGGCACCGCTCGGCGCATCGTGGTCGACAAGGAGAACACCACGATCGTCGACGGCGGCGGCCAGAAGGCCGACGTCGCCGACCGGGTGGCCCAGATCCGCAAGGAGATCGAGGCCTCCGACTCCGACTGGGACCGGGAGAAGCTGGCCGAGCGGCTGGCGAAGCTCTCCGGTGGCATCGCCGTCATCAAGGCCGGCGCGGCGACCGAGGTCGAGATGAAGGAGCGCAAGCACCGCATCGAGGACGCCATCGCGGCGACCAAGGCTGCGGTCGAGGAGGGCACCGTGCCCGGCGGCGGCGCCGCCCTGGTGCAGATCCGTTCGGTGCTCGACGACGACCTGGGCTTCACCGGTGACGAGAAGATCGGTGTCTCGGTCGTGCGCAAGGCGCTCGTCGAGCCGCTGCGCTGGATCGCCCAGAACGCCGGTCACGACGGCTACGTCGTGACGCAGAAGGTCGCCGACCTCAAGTGGGGCAACGGCCTCGACGCCGCCAAGGGCGAGTACGTCGACCTGGTCAAGGCCGGCATCATCGACCCGGTGAAGGTGACCCGCAACGCGGTCACCAACGCCGCCTCGATCGCCGGTCTGCTGCTCACCACGGAGAGCCTCGTGGTGGAGAAGCCGGAGCAGGCCGAGCCGGCCGGCGCCGGTGGCGGCCACGGTCACGGCCACCAGCACGGCCCGGGCTTCTGACCCGCTAGCGACACCCGTTGCGGGGCGCACCGTCGTACGACGGTGCGCCCCGGTTCGTCTGCTCAGGTCATTACCGAACGCTGACGTTGTTGGCTACCGGGCAGGATGATCGCGCACACTGGGCCGATGAGCACCACGTCCCGGCGGTACGCCGCGCTGGCCGGAGTGACCGCCGCCGCCGTCGCGATCGGAATCGCCGAACCGGTGGCAGTGTTGACCGGCCCCCGGTCGGCGCCTTTGGTCGCGGTCGGCGGGGTGGTCGTCGACGCCGTTCCCGAGTCGCTGAAGCAGTTCGCCATCGACCTCTTCGGCACCGCCGACAAGATCGCACTGCTTGTCGGCACGGGCCTGCTGCTCGGAGCGTTCGCCGCGCTGTTCGGCATGCTGGCGGTCCGCCGGCTGGCACTCGGCCTTGCCGGCATCGCCGCGTTCGGGGCCATCGGCGTGGCCGCCGCCCTGACCCGCCCCGGTGCGGACGCGGCCGACGCGCTGCCGTCGCTGGTCGGTGCCGGGCTCGGCGCCCTGGTGCTCTGGTTGTTCATCGCCGGCCCGTTCGAGCTGAACCCCTGGCCCTGGTCACCACCCACACCGACCGGCGGTTCGGTGTCGCCGGCCGGCCCGGTGTCGCCCGACGAGTCGGTGCCCGTGTCCCCGGCGGGTCCGGTGCCGGTGTCCCCGGCGGGTCCGGTGCCGGTGTCCCCGGCGGGTCCGGTGCCGGTGACCCCCGCCGGGCCGACGGCGGCGGTCGAGCCGGTCGGGCCTGCCGAAGTGGACCCAGATTCGCGGCGGCGGTTCCTCACCGGCAGCGGGGTGCTGCTCGGCACCGCCGTGGTGGCCGGTCTCGGTGGACGTTGGCTGGCCAGCCGACGCGGAGTGTCCGCCGCCCGGGACGCGATCCGACTGCCCGCGCCCGTGGCCCCCGCGCCGGCCGTGCCGGCCGGCGCGGACCTCGCACTGACCCAACTCGCGCCGTACGTCACCCCGAACTTCGGGTTCTACCGGATCGACACCGCGCTGGTCGTGCCGCAGGTGGATCCGGACACCTGGCGGCTGCGCATCCACGGGCGGGTCGGCACCGAGCGCACCTACAGCTACGCGGATCTGCTGGCCCGTCCGCTGGTCGAGCGGTACGTCACGCTGGCCTGCGTCTCCAACGAGGTGGGCGGGGACCTGATTGGCAACGCCCGCTGGCTCGGCGTACCCCTTCGGGAGTTGCTTGACGAGGTGGACCCGGACGACGATGCCGACCAGGTCGTCGGCCGGTCGGTCGACGGCTGGACCTGCGGCACCCCCACCGCCGCGCTGCGCGACGGGCGGGACGCGCTGTTGGCGGTCGGCATGAACGGCGAGCCACTGCCGGTCGAGCATGGCTTCCCGGTCCGGATGGTGGTGCCCGGCCTCTACGGGTACGTGTCAGCCTGCAAATGGGTGACCGAGCTGGAGCTGACCCGGTTCGCCGACTTCGACGCGTACTGGGTGCCGCGCGGCTGGTCCGCCCAGGGGCCGATCAAGACCCAGTCGCGGATCGACGCGCCCCGGAGTCGTAACCGGCTGACCACCGGCCCGGTCACCGTCGCCGGTGTGGCCTGGGCGCAGCACCGGGGCATCAGCCGGGTCGAGGTACGCGTCGACGGCGGAGACTGGCAGCAGGCGGAGCTGGCCCCGACCGTGTCGGTGGACACCTGGGTGCAGTGGTCCTGGCGTTGGGACGCCACGCCGGGCGAGCACCGCCTCCAGGTCCGTGCGACGGACGCGGCCGGCGGGACCCAGACCGAGCGTACGCAGGGCGTCGTCCCAGACGGCGCCACCGGCTGGCACACCGTCACCGTCACCGTTCGCTGACCACCCGCACCTGACGATCGCACTGGGCGCGGACGACTGTCCAAGATCTGCGACCCGGAGTACGCAGCCTGCCGTATCCGGGGTGACGTCGCCGGGCGGACGTGGACCGGACTGTATCGGGACAGGGTGAAGCCATGACTGTTACCGCACGGACTTTCACCATCGCCGGCCTCGTCGTCGGCGCCGCGGGCATCGGCGTGCTGTGGGCCGCCGGGGTCGAGTTCCCCATCGTCGTACCGCCCGGGATGATCATCCTGTTGGCTGGCGCCCTCTTCGTCGCGCTCGCACCGTGGCGCTGGTCGCCGGTGGTGGGCGCACTGCTGGGTCTGTTCGTGGCGGTCGGGTTCGTGATCAGCCCGACCGGGGTGGACAACCTGCTCGGGCGGCACGGGGCCGACGTGGCGACCGGACAGTCGATCCAACTGGTCGGGGTGCTGACCGCGCTGGTCGCCGGGGCGCTCGCCACCAACGCCGCCCGTCGGGTGCCTCAGCGTCACCGATCCCGGCGGCTCGGGGTCACTCGCTGAGGTCGTCGGCGAGCAGGTCATTCAGCAGGAACGTCATAAGCGGGTGGAGGAACGCGGCACCAACCGCCCGCACCGCCAACAACCTCACCTGCACCCTCACCTGACGCGAGATCTTGGACACTTTCCGTTAGCGCGGCGGTCTCAGTCGGTGGTTGCAACGCCGAGGAGTTGGGCCATTCTTTCAGCTGGGGTGTCGATGTTGAGGGTCTTGCGGGGTCTTGCGTTGAGT
>NZ_JBEXHQ010000045.1:22277-62987 GCF_040607915.1 Micromonospora sp. NPDC005215 | reverse complement strand
GACCTGGGATCAGGGCACGGAGATGTCCCAACACGCGCGACTACGCCTGGACACCGGGATTGCACGCCCCAGGCCCCGCTCTCCGCGCCCCGCTCTCCGCGCCCCAGGCCCCGCTCCCCAGCCCCGCGCCAAGATCCGCGCAACTTCCCGGATGTTGCTGCCTCCGAGACGCGGGAGGCAGCAACATCCCTGATGTTGCGCGGATCTTGGCGCCGAGCATTCGGCGCGGTCGGCCGTGCCGGGTGGGCGCGGCGTGCCGGGTGGGCGCGGCGTGCCGGGTGGGTGGGGTCAGAGGCCGGAGAGGCGTTGGCCGGCTCTCACCACGGCCATGGCGTGACGTTCGCCGGGGCGGCGGCCCAGGCGCTCGATCGGGCCGGAGATGCTGACCGAGGCGATCACGCGGCCGGTGCGGTCACGGATCGGGGCAGAGACGCTCGCCACACCGGCCTCCCGCTCGGCGACGCTCTGTGCCCAGCCACGGCGGCGTACCTCGGCCAGGGTGCGGCCGGTGAACTTGCTGCGCGGCAGCAGCGGCATCACCGCCTCCGGCGGCTCCCAGGCGAGCAGGATCTGCGCCGCGGAGCCGGCGGTCATCGGCAGCACCGAGCCGACCGGAACGGTGTCCCGTAGGCCGCTGGCGCGTTCCGCCGCGGCCACGCAGATGCGCTCGTCGGCGCGGCGCAGGTAGAGCTGTGCGCTCTCGCCGGTGGCGTCGCGCAGCGCGGCCAGCAACGGCTCGGCGGCGGTCAGCAGAACGTCCGGTGCGGCGTTGGCCAGCTCGCCGAGGCGGGGTCCGGGGCGCCATCTGCCCTGGGTGTCCCGCACCAGCATCCGGTGTATCTCCAGGGCCTGGGCCAGCCGATGTGCGGTGGCCCGGGGCAGCTTGGTGCGATCAACGAGTTCGGCCAGGCTGGCGCCGTCGACGCAGGCGGCCAGGATGACCACCGCCTTGTCGAGAACGCCGACACCGCTCATACTGTGTCCCACAAGCCGAAACTTACCTCCCAGAATTTAGGATGTCCAGATGGTGGGAGTCACTCCTGAGCCGAGGACCCTGGCCGAGAAGGTCTGGGACGCGCACGTCGTACGGTCCGCCGCTGGTGAGCCGGATCTGCTCTTCATCGACCTGCACCTGCTGCACGAGGTGACCAGCCCGCAGGCGTTCGACGGGCTGCGGCTCGCCGGCCGAGGGGTGCGTCGTACCGACCTGACCCTCGCGACCGAGGACCACAACACCCCAACGGGGTACGCCGACCCGGCGTTCCGCCTGCGCCGTGGTGACCTGCTCACCATCGAGGACCCCACGTCGCGTACGCAGATCGAGACGCTGCGGCGTAACTGCGCCGAGTTCGGGGTGCGCCTGCACCCGCTCGGCGACGACAACCAGGGCATCGTGCACGTGATCGGTCCGCAGCTCGGCATCACCCAGCCGGGCATGACGATCGTCTGCGGCGATTCGCACACCGCCACCCACGGCGCGTTCGGCGCGCTCGCCTTCGGCATCGGCACCAGCGAGGTGGAGCACGTGCTGGCCACCCAGACGCTGCCGCAGAGCCGGCCGAAGACGATGGCCGTGAACGTCACCGGGCGGCTGGCCCCGGGCGTCACCGCCAAGGACCTGGTGCTCGCGCTGATCACCCAGGTCGGCACCGGTGGGGGGCGCGGGCACATCGTCGAGTACCGCGGCGAGGCGATCGAGGCCCTCTCCATGGAGGGGCGGATGACCATCGCCAACATGTCCATCGAGTGGGGTGCCAAGGCCGGCATGATCGCGCCGGACGAGACCACCTTCGCGTACCTCAAGGGTCGGCCGAACGCGCCGCAGGGCGCGGACTGGGACGCGGCGCTGGCGTGGTGGCGGACGTTGCCCACCGACGAGGGCGCCCGCTTCGACGCCGAGGTGACCCTGGACGCCAGCCGGATCACCCCGTTCGTCACCTGGGGCACCAACCCGGGGCAGGGGGCGCCGCTGAGCGCGCCGGTGCCGGACCCGGAGGACTTCGTCACCGACTCGGAGCGCACCGCGGCCCGCCGCGCCCTGGAATACATGGACCTGCGTCCCGGCACCCCGCTGCGGGAGCTGCCCATCGACGTGGTCTTCGTGGGGTCCTGCACCAACGGCCGGCTGGAGGACCTGCGGGCCGCAGCCGACGTGCTGCGGGGCCACCAGGTCGCCGACGGGGTCCGGATGCTCGTGGTGCCCGGTTCCGCCGCCGTCCGGGAGGCCGCCGAGGCCGAAGGGCTGGACAAGGTCTTCGCGGACGCCGGGGCCGAGTGGCGGTTCGCCGGCTGCTCCATGTGCCTCGGGATGAACCCCGACACGCTGAAGCCGGGCCAGCGCTCGGCCTCCACCTCGAACCGCAACTTCGAGGGCCGTCAGGGCCGGGGTGGGCGTACCCACCTGGTCTCCCCGCCGGTCGCCGCCGCCACCGCCGTGGTCGGCCGGCTGGCCGCCCCCGCCGACCTGTAGAAGGGACCGAGGAGATGGACAAGTTCACCACCCACACCGGCACGGCAGTGCCGCTGCGGCGGTCCAACGTGGACACCGATCAGATCATCCCCGCCGTGTACCTCAAGCGGGTGACCCGGACGGGCTTCGCCGACGGGTTGTTCAGCGCGTGGCGGGAAGATCCGACATTCGTTCTCAACGATGAACGCTATTCCGGGGCGTCGATCCTGATCGCCGGCCCGGAGTTCGGCACCGGCTCCTCCCGGGAGCACGCCGTCTGGGCACTGCGGGACTGGGGCTTCCGCGCGGTGGTGGCGCCGCGCTTCGGCGACATCTTCCGCGGCAACTCCCTCAAGGAAGGCCTGTTGCCGGTCGAGTTGGAATTGAAAGCCGTCGAAGAGCTGTGGGACCTGGTCGAGGCGGATCCGACCACCCCGGTGACCGTCGACCTGACCGCCCGCCAGCTCCGGGCCGGGGACGCCACCTGGTCGTTCCCGCTGGACGACTTCAGCCGCTGGCGGCTGCTGGAAGGCCTCGACGACATTGGACTCACCCTCCGCAACGTCGCCGACATCGACTCCTACGAGGCCCGACGACTGCCGTTCCTGCCCTCCGTGGCATAGCCGCACGCCTGGCCGCACAGCGGATTTCACCCCCATCGGCCCGACCGGTGGGGGTGAATCCGTTACGACACAAGGGCTTTTTTCTACCGAATGTTTGTGTCCCGGCAGCACAGGGCATAACGTGCGCGCAGAATGGCTCGCGACGAGTCAGTTGCACAATCGGGAGGAAGTCGTGAACAAGGCCGAGCTCATCGAGGCGCTCGCCGTTCGCCTGGGGGACCGGAAGACGGCGACGAACGCCCTCGAGGCGGTCCTCACCGAGGTCCAGGCGGCGGTCACCAAGGGCGAGAAGGTGGCGATCACCGGATTCGGAGCGTTCGAAAAGCGTGTGCGTGGTGCACGAACAGCGCGCAACCCGCGTACCGGCGAGGCGGTGAAGGTCAAGAAGACATCCGTCCCGACCTTCCGCCCCGGCGCCGGTTTCAAGGAGATGGTGGCCAGCGGCAAGGTGCCGAAGGCCACGGTGGCGACGAAGAAGGCCGCCACCACCACCGCCACGGCCAAGACGGCCGGCACCAAGGCGGCGGGCACCAAGACGACCGGCGCCAAGGCCGCGGGCACCAAGGCAACCGCGGCCAAGACGGCCAGCAAGAAGACCGCCCCGGCCAAGGCGAGCAAGACCACCACGGCGACCAAGACGGCCGCCAGCAAGAAGACCGCCCCGGCCAAGGCGAGCAAGACCACCACGGCGACCAAGACGGCCGCCAGCAAGAAGACCGCCGCGGCGAAGAAGACCACCGCGGCGACCAGGTCGACCGCGGCGAAGAAGACCACCGCGACGGCGAGCAAGAGCACGGCGGCCAAGAAGGCGCCGGCGAAGAAGGCTCCGGCCAAGAAGGCGGCCAGCAAGCGCTGACCGACCAACTCCGCAAGGGCGTCCACCCACGGGTGGGCGCCCTTTCGGCGTACGGAGGCCGTTGACCCGCTCGGCGCGCTCGCGCAGAATCGCCGTGCCGGCCCCCCTCCGCCGGCCCGCCGACGGGAAATGGGGCGCCGGTGCGCTACCGCCAGGTCACCACCGGGACGCTCGCGCTGGGCGTCATCCTCCTCATCGACGTGCTGCGCGTCTGGCTGCCCGGCATCATCACCATCTTCGGTCAGGCGGCGTCCACCCCGGCCGAGCTGATGGGCGCGTTCGCCCTCGGCTGGTTCGTGCTCGCGCTGGGCGCACCCGCAGTGGTTCGCCGGGTCGGGGCCCGCCCGGTCACTGTCGCCGCCGCCGTTCTGCTCACCGTCGCCCGGCTCGCGCTCACCGCGACACCCGGCGGGCGTACGCAACTCTGGCTGGCCACCGCCGGGCTGCTCGCCGGGCTCGTCTGGCTGGTCGGCGTCGCCATCGACACCGACCGACCGGTCCCGGGGCTGGCGTTGGGGTTCGCTGTCAACGCGGCAGTGCACGCGGCGCTGGACACCGTCGACCTGGTCTGGCGGGGTGACTGGGTGGCCTGGCTGCTCAGCTCCGTCGCGGTGGCGCTGTTCCTGCTCGGTACGGCCCGGTCCGGAGGCGGCACAGCCCGCTCTGGCAGCGAAGGCGGTACGGCGCGGTCCGGTAGCCGGGCAGGTGTCGGTGGTGTCCGGGCCTGGCTGCTGACCGGGCCGGCGTTGCTGCTGGCCGGGATGGTGGCGCTCTCCCCGGCCCTGGCCCAGACCGGGATGTCGTATTTGCTTAGCGGCGGAGGTGTGGCGCGCTCGCCGCTGCTGGGCATGGCCCCGGTGCCGGTGGCGGTTGCGGCGTTCCTGTGCACCGCGTTGACCCGGCCGCCGCAGCGGTGGGGCCGCGCGTACGGGCCGGTGGCGTTGCTGGGGGGCGCGGTGCTGTTCGCCCTCGACCGGGGTGACCTGCTGCTGCCGGCCGTCCTGCTCGCCGCCGTCGGTCTCGGTGCCTGCCTCGCCCTGACCGATGACGAGAACCGGCTGGCCCCGACGGCAGCCGCCGTGCCGGCGGGCGCGAAGGCCGGCACCGCGAGTGCCGACGCCGCCGGCACCGCGAGTGCCGACGCCGCCGGCACCGCGAGTGCCGACGCCGCCGACACCGCGAGCGCCGGCACCGCCGACGGCACCGCGAGTGCCGACACCGCGAGTGCCGACGCCGACGACACCGGCGCGATGGCGGCCCGGCGGGGGTACGCGGTGGCCGTCGGCATGCTTGTCTTCGCGCTGGGGGCGGTCGGTTACTACTCCGCCTACGACCTCGGGTACCCCAACGCGGCGGTGCCCGTGGTGGTGGCCGCTCTGGTCGCCGTCGTGGCGTTCACCGCCCAGCCCGTCGTCAAGTGGCTCCCCGGGCCGTTTCCGCCGCTACGGGCCGCCACGGCGGTCACCGCGGTGGCGCTGCTGGCGCCTGTCGTCGCCGACGAGGGTGCGGTGGCCAGCAACCGGGACGGCCCACCGGAGCGGCTGACCGTGGTGGCGTACAACATCCGGATGGGCTTCGGGCTGGACGGTCGGTTCGACCTGACCGGGCTCACCGAGGCCGTCAGCGGGCAACGGCCCGACGTGGTGCTGCTCAGCGAGGTGGACCGGGCCTGGCTGCTCAACGGTGGGCACGACACCCTCGACGTGTTGGCCGACCGGCTCGGCATGCCGTACGTCTTCGGGCCGGCCGCCGACCCGGTCTGGGGTGACGCGGTGCTCAGCCGTTGGCCGATGGGCGATCCGCGCAGCCTCCCGCTGCCAGCCGTCGGGGCGCCCACCGGGGCGCAGGCTCTCGGCGTCACGCTGGACCTGGGCGACGGTGTCCGTACCGCGGTGGTGAGCACCCACCTGCAACCTCCACCCGGGCAGGGCCCGGTGGTCCAGGCCCGCGCGGTCGCCGACTTCGCCACCGAGTACGCGGCCGGCCGCCCCCTGGTGGTGGCGGGTGACCTGAACACCGAGCCGGGCGACGAGGCGTTCGGACAGTTCACCGCTGCTGGTCTGGTCGACGCGTTGGCGTCCGCCCGACCACTGCCGACGAGCCCCGCCAACGCTCCGCGCGAACAGATCGACCACGTCTTCGTCTCACCCGGCATCACCGCGAGCAACCCGCAAGCGCCACGCGGCACGGCAAGCGATCACCTACCGGTAACGGTGACCCTGTCCCTGCCACCTCGCTGACAGCGCAGATCACGGCCGATCGGTGGCAGCTCAGCAGGGCGGTACCCGGCGTGGCGAGCTGCTCAGCTGCCAACGATCACGGCTGCGAGGGGTTACAGGCGGTCGGTGGCGAGCAGGCGGTCGCCACCGAAGGCGAGCAGCCAACCGCCGCCCTTGGGGGTGGTGAAGTCCTCGTCGGTGCGGCCGGTCAACCGTTCCAGCGCACCCGGCAGCACCTTGCCCTGGGTGCACACCGCCACCTGCCCACCGGCGGTGGCCAACTCCAGCAGCCGGGCGGCGGTGGCGAGGATCTGCTCGTCGGCCTGCTGGCCGGGCTGTGGCTCGTCCAGGTCGCCGCAGATCTCGATCGGCAGGTCGAGCAGCGCGGCGGCCGGGTACAGCGTCTGCACGCAGCGTCGCGGTGACGCCGACACCAGCCGGTCCGGTCGGACCAGGGCGACCAGGTCGGCAAGCGCGGTCGCCTGGGCCCATCCCTCGGCGTCCAGGGGCCGGCCGACATCCGGGCCGGACCAGGTGGCCCGCTTACCGGCGTGCGCGTGCCGGACCAGCGCGACCGTAGCGGTCACCGCCGGCAGCGCGGCGAACGCCGCCAGCACCTCCGCGTCGTGCGGGTAGCTGACCAACTGGATCGCGTCGTCCACCGCGAGCCAGCGCATGTCGTCCACCTCGGTGTTCGGTTGGAAACCACCGCGGGCCACCGCGAGCATCGACCAGTAGTCGACAAGCTTGGCCTGCCCCTCGCTGCGGTACCGCACCGACGGCAGCCGGACCTGCGGTACGCCCCGGACATCGGCCTCCTCGGCGACCTCACGCACCGCGGCGGCCAGCGCGTGCTCACCCGGCTCCAACTTGCCCTTCGGCAGCGTCCAGTCGCCGTAGCGGGGGCGGTGCACCACGCAGACGCGTACGCCGTCGGCGGTCGGCCGCCAGGCCACCCCGCCCGCCGCCCGGATGCCGGTCACGGCAGCCAACTGGTTCGCCGCCGCCGGGTGGCCCGGTGCCAGGCGGCCGGGAAGAGCGCCCGCATCCGGCGTACCGACTCGCGTTCGCGCTCGGCCAGCCGCCCGGCGGTGACCGCCAGCTCGTGGTCGTCCGGCCGCTCGGCGGCGATCTCCAGCCAGGTGTCCGCCGCCACTGCCGCATCCTGGTGCTCGCCGAGCACGTCCTGCACCCCGGCGAGGGCACGGGACAGCCGGCGCGCGCCCTTGCCGACGGTCGAAGCCACCGCGTTCACCGCGTACCGGGTCTGTTTGCCCTCCTTGCGAACGGCGTGCCAGCGGTCGTCCGGCGACCGGGCGTCGAGCCCGTCGACGCCGTCCGGCCCGGTCAGCCGTCGCCAGGGCCGGGCCACCAGCGCGGGCAACGCCTCCGCCGCAGGGGCAGCCGCCCCGCCGGTGAGCCGGGGCGCGCGGGCGGCCAGCACCAGAGCGTCCACCAGGGCCAGGTAGCGCGGGGAGCGCAACGCCTCGTCGATGGCGGCGAACGCCTGCCGCTGTCGTTGGGCGAGCACCTCGTCCAGCCGGTCCACCGCGCCCTGGTCGAGGGGGCTGAGCGGATCGGCGCTCGCGGTGTCGCGCAACCGCTCGCGCAGCACCTCCGCGTCGCGGGCCGCGCCGAGGACACCGGCCAGCCAGCGCAGCTCGTCGCGCAGGGGTCGGGACCAGGTCTTGCGGATCAGCGGCTTGAAGGTACGCAGATCACTGCGCAGGCGTCGACAGGCCACCCGCATCTGGTGCACGGCGGTGTCGCCACCGGCCGCCGGGGCGCGCAGCCGGACCAGCGGGTCGTGCGCCAACAGCCGGCGAATCTCCTTGCGGATCGCCTCGGTCACCACGTCGCCGGCGCTCGGCTCCCCGGTCAGCCCGGCCGGCGCGACCAGGTCCGGGTCGGCCTGCGCCGTCGCGCCCAGCGCCCGTACGTGCTTCGGGGTGAACGTGCCGCCCCGGGCGCCCGCCTCGCGCAGCACCGCCCCGACCCGGTCGAGCAGCGCCCGGTCGCCGGCCTTGCGCTCCACCTCCAACTCCCGGAACGTGCCGGTGGTGGCGCCGGCGTCGTCGAGCACTGTCACCCGGTCGTCCACCACCTCGGCGAGCACCGCGCCGCCCTTGTCGCACACCTCGTACGCGTGCCGGACCGTCCGCACCACCGTCACCGGGGCCAGCGGAGCCCCCCGGTGCAGGACGGTGACCAGCTCCACGAGCTCCGGCGGTGGTTGACCCTTCGGCCCCGGGCGGGAGATCTCGTGTCGGACGCCCGGCGTCCCGGTCGGCAGCTTCACCGTCCAGGGCAGCTCGTCGCCCCGGCGGTGGCGCAGCGAGGCACCGGCACGGGCCAGCCGCACATCGGTGGTGTCGAAGTAGCGGGCGACGAGCGTCACCGGTGGCAGCACCCGGACCCGACCCCCGGCCGGGGCCGTGGCGGCCAGGTCCGGTAGCACGTAGGCATCGTCCACCTCGTACTTCTGCTCCTCCTCGACCATCAGTTCAGCCTAGGCGCTGATCGGTCAACTGGCCGTGCCACCGACTCGGCGCAGCAGTAGTTGCTGCAGGTGAGCCCGCGCTTTCGTGTCTTCGCCGGTACGCCGGGTCCAGGTGCCGTCGCCGGCCAGTTCGAACGCGTCCACGTCGGGGCTCATCGCGGCGTTCAGCACCTGATCCAGCTCGGCGCGGGCGATCGGGTCGCTCACCCGCACCAGCGCCTCCACCCGACGGTCGAGGTTGCGGTGCATCAGGTCGGCGGAGCCCATCCAGAACTCGGCCTCGCCGTTGTTGCCGAACCGGAAGACCCGGGAGTGCTCCAGGAACCGGCCGAGGATCGAGCGGACGCGGATGTTCTCCGACAACCCCGGCACCCCCGGTCGCAGTGTGCACATGCCCCGGATGAGCAGGTCGACGTGCACGCCGGCCTGGGAGGCCCGGTACAGCGCGTCGGTCACCCCCTCGTCGACCAGCGAATTGACCTTGAACTGGACCAGGCCGGGCATGCCCAGCCGAACGTGGGAGATCTCCCGCTCGATCCGCTCGATGAGCCCGCTGCGAATACCCTGCGGGGCGACAAGCAACCGCCGGTACGCGGTCTGCCGGCTGTACCCGGTGAGCACGTTGAACAGGTCGGTCAGGTCCGCGCCGATCTCCGGGTCGGCGGTCAGCATGCCGAAGTCCTCGTACATCCGGGCGGTCTTCGGGTGGTAGTTGCCGGTGCCGATGTGGCAGTAGCGGCGGATCTGGTTGCCCTCCTGACGGACCACCAGCGCGGTCTTGCAGTGCGTCTTCAGGCCGACCAGGCCGTACACCACGTGGCAGCCGGCCCGTTCCAGCGTGCGGGCCCAGCCGATGTTGGCCACCTCGTCGAACCGGGCCTTCACCTCCACCAGCACCACCACCTGCTTGCCGGCGGCGGCCGCGTCGACAAGCGCGTCCACGATCGGGGAGTCGCCGCTGGTGCGGTAGAGGGTCTGCTTGATGGCCAGCACGTTCGGGTCGGCGGCGGCCTGTTCGATGAAGCGCTGCACGCTGGTGGCGAACGAGTGGTACGGGTGGTGCACCAGGATGTCCCCGTCGCGCAGGGTCGAGAAGACGCTGCGCGGCACCTCGCCCTCGGCGAGCCGGGGGTGGGTGGCCGGCACGAACGGCGGGTCCTTGAGGTCCGGCCGGTCGGCCTCGCCGTAGACCTGCCACAACGCGGACAGGTCCAGCAGCCCAGGCACCCGCAGCACGTCCTGGTCGTTCATGTCCAGCTCGCGGACGAGCAGCTCCAACATGTGGTCGGAGATGGACGCGGCGGCCTCCAGGCGGACCGGCGGACCGAACCGGCGTCGAGCCAGCTCCCGTTCCAGGGCTTGGAGCAGGTCCTCGTCGCGGTCCTCGTCGACCTCCACCTCGGCGTTGCGGGTGACCCGGAACAGGTGGCACTCGACCACCTGCATGCCGCTGAACAGCTGACCCAGGTGCACCGAGATCAGGTCCTCCACCGGCAGCATCCGCACGCCCGGCTGGTCGCGGTCCACCCGGACGAAACGGGGGACGTTGTTGGGCACCTTCACCCGGGCGAACAGCTCCGAACCGCCGTCGGGGTCGCGAACCGCCACCGCCAGGTTCAGCGACCGCCCGGAGATGTACGGGAACGGGTGCGCCGGGTCCACCGCGAGCGGGGTCAGCACCGGGAAGATGTGCTCCCGGAAGTAGGTGCGCAGCCGCTCCCGCTCCGGGTCGCCCAGCTCACCCCAGCGCAGGATGCGGATGCCCTCGTCGGCCAGTTTGGGCAGGACGTCGTCGACGAAGCAGGCGGCGTGCCGGGCGCCCAGCTCGGCGGTCCGCTCGGCGATCATCTCCAACTGGGTACGCAGGGGCAGCCGGTCCCCGCCGCGCACCGGCAGGCCGGCGGAGAGTCGCCGCTTCAGCCCGGCGATCCGCACCATGTAGAACTCGTCCAGGTTGCTGGCGAAGATCGCCAGGAACTTGGCCCGTTCCAGCAGCGGGGTGCGCTGGTCCTCGGCCAGGGTGAGCACCCGGGCGTTGAAGTCGAGCCAGGACAGCTCCCGGTTGAGGAAACGATCCTCCGGCAGCGGCGGGGCCGCGCTTGGTTCGTCGTCTTCCTCGGCGTCGGTCGGCAGGTCGGTCGGCAGGACCGGGTGGACGGCACCGGCGGTCGGGCCGTCCGCCTCGACGGTCGCCGTGGGGTCGAGGACCTCGTCCAGCCCGGAGGAGGCGCCGCCGGGATCGTCGGCGAGGGTGTCGGCGCGGGCGGCACCGGCCCGCTCGGCACGGGACGGGCGGAAGCGGCCGTCGGTCCCGCGTACGCGGGAACCGTTTCGGAGGTCGGTGGCGGGCGGGCGGGCCGGGTGCTCGCGAGGGGTGCTCACCCGCTCATAATCACCCGATTACGGTAAACGCAAAATGAACTTGGGTTCGCCGGCTCAGATCATCGTCGGCAATGTCACCCGGACGACCTCGCCGTCGGGATCGGTGTCGATGCGAACCCGCTGGCCGAGCCGGAGCAGCCGCAGGCCGGAGGCGTCGAAGGCCCGGGCGGGAAAGCGCATCTCGGTGCCGTCGTCGAGCAGCAGGACACCGCTGCGCGTCGCCGCGTCATAGCTGGCCACCGTGCCCTGCATGCTGGCACCGTACACCCCAGCGGCCGGCCCGTCGGGCGGGCCGGGCGGGTCAGCCCGCCGAGTGGGCCGGGCGGCCGGCGGTGACAAGTGCGGCGGTGCGCGGCCCCAGCCCGAGCCGGGCGGCGGCGGTCAGGTCCGCGGCGGTGTCCACGTCCCGGCGCAGGCTGGGCCAGTCGCCGCTGAGCGTCAGCGCGCCGCTCGCCGCGTGCGCGACCGCCGAGCCAACCCCGAAGCGAGGATCCAGCGGTACCCCGGGCGGCGCGGTGAGCAGCACGGTGCCGCTGCCCGGCGCGTCGGGCACGAAACGGCGTACCGCGGGTCGCCCGTTCTGCGCCGCGAGCAGTGCGCTGGCCAGCTCGGCGGGGCGCAGCGCCGGCAGGTCCGCCGTGAGCCCGGCCACCCATTCGGCTGTCGTTCCGGTCGCGCCGTGCCGGAACGCGGCGTTCAGCCCGGCGGCCGGCTCGTCGGGCAGCACCCGCGCGCCGGCGGCCCGCGCCGCCCCCGCCACCCGGGCGTCGTCGGTCACCACCAGGGCCTCGGCGACCGCCGGGCAGGCCAGCACCGCGCGGAGCGTGTCGGCCGCCAGGGCCAGCGCCAGCTCCTCGTGCGGTACGCCCGGCAGTGCGCCCCGCAGCCGGCTCTTGGCCGCTGCCAGCTGCTTCACCGGCACCACCACGGCCCACCTCGGCTGACTCACGCCCGCAATCCTGCCAGCCGCGCGGCGGGACCCTCGCTGGCCGTACCGGGGGCGAGCAGGCATGATTTCCGCGGCGGGTGTCGCGGGCGGGTTTCGCGGCGGGGGTTGGGGCGCGACGAGGAGGCACAGTGGCACGGCGGAGGCTGGGGTTCTGGCAACGGTTCGCCGTGGGGCTGGTGAAGCCGGTGATGACCGTGTGGACCCGGCGGACCTGGCGTGGCCAGGAGCACCTCCGACGCGACGGCGGCATGATCATCGTGGCGAACCACATCTCGCACGCCGACCCGCTGGTCTCCGCGCACTTCATCTACGATTCCGGGCGCTGGCCGCAGTACCTGGGCAAGGCCAGCGTGTTCCGGGTGCCGGGGGTCGGCTGGATCCTGCACCGGTGCCGGCAGATCCCGGTCGAGCGGGGCAGCGTCGACGCGGTCCGCTCACTGGACACCCTGGTCGCCGCGCTCGACCAGGGTGGCGCCGTGGTGATCTACCCGGAGGGCACCACCACCCGACAGCCGGAGCTGTGGCCGATGAAGGCCAAGACCGGTGCCGCTCGGCTGGCCCTGGCCACCGGCGCTCCCGTCGTACCGGTGGTGATGTGGGGACCGGAGCGGCTCTTCGACCCCCGGACCAGCCGCGTCAACCCGCGCCCCCGGATCCCGGTGACAGTTGTCGCCGGTGAACCGATCGACCTGAGCCGGTGGGCGGATGCCCAGCCGACCCGGGGCACCCTCGAGGAGATGACGGACACCATCATGTTGCGGCTGCGGGACATGCTCGGCGAGATCCGCGGCGGCACCCCGCCGCCGCTGTGGGAGCGACCGGCCCAGTCCTCCGCCGGGCACGAGCAGCAGGGTGACGCGGCGTGAACGGGCGACGCGTCAGGCTCGGTACCGGGGCCGTTCCAGCCGTCCCGACCCGCTCCGGAGCGGTCGCGTGACCGGCCACGTCGCGGTGCTCGGCGCTGGTTCCTGGGGCACCGCGTTCGCCAAGATCCTCGCGGACGCGGGGCGGGACGTGACGGTGTGGGCCCGTCGGGCGCCGGTCGCCGAGAGCATCCGGACCGAGCGCCGCAACCCGGAGTACCTGCCCGGTGTGCTGCTGCCGGCTCGGGTCACCGCCACCGCCGACGCGGCCGAGGCGATCACCGGCGCGGAGGTGGTGGTGCTGGCCGTGCCGTCGCAGACCCTGCGCGGCAACCTCGCCGAATGGGCCGAGCACCTGCACCCCGACTCGACACTGGTGTCGCTGATGAAGGGCATCGAACTCGGCACCACCAAACGGATGAGCGAGGTTATCGTGGAGACCGCCGGGGTCGCCGCGGACCGGGTGGTAGTGGTCTCCGGCCCGAACCTGGCTCCGGAGATCGCCGCCGAGCAGCCCGCCGCGACAGTGGTCGCCGGGACGAACAGCCACCGCACCGTGCTCGTGCAGTCGTCGATCCGGACGCCCTACCTGCGCCCGTACACAAACGACGACGTGATCGGCTGTGAGCTGGGCGGGGCGGTCAAGAACGTGATCGCCCTGTCGTACGGCATCGCCACCGCGATGGGGTTCGGCGACAACACCCGGGCCATGCTGATGACCCGCGGGCTGGCCGAGACGGCCCGGCTGGGCGTCGCGCTCGGCGCGGACGCGATCACCTTCGCCGGCCTCGCGGGCATGGGCGACCTGGTCGCCTCCTGCTCGTCGCCGCTGGCCCGCAACCGCACCTTCGGCGAGCACCTGGGCCGTGGTGAGACGCTGGAGCAGGCCCAGGCCGCCACCCGGCAGACCGCCGAGGGTGTGAAGAGTTGCCTGGCGATCCGGGACCTGGCCCGGGCACACGGTGTGGAAATGCCGATCACCGAGCACGTCGAGCGGATCTGCCACGAGGGGATGGACCCGCGCCTCGCCGTGGACACCCTGATGAGCCGGACCGCCAAACCCGAGTCGTACGAGTGAGGAACCGATGAGCGAACTGGGTGACGGCACCCGCTGCGTACGCGCCGGCCTGCCCGAGCCGGCACCGGGGGACCCGTTCCTGCCCGGGCCGGTCTTCGCCGCGCCGTACCACCTCGACCCGTGGCAGGGCCAGGGCACGTCGCCGAACGGCTACGGCCGTCCGGACAACCCGACCCGACGGTTGCTGGAGGCGGCCGTGGGCGAGTTGGAAGGCGGTGACTGCCGGGTCTTCGCCACCGGCCAGGCGGCCATCACCGGGCTGCTGCTCACCCTGCTGCGCCCGGGGGACACCGTGGTGCTGCCCGCCGACGGATACTTCCCGGTCCGGGCGTTCGCCAGCGACGTACTGGAGTCGCTCGGCGTCCGGGTGCTGTTCGTGCCGACCGTCGGGCCGTACCCGTCGTTGGCGGGCGTCCGACTGGTGCTTGTGGAGACGCCGGCCAATCCGGGGCTGGACGTGGTCGACGTGGCGGCCCTGGCCGAGCAGGCACACGCCGCCGGGGCGCTGCTCGCGGTGGACAACACCACAGCGACCCCGCTCGGTCAGCGCCCACTGGAGCTCGGTGCCGACCTGGTGGTCGCCTCCGGCACCAAGGCGCTGACCGGCCACTCCGACCTGCTGCTGGGCTACCTGGCCAGCCGGTCCACCGAGCTGATCGAGGCGGTGACGACCTGGCGTACCACCACCGGGGCGGTCCCCGGCGCGTTCGACGCGTGGCTGGCGCACCGGTCGCTGGCCACCCTCGACCTGCGCCTGGCCCGGCAGAGCGCGAACGCCGCCGCCGTCACCGAGTTGCTCGCCGGCCGGCCGGACGTGACCGGCCTGCGCTGGCCGGGGCGGCCGGACGACCCGGCGTACCCGGTGGCCTCGGCGCAGATGCGCCGGATGCCCGGGGTGCTCTCCTTCGACCTGGGTACCGCCAACCGGGTGGGCCGATTCGTCGAGGCCGCCCGGTTGGTGGCGGCGGCGACCTCCTTCGGGGGCCTGCACACCACGGCGGACCGGCGGGCGCAGTGGGGTGACGACACCGCCCCCGGCTTCGTCCGGCTGTCCTGCGGTGTGGAGGACACCCCCGACCTGGTGGCCGACATCGCCGCCGCCCTGGACGCGGCCGGGCCGCGCTGAGGGATCCTGTGACACTCACCGACCGGCCCGCCCTGGTACGCCGGCTGCGTACCGCCGGCTGCGTCTACGCCGAGGACGAGGCAGATCTGCTGCTGGCCGCCGCCGACTCCCCGGCGACGCTGGCCGACCTGACCGACCGTCGGGTGGCCGGCGAGCCCTTGGAGTACCTGCTCGGCTGGGCGGAGTTCTGCGGTCTGCGGATCGCCGTCGACGCGGGCGTCTTCGTGCCCCGTGGCCGGACGGCCCTGCTGGTCGAGGTGGCGGCCGGGCTGACCGGCCCGGCTCCGGCGGTGGTCGACCTGTGCTGCGGCTCCGGGGCCACCACTGTCGCGTTGGCGCATCGGCTCGCGCCGCGCTGGCTGGCCGCCGCCGACATCGACCCGGCGGCCGTGGCGTGTGCGCGCCGCAACCTCACCGGCCTGACGGCCGAGGTGTACGAGGGTGACCTGTTCGCGCCCCTGCCCGCGCGCTGGCGGGGTCGGCTGGACCTGGTGGTGGCCAACGCCCCGTACGTGCCGACCGACGCGGTGGCGCTGATGCCGCCGGAGGCGCGGCTGCACGAGGCCCCGGTGGCGCTCGACGGCGGACCGGACGGGCTCTCCGTGCTGCGCCGGGTGGGTGTCGAGGCGGTCACCTGGTTGGCGCCCGGCGGGCACCTGGTCGTCGAGGCCGGTGTCACGCAGGTGGACGCGCTCTGCGCGGCGTTCGAGGCAGCCGGCCTGGTGCCCAGCGTGCGGCACGACGAGGACCTGGACGCCACGGCGGTGACGGCCCGCCGCCCGGCAGAGTCCGTTCCGCCGCCGAAATGAGCGGGACGCCCCTTATGCCGCCACGGTGAGTACGAGGCCGCGGAGCGGGGCAGGGTAGGGCCTGAGCCGGTTGGGTGACCGGGCGTGGCGGGGGAGAGGGGCTGGCACTAGCCTCGGCTCACACTCATGACGGGCGGGAGGCGGTTTTCGGTGGGCAGCGCAGGGGTGCCGGTGGTCGTCGGGCTGGACAACGGCGGCACCAGCAACAACGCCACAGTGCTGACGGTGGATGGCCGCTTCCTGGTGGACGGGCTGTTGGAGATCCCCAGCGAGGTGCGGTCCGGGCCGGAGGCGGCGATCGAGGCGCTGGCCCGGGCGCTGGACGGTGCTCTGGCGCAGACCGGCGTGCCGCGTGAGCTGGTCCGGGCGGTGGGGCTGGACACTCCCGGCCCGGCCAGCGCCGACGGCGTCATCTCGTCGCGGGGTTCCACCAACTTCTCCCAGCCGGCCTGGCGGGGCTTCGACGTGCGGGGCGCGTTGGAGCGACGGCTCGGCCTGCCGGTGATCTACCACAACGACGGCAACGCGGCAGCGCTCTACGCCCACCACGTGCACTTCGGCGACGACGCGATGAACCGCTCGTCGGTCTCCGCGATCGTCGGCACCGGCCTCGGCGGCGGTGTGGTCGAGAGCGGCCGGGTGATCGCCGGCGCCGCCGGGATGGCCGGGGAGCTTGGTCACGTGCACATTCCGCTGGGCGGGCTGCTCGGCCCGGGGCAGTCGGAGCCCACCTGCGCCTGCGGCTTCACCGGGGACGTGGAGAGCATCGCCTCGCTGACCGGCATCGAACGCAACCTGCTGCCGTACTGGTTGACCCGCTATCCCGAGCACCCGCTCGCCGCCGAGCCGGTGGCCCGGGCGGCGAAGTCGGTCCGGGGGTACGGCGAGCGGGGAGACGCCCTCGCGCGGGACCTCTTCGCCCAGCAGGCGATGGCGCTGGGCCGGTTGTTCACCGTCGCGGCGAACTTCACCGATCCGCACGCGTACTTCGTCGGTGGTGGGGTGGTGGAGGCGGCGGCGGAGTTCCGCGACTGGTTCCTGGCGACGGTCCGCGAGCACACCGTGCTGCGCGAGGAGCAGGCGGCGGTCGCCACCTTCGCGCTGGTGCCGGAGCGGGACATGGCCGGCGCCCGGGGCGTGGCGATCGCCGCGTTGGAGGCGCTGCGTGCCGTCCCGGAGCCCCGGCCGCTGGTCGCCTGAAACAGGTCCTGGACGAGTAATTCCCAACCCTGGCCCGGGCTGTGGCCGGCGGCCGGCGGTGACCGTCGGTCACCGCTGTGGGGGCGGATGCCGTGGTGAGCGGTATACCTCTGAGTCATATTTATACCTCTGAGGTATACCGCTCACCAGCACATCACATGGTGGGCCAGCCACAGCGGATGGCGAGCGCCTCCCGGGTCAGCGCAGGGGTGGTGCCTGGGCGAAGGCGGCCCAGGCGGCCGGCGGGAACAGCAGCGCCGGGCCGGATGGGTCCTTGGAGTCGCGGACGGCCACCAGCCGCGGGATCGCGGCCACCTCCACGCAGGCGCCCTCGTCGCCGCTGCGGCTGCTCTTGCGCCATGCCGCCGCGGCCATGGCCGCTGTGATCGTCGGTGTCATCGGTCTTACCGTCCCTTCAGGGCTGTCAGGAGCATTCCGCGGCTGTCGGCCGGGCTGAGCGCCACGCTTCGGAGATGCTCCATGATCTTGGTGCAGGTCCGCGTCTCGCCGGCTCGGTCGAGGATCATCTGACCGGCGACGGTCTCCACCGAGGCGATGATCGGATCCTCGGGATCGGCGAACTCGAGGATGTGCAGCGAGCCTCGGGTGCCCCGGTGGTAGCCGGCGGAGAGCGGGATCACCTGAACGGTGATGTTCGGCAACTCGGCCATCTTGACCAGGTGCCGCAGTTGGCCGTCCATCACCGACTGGTCGCCGACCGGACGCAACAGTGCGCCCTCGTCGATGATCGCGTCGAGGATGGGCGGGTCGTCGCCGGTGAGCCGCTGTTGCCGATCGAGCCGGACCTTGACCCGCTGCTCCACCAGGTCGTCGCCCAGGGTGTGCGGGCCACCGCGCATCACGCCACGGATGTAGTCAGCGGTCTGGAGCAGACCGGGCACCACCGAGGGCTCGAAGTTGGCGATGGCGGTCGCCTCGGCCTCCAGCGCGATGAAGTCGATGGTGCGTGGATCCAGCAGGTAGGAGTACGAGACCCACCAGCCTGGCTTGCGGGCGTCCTTGGCGAGCTGCACGGCCGCGGCCACCTCCTCGGCACCCACCCCGTACGACGTGAGCAGCGCGCGCACGGTGGCCGGGGTGATCAGGCTCTGGGCGTTCTCGTACCGGGAGAGGGTGCTGCGGGTGCTGTTGATCTCATCCGCCGCTGTTTCCAGCGTCAGGCCGGCGGCTTCCCGGTGGTGGCGCAGGGCGATGCCGAGCCGGCGGGCACGGGCTGTCTTCGGGGCCATGCATCGATGGTCGCACACATCTGTGGGAACGTCTGCATGAGAGAACGTCGATGAGAGTTGCATTCACGGCGGTAAACGTGTCAATCTGTTAGCGCGTCCTCACCGCCGGTTGTCGTGGCGACGGTGGTGGTGAGCGACCGGAGGGGATGGGGCGCGCGGCGATCGGGTTTCTCCCCCGTGCCCGATCGTCGCGTGCCGCGCCATCCCGCCCGCCGGAAGGAGACGACGACGTGCGTACCGTGCCGGAGTCCCGCGCTCCGCACCTGGTCGGCCCCCGATGACCCGCTTCCTGGTGGTGCTCACCGACGTGCGTCCGGCCGAGGGTGTCGACCGCGACGAGCGGACCGCGCCGGAGCGGCGGCGGCAGGTGGTCGGCGCCAACAGCCGGGAGGCTGCCGACCGGATCGCCGGAGCGTTCATGGCGCTGGGCATGGTGCGCGCCGGTCGGCAGCGGGTGAAGGTCATCGCGGTCGGCCGCCGGCACGCCCGCGACTGAGCGTGCTCAGGCTGCCCATCTGCCGCAGGGCAATAGTCCCATCACGCACCGTATATCCCGTGCTGACCGATCGCCGTGTCGCGCCGTGGCTCGCCGGGTATCGCCTCGCCCTATCGCCACGCACAGTAAGGTCAACCGGGTGAGCGCCACCGGCGAGCACGACCAGCCGCAGTCGCGTACGAAGAGGTGACCGGAGTGACCACCCCAGGCAAAACCCGCGTGGCGATCGTCTTCGGCGGCCGCAGCCCGGAGCACGGCATCTCCTGCGTCAGCGCCGGCAGCGTGTTCGGCGCGCTCGACCCGGACGAGTTCGAGGTGGTGCCCGTCGGCATCACCCGCGCCGGCCAATGGGTGCTGACCAGCGGAGATCCCGCCCAGCTCGCGATCGACGCCCGTCAGCTGCCGGAGATCACCGCCGACTCCGGCAACGACATCGTGCTGCGTGCCGACCCGACCGGCAACGGCCTGATGGTGCTCGACCCGACCGAGGGCCCCCGGGTGCTGGCCGACGTCGACGTGGTCTTCCCGGTGCTGCACGGCGCGTACGGCGAGGACGGCACCATCCAGGGAATGCTGGAGATGGCCGGCATCCCCTACGTCGGGGCGAACGTCTTCGCCTCCGCGGCCGCCATGGACAAGGAGTTCACCAAGAAGCTCTGTGCCGTCGAGGGCATCCCGATCGGCTCGTACGCCGTGCTGCGCAACGGGATGACCCTCAGCGAGCAGGACAAGGAGCGGCTCGGTCTGCCGGTCTTCGTCAAGCCGTCCCGGGCCGGCTCGTCGTTCGGGGTCAGCAAGGTCACCGACTGGGCAGACCTGGACGCGGCGGTCGCCGCCGCCCGGCAGTTCGACCCGAAGGTCATCATCGAGGCCGCGATCGTCGGCCGCGAGATCGAGTGCGGCGTGCTGGAGGGCGAGGCCGGCGGTACGCCCGAGGCGTCCGTCCTGGCCGAGGTGCGGGTCGTCGCGGACCACGACTTCTACGACTTCGAGGCGAAGTACCTCGACGACTCCTGCGAGTACGACATTCCGGCCAAACTGCCGGAGCGGGTGACCCGCCAGGTGCAGGAGTACGCGGTTCGCGCGTTCACCGCGCTGGACTGCGCCGGCCTGGCCCGGGCCGACTTCTTCGTCACCCCGGAGCTGGACGTCTATCTCAACGAACTCAACACGATGCCCGGGTTCACCCCGACGTCGATGTTCCCGCGGATGTGGGCGGCCTCCGGCCTGGAGTACCCGAAGCTTGTCAACCGGCTGATCCGTACCGCCCAACGGCGCGGCGTCGGCCTGCACTGAGCCACCCGGCCTCCCCGCGCGGCTCAGCCGGCGCGGGGGGCCAGCTCAGCGCTGGCAGCCGGACGGGATGGCGCCGCCGGAGGGCACGCTCGCCACGATCGTGCTGGAAATCGACGGCACCCACTGCAACGGCTGCGCGTACGCACGCGGGACGTGCACCTCGATCGACGTCTCCCGGTCGACAGTGGTGAGCACTGTCTGCTCGCCCTGTTCGGCCAGGTGCCAGCAGACCCGGTTGACCGTCCAGACCTCGTCGGTGGCGGGGAAGGTCGGCTCGGTGCCGCCGCAGGCCACTGTGAGCGCGGGATCGCCGTACGCGGCATTCTGCTCCGGGCCGGCGGTCACCGGCCGCTGGGCCAGGTCGCGGATGCTCGTCGGCAACTGGGAGAGCAGGGCCCGGCAGACCGTGGCCGGGCGGGCGGCCAGAGCCGGGGCGGCCATCTCCACCGGGGCGGTGGACTGCACCCGGGCAGTGGTCGCGGACGGGGACGGCGCGGCGGCCGGCGCGTCCGGGGTGAGCTTGGTGAAGGCCAACACGGCCACCAGCAGCGTGATCGGCAGCGCGATCAACGTGGCCAGCAGAGCGGCGCCACGAATGGTCCGGTCCCGGCCGGCCGGCGCGGCGGCGGCCGGGTCGGCCGACGCACCGATACCGTCAGCCGGCTCGGGTGTCCCGTCGGACGCGTCGCGCGGCCCGTCGTCGTCAAGCGCAGCGGAGGAGTTCGTCATCTCGTCCACCTACAGCCGCACCACCGAACACGTGAGGGTGCGGGTGATGCCAGGCACCATCTGCACCTTGCTCACAATGAGTTTGCCGAGTTCGTCGACGGTGTTCGCCTCGGTGAGGACGACCACGTCATACGGCCCGGTGACGGCGTCGACGCGCACCACGCCGGAGAGGTCCGCGATGAGACCCGCCACGTCACGTGCCCGGCCCACCTCGGTCTGGATGAGGATGTACGCCTGTACCACGACTAGACCTCCGTCCGTCGCCGCCCGGGAGCGGCCCGAAGGGTGAAACTACCTTACGGACCAGGTCTGATCCCTATCGGTGGTCAAGGAGCAGCGGTGAGCGAGCACGGCGGAGCCGGGCAGCACGGGCGGAACGCCGGCGGCGGTGCCAGCGTGTCCGGGATCGGGGAGTTCGGGCTGATCGGAAGGATCACCGCCCGACTGACGTACGGACCGACGACCCTGCTCGGCCCCGGCGACGACGCGGCGGTGGTGGCCGCGCCGGACGGACGGGTGGCGGCCTCCACCGACGTTCTGGTCGACGGGCGGCACTTCCGGCGGGACTGGTCCTCCGCCCGCGACGTCGGGCACCGGGCGGCGGCGGCCAACCTGGCCGACATCGCGGCGATGGGGGCCACCCCTACCGCACTGCTCGTCGCCCTCTGCATGCCGGCGGACCTGGACACCGCCTGGGCGGAGGAGTTGGCCGACGGGCTCTCCGCCGAGGCGGCCACGGTCGGCGCGAGCGTCGTCGGCGGCGACATGTCGGCCAGTCCCACCCTGACCGTCGCGGTCACCGCGCTGGGTGACCTGGCGGGCCGCCCGCCCGTGCTGCGCTCCGGCGCCCGTCCCGGGGACGTGCTCGCCCTGGCCGGGCGCACCGGATACGCGGCAGCCGGGCTGACCGTGCTCACCCGGGGCTTCCGCACCCCCCGGCTGCTGGTCGAGGCGTACCGGCGGCCGCAGGTGCCCTATCCGGCCGGCCCGCAGGCCGCCCGGCTCGGCGCCACCTCGATGATCGACGTGTCGGACGGGCTGCTCGCCGACCTCGGGCACGTGTCGGCGGCCAGCGGTGTCGCGATCGACGTGCGCCGCGACGCGTTCGAGGTGCCCCGACAGATGGCCGACGCGGCGCAGGCGCTCGGCGTCGACCCGTACACCTGGATCCTCGCCGGTGGCGACGACCACGCGCTGGCCGCGACCTTCCCGCCCGCTGTGGTGTTGCCGCCGGACTGGCGGCCGATCGGGGTGGTCACGGACGGTGTCGGGGTGACTGTCGACGGCGCGCCCCACGACGGCCCGGCCGGCTGGGATCACTTCCGGTGAGGCCCGGCGTCGACCGTATTCTGGATACCGTGAGTGAGATTGAGATCCGGGCCGTGCGGTTCGACGCACCGGTGGCGCAGCAGTTGATCCAGGCCGCACTGACCGACCTCGCTGCCCGCTACGGTGGCTCCGGCGATGACACCCCGGTCGACGCGACCGAGTTCGAGCCGCCCGATGGCGCGTTCCTCGTCGCCTACCTGGCCGGCGAGCCGGTCGGCTGCGGTGGCTGGCGAAGCCACGGCGCGGACTGCGCGGAGCTGAAGCGGATGTACACGGCCCCGGCGGCGCGTGGGCGGGGCGTGGCCCGCGCCGTGCTGGCGGCCGTCGAGCGTTCGGCCCGCGAGCACTGTCGCAAGCGGGTGGTCCTGGAGTGCGGCGACAAGCAGCCCGAGGCGATCGCCATGTACGGCTCCGCCGGTTACGAGCGGATCCCGAACTTCGGCTTCTACAAGGACGCGGAGGGCTGCGTCTCCTTCGGCCGCACGCTCTGACCGGCGGTCTTCGGCGACGGCTCGGCGCGCGCACGACAGAGCCGGCGGACCCTGAGGTCCGCCGGCTGAGCCGTACGAGAAGGTGGGTGCCGCCGCGTCAGGCGCGGGTGACCTTGCCGGCCTTGATGCACGAGGTGCAGACCTGCAGCTTCTTGGTGTTGCCGCCACCGGCCGGGGTGCGCACCGACTGGATGTTCGGGTTCCAGCGGCGGTTGGTCTTCTTCTTGGACCAGGGCACGTTGTGGCCGAAGCCCGGCCCCTTGCCACAGACGTCGCACACGCTAGCCACGGGATACTCCTGGGATTGAAACGTTCATGAGGTTGCCGGCAGAGGTGCTGCACGGGCAACCGCGTCAGCCTACCCGATGCCCCGCCGAGGTGACCAACCGCCCTGGCCCGGTGACCAGCCGCCCCTCCGCCAGCGGATGGAGGTCGGCCCGCCGGGTGACGGGGGTGGTTCCGGCGGCAACTGTACCCGGAGGGCGGATCCCGGTCGTGCGGGCCGGTAGGGGGCCTGCCAGGGGCCGGGGCAACCGGACACGCCGGACGAGTCCGACGCGTGTCGGTGCGCGCCAGTAGGCTTCTGGCCGTGCTGGACACCCTCGACGCCGCCGCGGTGCGCCGTTGGTGCGCGGGTGGGCTGGCGGCGCTGAAGCGTCACCAGGGCGAGATCGACCAGCTCAACGTCTATCCGGTGCCCGACGGCGACACCGGCACCAACCTGGTGCTCACCCTCACCTCCGCCCAGCAGGCCCTCGCAATGGATCTGGACACCCTCCCCGACAGCGGCCCGACGGCGCACGGGCACGCGCTGCGGCTGATGGCCCAGGGCGCGTTGCTCGGCGCGCGGGGCAACTCCGGGGTGATCCTGTCGCAGATCCTGCGGGGTTTCGCCGACGAGGCCGCCGGGGCTCCGGCGGTGCGCGGCCGGGAGTTGGCCGCCGCGCTGCGGTCCGGCGCCGCTGCCGCGTACACCGCGGTTGCCCGGCCGGTCGAGGGCACAGTGCTCACCGTGGTCGCGGCGGCCGCCGCCGCGGCCGACCGGGCGGACAGCGACGACCTGGCGGCGGTGGCCCAGGTTGCGGCGCGGGGTGCGGCCGAGGCGCTCGCCCGCACCCCGGAGCAGCTGCCGGCGCTGGCCCAGGCGGGCGTCGTCGACGCCGGTGGGCGAGGGCTGTGCGTGCTGCTCGACGCCCTGGTCGAGGTGCTCACCGGGGAGAGCGCCGGCCGGCCGGCACCGACGCCGCGCTCCGCCCGTCCGGCGGACGCCGTCGCCCGGGAGACGGGTTCCGACGAGTACGCGTACGAGGTGCAGTTCCTGCTCGACGCCCGGGCCGAGGCGGTGGCCGGGATGCGACGGGCGCTCGACGCGCTGGGGGATTCACTTGTCGTCGTCGGCGACGGGCGGAAGCCGGAGAGCACCTGGAACGTCCACGTGCACGTCAACGACGTGGGCGCGGCGGTCGAGGCGGGCGTCGCGGCCGGCCGCCCGTACCGGATCTCGGTGACCCGCTTCGCCGACCAACCGGAGCCGCCCCGCGGCCCGGTGTCGGACGGCCGGGCCGCGGTGGTGGTGGCCACCGGCGGCGGCATCGCCGAGTTGTTCGCCGCGGAGGGCGCCACCGTGGTGCCGGGCAACCCGTCCACTGGTGAGCTGCTGGACGCGGTCCTCGGCACCGGCGCGGCCCGGGTGGTGGTGCTGCCCAACGACCCCAACACGGAGGCGGTGGCGAGCGCGGCAGCCCGGGAGGCCCGTCGGCACGGCATCAGGGTGAGCGTGGTGCCGACCCGCTCGCCGGTGCAGGCGCTGGCCGCCCTCGCGGTCCGCGACGGCGAGCGCCGCTTCGAGGACGACGTGATCGCGATGGCCGAGGCCGCCGGGGCCTGCCGTTACGCCGAGGTCTGCCATGCCAGCCGGGAGGCGCTCACCGTGGCCGGACCGTGCCGTCCGGGTGATGTGCTGGCGCTGGTCGAGGGGGAGGTGCACCTCATCGGCACCGACCTCACCGACACCTGCGCCGCCGTCGTCGACCGGATGCTGGGCGGCGGTGGCGAGATGGTCACCCTGCTGTCCGGGGTGGACGCCCCGGCCGGGCTCACCGATGCCGTCCGCGCGCACGTCGCGCGACGTTGGCCGTTCGTCGAGGTGCACGCGTACCCGGGCGGCCAGCCGTTTTATCCGCTCCTGGTAGGGATCGAATGAGCGAACCAGCCACCGTCGACACTCCGCTGAAGAAGCTGGTCGGGGACAAGACAGCCAAGGCGCTGGCCGCGCACCTCGACCTGCACACGGCGGGTGACCTGGTCTACCACTTCCCGCGTCGCTACGACGAGCGGGGCGAGCACACCGACATCCGCTCGCTGGACGTCGGCGAGCAGGTCACCGTGCTGGCCCAGGTGCAGCGCACCGCCGTGCGTCCGATGCGGCAGCGGCGGGGCAACCTGCTGGAGGTGACAGTCGGCGACGGCTCCGGTGGGCTGCTGACGCTTACCTTCTTCGGCAACCAGGCGTGGCGTGAGCGGGAGCTGCGCCCCGGGCGGTGGGGGCTGTTCGCCGGCAAGGTCACCGAGTTCCGGGGCAAGCGGCAGCTCAACGGCCCGGAGTACGTCCTGCTCGGCGAGGGTGGTGAGGGCGAGGCGGCGGTCGGGGACGAGATCGAGGAGTTCGCCGGCGCGCTGATCCCCGTCTACCCGGCCGCTGCGGCCGTGCCGACCTGGGTGATCGCGCGCTGTGTGCGGGTCGTGTTGGACACGTTCACCCCACCGGACGATCCGCTGCCGGGCAGTGTCCGGGCCAGCCGCAAGCTGGTCGGGCTGGGCAGCGCGTTGACGGAGATCCACCGGCCGTCCAGCAAGGAGGCACTGTACCGGGCGCGGCGGCGGCTCAAGTGGGACGAGGCGTTCGCCGTCCAGTTGACGCTGGTGCAGCGCAAGCACCGGGCGGCCGACTGGCCGGCCCGGCCCCGCCCAGCGCGCCCCGACGGGCTGCTGGACGCCTTCGACGCCCGACTGCCGTACGAGCTGACGGACGGTCAGCGCGACGTCGGCGTGGAGATCGCCGGAGACCTGGCCACCCCGCACCCGATGCACCGGTTGTTGCAGGGTGAGGTGGGCTCGGGCAAGACGGTGGTGGCGTTGCGGGCGATGCTCCAGGTGGTGGACGCGGGCGGGCAGGCTGCCCTGCTGGCACCCACCGAGGTGCTGGCCGCCCAGCACCACCGCGGCATGCTCGACCTGCTCGGGCCGCTCGGGCGGGCCGGCGAGCTGGGGTCCGCCGAGGACGCCACCCGGGTCGAGCTGGTCACCGGCTCGCTGGGCGCGGCAGCCCGCCGGCGGGCACTCGGCGAGGTCGCCAGCGGCGCCGCCGGCATCGTGCTCGGCACCCACGCCCTGCTCTACGAGGGGGTCGACTTCGCCGACCTCGGCCTTGTCGTCGTCGACGAGCAGCACCGCTTCGGCGTGGAGCAACGCGACGCGCTGCGGGCCAAGGCCGACCAGCCGCCGCACGTGCTGGTGATGACGGCCACCCCGATCCCGCGCACTGTGGCGATGACCGTCTACGGCGACCTGGAGGTGTCCACCCTCTCCCAACTGCCCCGGGGGCGATCACCGATCGCCTCGCACGTGGTGCCGGCCGCCGAGAAGCCGGCCTACCTGGACCGGGCCTGGCGTCGGCTGCGCGAGGAGGTGACCGCCGGCCACCAGGCGTACGTGGTGTGTCCGCGAATTGGTGAGGGGCCGGCTTCCGACGAGGAGCCGCCGCCGGTGGACGACAACGGTCGTCGGCCGCCGCTGGCGGTGACCGAGGTGGCCCCGCTGCTGGCCGAGGGGCCGCTGCACGGGCTGCGGATCGGGGTGCTGCACGGTCGCCTGCCGGCCGACGAGAAGGACGCCGTGATGCGCTCCTTCGCCGCCGGTGACCTGGACGTGCTGGTGGCGACCACCGTGATCGAGGTCGGCGTGGACGTGCCGAACGCGACAGTGATGATCGTCCTGGACGCCGACCGGTTCGGTGTCTCCCAACTGCACCAGCTGCGGGGCCGGGTCGGCCGGGGTGCCGCCGCCGGGCTCTGCCTGCTGGTCAGCGAGGCCGCCGAGGGCTCGTCGGCACGGGAACGGCTGGACGCGGTGGCGTCCACGAGCGACGGTTTCAAGCTCGCCGAGTTGGATCTGGAACAGCGCCGCGAGGGCGACGTGCTGGGCGCCACCCAGTCCGGGCACCGCTCCCACCTGCGCCTGCTGTCGCTGCGCCGCGACGCGGACCTGATCCGCGACGCCCGCGCCGAGGCGATCACGCTGATCGAGGAGGACCCGGACCTGACCGGCAATCCGGCGCTGGCCGCCTCGGTCGCCGCGCTTGTCGACGAGGACCGCGCGGAGTACCTGGAGAAGGGCTGAGGCGTCGCCGCACGGTTTGTTCTTCTGGGGCGCCGCTACTCGTTGCGCAGTGCCGCTGAGCGTGGCCAGGCCAGGAACCGCGCGTGCAGCAACCCCGACGGCGTGTGCGGAAGGTCTTCGCACGCCTGGACCAGGTACGCCGACAGGTGCAGCATCAGCGATATCCGCGCGCCGGTGAACTCCGCCACGAGCTGCCGCTTGCGGGTCCGACACGGCCATGCTGCCCCGCACCCCGCGCAGGTCCACTGCGGCCGTACCGGCTGATGCATTGACACCGACTCCACCACCCCTCCGGATCGTTGGAAGGGGGAAGGGGCCACCGTCCGCCCCGGACCCGACTCCCAGGACACGCGGCGACCTCTTCCCCCTGGCACCCACCAGCCCGGCGAAAGTGCCGCAAGCGAACTGGCGTGGCCCCTGCCGCTGAACCTACGAATCAGCACTGGGCACCCCAACGTCCCGACGGACACCAGGCCGGACACTTTCACGACCCTGGCGCGTCCCGCCGTGTCCACTACCGTGGGACGGTATGAGTCACCGCCTCCGCGCGGCCATGCTCCGCGCCCACCTCGACCCGGCCGCCCTCGCCACAGCCGTCGGCGTCGACGCCAAGACCGTCACCCGGTGGCTCGCCGGCCGGATCCCGCACCAGCGCACCCGCCTCGCCGTCGCGGACGCCCTCGGCGAAACCGAAGCCGACCTGTGGCCCCAGACCCGCCCCGACCAGGCACCCGGCGCCGAGGCCACCGCCGAGGTTGTCGCCGCCTACGCCCACCGCGCCGACATCCCCCACCACGTCTGGGCGGCCCTGCTCACCGGCGCCACCACGCGGATCGACCTGCTCGGCTACGCCTACCCGTTCCTGCTCGAACTGCTGCCCAACACGATGCAGTTCATCACCGACAAAGCCGCCAACGGCGCACAGGTTCGCCTCGCGTTTGCCGACCCGGACTGCCCGCACGTCGCCGAACGCGACGCCCTCGAACAGATCGGCGGCACCCTCCCCGGCCGGATCCGCAACGCCCTCAACTTCTGCGAACCGCTCCACGACGTGCCAGGGGTGGAGATCGGTCTGCACACCGTGCACCTGTACAACTCGGTGTTCCGCTTCGACCACCAGATGATCGTCACTCCACACCTGTACCGCGCCCGCGGCTACCAACACCCCGCCCTACACCTGCGCGAACTGTCCCCGCACGGCATCTTCGCCGCCCACGCCGACCAGTTCGAACAGATCTGGCAAACCACCATCGCCTACCCGAAGGAGACCCGGTGACCGGCCGGCGCGACTACTACCACGACCCGGACGCCCCCACCGCGAACAGCCTCGTCCCTGGCGCCGCCGCGATCGTCACCGACGAACACGGCCGCGTACTGCTGCAACGGCGCACCGACTCCGGCAACTGGGCACTACCCGGCGGTGCCATGGACATCGGCGAAACCCTCCAACAGTGCGCCATCCGCGAGGTCAAAGAGGAAACCGGCCTGGACGTCGAGATCACCGGTCTGCTGGGCATCTACACCGACCCCGCGCACGTCATCGCGTACGCCGACGGTGAGGTGCGGCAGGAGTTCACAGTGACCTACCTCGCCCGAGTCACCGGCGGCACGCTGACCGTCAGCGACGAGTCCACCGAGGTCCGTTTCATCCACCCCACCGACTTCGACCACGTCCCCATCCACGACACCGTCCGCCTCCGCCTCCACCACCACGCCGAGCACCGCGACACCCCCCACCTCGGATAGCGTCACCCATCGATTCCCTGACTGTGCTCCATGTGGCCGCCCCCGGCCCGCCGCACCATGTCGGCAGCACGGGGTAGCCCGTTGGCCTGACTGTCGATTTCTCCCGGCACTCTCAGTCGCCCGGCCCAGGTTGAGGGTGACGCCGAGGCGGCGGGTGGCGCACCTCGCCGTGCACCGATGGAATCCCGAACTCCCTGCACGGCTCGCGCAGGGCGCTGGCTGCGCTCAGGTCCTGCCGACGAAAACGACCGAGGGCGCGTCGACCGGGTGGTCGACGCGCCCTCAGCTGTTAGCTAGAGCGTGTTGTCTCAGGCGGTGAAGCGCACCCGACGACGACGCGCCATCACGAACAGAGCAGCACCAGCGGCGAGCAGCACCACGGCGCCGGCGATGATCCCGCCGGTCGCGGCACCGGTCAGCGGCAGCGCCGGCCCGTCGTTGTCGCCGCCACCCTGGCCGCAACTCGCCGGCTTGGTGTACGGGACGGTTTCGGACTCCTCGACCACGTCGTACTTGACCGTGACCTTGAGGCCCTGGTATGCGTCGAAGCTGACGGAAGTGGTCTTACCCGGCTCGGACGCCAGAGTCTTGGTGACGCCCTTCTCGGTGGTCATCGTCGCCGAGAAGGCGATGCCCTTGATCGGGTTCTTGACGGTGAAGGTCATGTTGTCGCAGGTCTGGTCGACCTCGAACGCGGGCTCCTCCCCCTCAAGCGGGCCCGACGGCGTGGCCGACGGCGTGGCCGACGGCGTCACGGTCGGGCTGGAGGCCGACGGCGACGGGGTGACCACGGGGGACTTGGTCGGCGTCGGCGAGGTGCTCGGGGAGGTGCTCGGCGACGGGGTGGGCGACCCTGTGGGCGACGGGGTGGGCGACGGCGACTGCGTCGGGCTGCAGTTCTTGCTGGGCTGAGCGGTGACAGTGCGCTCCCCGTCGTGGCTCTGGCCGTTGCGATCCCAGTGTGCACCCACGGTGAGCTCGATCTTGGGGATCTTGCCCTTGAAGGTGTGGGTCTGGGTGCCAGTCAGCGGGCCCCTGCTCTGCCTCTCGAGCTTCGCTCCGATGGCCAGGCCGCCGGTGATGTCACCCGGCATCGTGGACTTGAGCTTGGTGATGACACCGTCGATGTCGGTCTCGGTGCTGGTCACGGACCAGTTGACGGTCACCTTGCCGTCCTTGGCGGCGCAGTAGCTGCCACGGGGCTCGGGGTGGTGCGCTGATGCCGGGCCGGCGAACGTCGCTGCGCCGGTGAGGCCGATCAGCGCGCCTGCGGCGATGGCCGCGACGCGCCGCATCGGAGACTTGGGGAGGTTCAACGCCTGCTCCTGGTGAGGGGGTACGGATCGCGGCGGGAGGTCGGGAGACGGGGCGACCGGGTGGGTCGTCTGCTCACCGGGACGTCCGCGACGCGGGGGCGTCCTCGCGCGAAGCGGGGACAGAGGGTGACTGTACTGACGAGTCATGAATGAGGGGAGTTCTCATCATTGCCATCTGGCAATGTAGTTGATTCGTGATCTTTGATGAACGGATGGTGGTCGACTGATCACTGAGGACGGGTGGTGTCGACGGCCGGTCGGCGGATCCGCAGTGGACCGAACGGCGGCGAGGGAGGTCAGGGGCGTTTCAGGCGCGGCGGACGACGTCAAGACCCCACCGGGACGCCACCCGGCCCGGCGATACCGGCGGTGTCGGTCGTGGTCGGCGTCGACTCGCGTAGCGTCGCGGGCATGAGCAGGAGGAGACGGTGACCCGGATCGTGGCCGGGACGCTCGGCGGGCGGCGGATCGCCGCGCCTCCCGGCGCCGGCACCCGACCAACGTCCGACCGGGTCCGGGAGGCGCTGTTCAGCGCCGTTCAGGCCGAGGTCGACCTCGACGGCACCCGCTTCGCCGACCTGTACGCGGGCTCCGGCGCGGTCGGGCTGGAGGCGCTCTCCCGGGGTGCCCGGCACGTCCTGCTTGTCGAGTCCGACCCCCGGGCGGCCCGGGTGATCCGGGAGAACGTGGCGGCCCTGCGCGTCGGCCCGGCCGTCCGCCTGGTCGCCGGGAAGGTGGCGACGGTGCTGGCCGCCGGTCCGGACGGCGGGCCGTACGACGTGGTCTTCGCCGACCCGCCGTACGCGGTGCCGGACGCGGAGATCACCGCACTGCTGACGACGCTTGTCGATGGTTGCTGGCTGGTGCCCGACGCGCTGGTGGTGGAGCGGTCCAGCCGCACCAGGCAGTTCGACTGGGTGGAGGGGATCACCCCCGAGCGCAGTCGCCGGTACGGCGAGACCACCCTTTGGTACGGTCGCCGATCATGAGACGTGCGGTCTGCCCCGGTTCGTTCGATCCGGTCACCAACGGACACCTCGACATCATCGGGCGGGCCAGTCGGCTCTTCGACGAGGTGGTGGTCGGCGTCCTGATGAACCAGTCGAAGAGTGGTCTGTTCACCGTCGAGGAGCGGATCGACATGCTCCGCGAGGTGACCTCGTCGTACGGGAACGTGCGGGTCGAGTCGTTCCGCGGCCTGCTTGTGGACTTCTGCCGGGCGCAGCAGGCGAGTGTGCTGATCAAGGGCCTGCGGGCGGTCAGCGACTTCGACTACGAGTTGCAGATGGCCCAGATGAACATCGGGCTGGCCGGCGTCGAGACGCTCTTCATGCCGACCAACCCGCTCTACTCGTTCCTCTCCTCCAGCCTGGTGAAGGACGTGGCGAAGTGGGGCGGCGACATCTCCGCCCACGTGCCCGACCCGGTCCGCGAGGCTCTACAGGCCCGCCTGCGCCCCCGCCCCTGACCGTCCAGCCCTGGCGATCCTGGACCGCCGGTTGCTCGGACGCCCCTTTTGCGGCAGATTGTCGGAGCGGTGATCCGCGATCGGCGCGGGGTGACGATGTCGCGACGCGCCGGATTGGGGCGGATGGGGCTCGTGTGCGGCGAGCACGACATGATTGGTGACGCGGGGAACGGCCGTAGCCCGCATCATGGAGGTCGGCCGAGGAACGACAGGAGTGAGGTACCGGTGGACCCGCTCGATCGCATCGACGAACTGATCGCCATGGTGGAGCAGGCCCGCTCCGTCCCGATGTCGCGCAACAACTGCATGGTCGACCGGGGTGAGGTGATCGCTGCCCTCGACGAGATGCGCGCCGATCTCCCCGCCGACCTGCGTCGCGCCGCCGCGCTCCTGGAGGAGCGCGACAAGATCATGGAAGCCGGCAAGCGCGAGGCGGACCGGATCATCAGCGAGGGTGAGGCAGAACACGCCCGCCTGGTCTCGGTGAACGAGATCACCGTGTCGGCCGAGCACGAGGGTGCCCGGATCATCGCCGAGGCCCGAGCCGAGGCCCAGCGCCTGCGTGAGGAGGTCGACGACTACGTCGACACCGCGCTTGCCAACTTCGAACAGTTCCTCACCCGGGCGCTGGCCTCGATAGAGCGAGGCCGGGACAAGATGCACGCACTACGGGAGATCGGCACCTTCGGTGGGGATGAGGCGGAACGCCCGCTACCCTTCTGAGCGGCACCTCACCAGCCGACATTCTCACCCGGGTGTCGCCCCCGGTTCGACGGTCCGGTGGTCACCCAGGTAACCTTTTTTGTCGGCCTCTCACCGGCCGGAGTCTGACTATGCCCAAGCGCTCGCCATCGACACTCAACCCCAGGTCGCCGCTGGTCCTCGACACGAGGGACCTGCCGCGCCGCCCTGGCGCGTTGCGTGAGGTCCAGCGGGTCGTGCCGGCACCGGCGGACCTCGGTGTGGAGTTGATCGGCGTGCCGGAGGGCGCGGACCTCGACCTCGATCTGAGGTTGCAGTCGGTGTCCGAGGGCGTGCTCGTCTCCGGGACCATCACCGGTCCCGTCCGGGGCGAGTGCGGCCGTTGCCTGCGCGAGATCAACGACTCGATGGGCGTGACGATCCAGGAGCTGTACGCGTACGAGGACAGCACCACGGACGCCACGACCGACGAGGACGAGGTGGGCCGGATGCAGGGCGATCTGATCGACCTGGAGCCGGCGCTGCGGGACGCGTTGGTGCTCACGCTGCCGACCAACCCGCTCTGCCGGGAGGACTGCCCAGGGTTGTGCCCCGAATGCGGGACACACTGGGACGATCTGCCGGCCGACCACAGTCACCAGCAGATCGACCCGCGTTGGGCGGGCCTGTCGCAACTGACCGTTACAGAGGAGTAAGAACCGTGGCCGTCCCGAAGCGCAAGATGTCGCGCAGCAACACCCGGTCCCGCCGGGCGAACTGGAAGGCGACAGTGGTCGCCACCGTCGCGTGCCCGCAGTGCAAGTCCCCGAAGCTGCCGCACGCCGCCTGCTCCGTCTGCGGCACCTACAACGGCCGCCAGGTTCTCGAGGTCTGACCTGGACGCCGAGTGACGCCCCCGACCTCAGGTCGGGCGGCGCGCGCACCCTGGCATTCGCCCGGTGCCCCGGCTTCCTCCGACGCTGGCCGGCCCACCCCGGCCGGCGTTCCGATGGAGCCGGGCACCGCGCGGATCGCCGTTGACCTCCTCGGCGGGGACGACGCTCCCGCCGTCGTGGTTGACGGCGCTCTGCGGGCCATGCGCGCTGACCCCGACCTGCACCTGCTTCTCGTCGGCCCAGCCGAGGTTGCCGACGAGCTGATTGCTGCCCTCGATCCGCCGCAACGTGCGCGGATCACGGTGCGGCCCGTCCGTGATGTCGTCGGCATGGCCGACCATCCCAGCGCGGCCCGCGCGGAGAGCACGGTCCGGGCCGCGGTCACCGCCGTCCGCGACGGGACCGTCGACGCCATGGTCTCCGCCGGTGCCACCGGTGCCACCGTCACCGCGGCCGTGCTCGGCCTCGGCCGCTGGCCGGAGATCCGCCAACCCGCGCTTGCCGCCACCCTGCCCACCGTGGCCGGGCCGGTCGTGCTCCTCGACGTCGGCGGCTCGCTGGAGCCCCGCCCGGCCACCCTGGCCCGCCATGCCGTGCTCGGTGCCGCGTACGCCGCGGTGGCGCACTCGATCGCCGCGCCGCGGGTCGGGCTGCTGTCGGTCGGCACCGAGGCCGGCAAGGGCGACCGGGTCCGTCGGGCCACCGACCCGTTGCTCGCCGTCGAGTCGCTGCCCGGTGGGGCGCGCTACGTCGGCCTGGTCGAGGGGTACGACGTGACCCTCGGCGCGCGCGTCGATGTGGTCGTCACCGACGGCTTCACCGGTAACGTGCTGCTCAAAGCCATCGAAGGCGCGTACGCGATGGCCGGTGGCCCACCCGCGGAGGGCGGCGCGCCCCGCGCGGCCGCCCTGCTGGGCGTCGCGGGAACGGTGGTCGTCTGCCACGGCTCCGCTCGCGCCGACGATGTCGCCTCCGGCATAGCCCTCGCCGCCCACCTGTGGCGGCGGCGGGCCACCGATCTGGTCTCGGCGTTGCTCGACGGCGACGCCGCGATGGACCGCACCGACCGCTCCACCGACACCGAGGTACGCACATCATGAGCAACGACAAGCGGCGGCGGGCGTCCGTCGGTCACCTGGAAGCCGCGTTCGGCGTGAGCCTGGAACCCGAGCTGCTACAGCGCGCCCTGACCCACCGCTCGTACGCGTACGAGAACGGCGGGCTGCCCACCAACGAGCGGCTGGAGTTCCTCGGCGACTCGGTGCTCGGGGTGGTGATCACCACCGCGCTGTTCCACAACCACCCGGACCTGCCCGAGGGGCAGTTGGCCAAGCTGCGCGCCAGCGTGGTCAACATGCGGGCGCTCGCCGACGTGGCCCGTGGCCTGGGCCCGGACGGCCTCGGCGCGTACCTGCTGCTCGGCAAGGGCGAGGAGACCACCGGCGGCCGGGACAAGGCGAGCATCCTCGCCGACACGCTCGAAGCGCTGCTCGGGGCGATCTACCTCCAGTACGGGTTGGACACCACCGGGATCGTCATCCACCGGCTCTTCGACCCGCTGATGGCCGAGTCGGCCGGTCGGGGCGCCGCACTGGACTGGAAGACCAGCCTTCAGGAGCTGACGGCGGCGCTCGGGCTCGGCGTCCCGGAGTATCGGATCGAGGGCACCGGCCCGGATCACCTCAAGACGTTCACCGCCTGGGTGGTGGTGGCCGGCAACCGGTACGGCGGCGCCGAGGGGCGCAGCAAGAAGGAGGCCGAGCAGCGGGCCGCCGAGGCCGCGTGGCGCACGCTCGCCGAGCAGAACGGCCAGTCCTGCGACGATGGCCAGGACGGCCAGACCGGCGATCACGGCCGGGCCGGCGATGACGGCCAGACCGGCGGCGACGGGCGGGGTCAGCTGATCGACCCGGACGGCTCGGCCGACCGGGATGAGCCGTTCGGGCCGCTGGAACGCGCCGGGCGGGCGGCCCAGGCCGAGCAGGCCGACCACCTGGCGCAGGCACTGCCGGCCGGGGGTGCCGACGGCCACGAGACGGGCCTGCGGCGTGCCTGAGCTACCCGAGGTGGAGACCGTCCGGCAGGGCCTGGCCCAGTGGGTCGTCAGCCGCCGGATCGCCTCGGTCGAGGTCCGTCACCCGCGCGCGGTGCGCCGGCACGTCCCGGGCGACGTGCACTTCGCCGACGTGCTCGCCGGCCGGACCGTGCTGGACGCCCGCCGGCGGGGCAAGTATCTGTGGCTGCCACTGGACAGCGGCGACGCCATCATCGGGCACCTCGGTATGTCCGGCCAGCTGCTGCTCCAGCCACCCGGCACCACCGACGAGACCCACCTGCGGGTCCGGTTCCGGTTCACCGACGACGGGCCGGAGCTGCGCTTCGTTGACCAGCGCACGTTCGGCGGGCTCTCGGTGAGCGAGGGCGGCGCCGATCTGCCCGACGAGATCGCGCACATCGCCCGCGATCCGATGGACCCGGAGTTCTCCGACGAGGCGTTCGTCGCCGCGCTGCGCCGCCGGCACACCGAGGTGAAGCGGGCACTGCTCGACCAGACCCTGATCTCCGGGGTGGGCAACATCTACGCCGACGAGGCGCTGTGGCGTGCCGGGCTGCACGGCGGCCGCCCCACCGACGCGTTGACCGGGCCGGCCGCGCAGCGCCTGCTCGGCCACGTTCGCGACGTGCTCGCCGAGGCCATCAGCGTGGGCGGTACCAGCTTCGACGCCCTCTACGTCAACGTCAACGGCGAGAGCGGCTACTTCGATCGGGCACTGAACGCCTACGGTCGCGAGGGCGAGCCGTGCCGACGGTGCGGAGCGCCGATCCGCCGCGAGGCGTTCATGAACCGATCCTCGTACAGTTGCCCGCGCTGCCAGCCACGGCCCCGGGGTTCCCTTCGGGGATGACCCGGAGTCGGCTCCGGGTCGGCACCGGCGGGTCGCGGCCGGACGCTCCGGGCCGCACCCCGGCGTACGTCCGAATCGCGGGCTGATGCCCCCTAACGCGGGCCGCCGCCCTCGGTGTACCGGCTCCGGGGCGGGCCAGGGCCGTTCCCCGATGTGACCGCCTCGTCACGCACCTAACGTCAGCACCGTTGACAGGGGGTTGACGTGACAGGGGGACCCGAGATGGGGACAAGACCGGTGACGGTGCGGCTGGCGCGGTGGAGCGCCGAGCACCCGTGGCGGGCGATCGCAATGTGGGTCGTGTTCGTGGCGGTGTGCTTCGTGGGCGGCAACGCCGCCGGCCTCAACGAGGCCACCAGCGCCGACCAGGCGATCGGCGAGGCGGGGCGGGCCAGCCTGATCGTGGACGCCGGTGACTTCGACGATCCGGCAGTGGACAACGTGCTCATCACGTCGCGGGGCGGTGCGCTGGACCCGGCGGCGGCGAAGGCGGCGGCCGACGACGCGGCGGCCCGGCTGCGCACTGTCACCGGGGTCGCCGAGGTGGGTCAGCCGGTCACCGCCCGGGACGGCTCGGCGCTGCTGCTGCCGATCACCATGTCCGGCGACCCGGAGACCGCCTCGGATCGGGTGCAGCCGCTGCGCGACGCCACCGCCGCCGTGCAGAGCGCGCACCCGCAGTTGCGTGTCGAGCAGGTCGGCGGTCCGTCGATCGGCCAGGCGCTCGACGACACCCTGGGCAAGGACTTCGAGCGCGCCGAGTTGCTCAGCCTGCCGGTCACCCTGGCCATCCTGATCATCGCGTTCGGCGCGTTGATCGCGGCCAGCGTCCCGGTGCTGCTGGCGCTCTCGTCGGTCGCCGCCGCGATGGGCCTGTCCACGTTCGCCTCGCACCTGGTGCCGGCCACCGACACCACGTCACCGGTGATTCTGCTGATCGGCATGGCGGTGGGGATCGACTACTCGCTGTTCTACATCCGCCGGGAGCGGGAGGAGCGCGCCAAGGGCCGCTCCGGCCTGGACGCGGTGGAGATCGCCGCGGAGACCTCCGGGCACGCCGTGGTGGTCTCCGGTTTCGCCGTGATCATCGCGATGGCCGGGCTGCTGCTCGCCGGTGACGTGGTCTTCTCGTCCCTGGCGGTCGGCTCGATCCTGGTGGTCGCCGTCGCCGTGACCGGTTCACTGACCGTGCTGCCCGCCCTGCTGGCCAGGCTCGGCCGCTGGATCGACCGGCCCCGGGTGCCGCTGCTCTGGCGGCTGACCGCCCCGCGCACCGGCCGGCACGGCGAGCCCCGCACGCCCAGGCTGTGGCCTGCGCTGCTCCGGCCGGCGCTGCGCGCTCCGGTGGCGACGCTTGTCATCTCGGTCGGCCTGCTGCTCGCGTTGGCCGCGCCGGCGCTCGGCATGAAGCTGAAGTTCCCCGGCATGGAGGACCTGCCCCGCACCACACCGGCGATGCAGGCGTACGACCGGCTCACCGCCGCGTTCCCGAGCACCGGCACCAACCACGTGGTGGCCGTCCGGGCCCCGGCCGAGCAGGCCGACCGGGTTCGTGCCGCCCTCACCGAGCTGTCCACCCGGGCGGCCGGCGATCCGCTGTTCGCCCCGGCCGAGGCGGACGGCCCGAAGATCGAGGTGTCGGCCGACCGGCGGGTGTCGGTCCTCGACGTCGCCACCCCGTACGCCAGCCGGGACGACCGGTCGGTGCAGTCGCTGGAGAAGCTGCGCGCGGACCTGGTCCCGGCGGAGCTGCGGGGCATCCCCGGCATCGAGTACGCGGTCGGCGGCAGCGTGGCCGACAGCGAGGACTACGCGGCTCACGTCCGGGAGAAGTTGCCGCTGGTGATGGGCTTCGTGCTGGTGCTGACCTTCCTGGTCATGGTGTTCACGTTCCGGTCGGTGGTGGTCGCGGCCAGCTCGATCGTGCTGAACCTGCTCTCCGCCGGTGCCGCGTACGGGCTGCTGGTGCTGGTCTTCCAGGGCGAGTGGGCCGAGGGGCTGCTCGGCTTCACCTCGATGGGCGCGATCGTGTCCTGGCTGCCGCTGTTCCTCTTCGTGGTGCTCTTCGGGCTCTCGATGGACTACCACGTCTTCGTGGTCAGTCGGATCCGCGAGGGGATCCGGGCCGGCATGCCCAACCGCGACGCCGTGTCGTACGGGATCACCTCGTCGGCCGGGGTGGTCACCAGCGCGGCAATCGTGATGGTCGGCGTGTTCTCGATCTTCGCCACGTTGAGCACGATCGACATGAAGCAACTCGGCATCGGTCTGGCGGCGGCGATCCTGCTGGACGCCACGATCATCCGGGGGGTGGTGCTGCCAGCGTTGATGACCATGCTCGGCGATGCGAACTGGTGGGCCCCGCGTTTCCTGCGCCCGCGCCCCGTACCCGCGCCGGCCGATCCGCCGGCTCCGACCCCGGAGCTGGTTGCGGTGCCCTGACCCCACCCGGAGACGGCCCACGCCGTCCCACCCGGTCCGCGCCGCTTGATCAACTCGGCTGCATTGATGTCGTGGTATCCCAGGCCGCCCGATACCGCGACATCATGAAAGTCGAGTCGATCAAGCGGCGGGGGCGCGGCGGGGGCGCGGCGGGGGCGCGGCGGGGGCGGGGCGGGGGCGGGGCGGGGTGTGGCGGGGCGGGGCGGGGTGTGGCCGGGCCGCGACCGCGGCCCGGCCACCGCCGCGTCAGGGCAGAGGGCAGGCTTCCCGCCAGGCGTCCAGGTTGCGGTCCTTCCGGATCGAGGCGAAGCCGTAGCCGACGGTGGTGACGCAGAAGTCGTCGGTCGAGGCCGCGTACTCCACGTGGAAGACCGGCTTGCCCGCCTCGACGAACGGCAACAGTTTGGCGCACTGGCCCAGCCGGACACACTCCTCGTTGACCGCGAAGTCGAAGTCCGGGGCCAGCGCGGCGAGCTGCGGCACGTCGTTGACCAGCCCGGGGGAGAGGCTCAGTGCGCGGGCCAGCTCGGCGAGTCGGCGGTTGAACAGCAGTTGGTCGTCGAAGTCGAGTGGAAAGCCGGTGCGGGACGCGTACCCGTCGGCGTCGGCGAACGCCACCGCCCCGAAGCCCTTGCCCCGGCACAGCCGGAACCGGTCAGCCAGCACCGGCTCCAGCGCGTCCCAGCTGCGGACGTCGAGCCAACGGCTGTCCGGTCGACGGGCGGCCGCGCCCTGCACGACGGTCGGCAACCGGCTGGCGTCCGGGTCGGTGGAGCGGACCGAGCCGACCTGCACCTGGCAGATCAGCCGGCGGTCCCGGGAACGCAGCTCGGCGGTCTGCGCGGCGGTGGTGTCCACCGGATCGAGGAGGAAGACGTCCGCTTCCACCGCCGGGTCGAGCGGGCCGCTGAGCTGCCACTGCCACTGCCACTGGCGGGCCTGCGCGGCCGGCCACTGGGTGGGCGCGCCGGGCGGGGTCAGCTCGGGTCGGCATCCGTAAGCCGGCACCACCAGGACGAGTGCGACGCCGGCCGACAGGACGCGGCGCAGTGGGCGTACGGCGACGCGTCGCCGCGGCCGGATCCGCATCGGCAGCTCCCGGGTCCCGGACGGCCCGTCGCCGCCCTCACCGGTACGCCGCCCCCACGCACCGGCCCGGCGTACCTCACCGGGTCAAACGAGCGCGGGGGCGCGAACGACGCGCGGTCAGCGCGGCGCCGCGAAGACCTGGGTCCAGTACGGCCCGTTGCTGCTGGCGATCCCGACGCCGATCTCGGTGAACGCGCAGTTCAGGATGTTGGCCCGGTGACCGGAGCTGTTCATCCAGGCGTCCATCACCGCGGCCGGGGTCTGCTGGTTCCAGGCCACGTTCTCGCCGTACGTGCGCCAGGCGTAGCCGACCCGGTCCAGCCGCACGCCGGCGTTGCTGCCGTCGCTGCCGGTGTGCGACATGTTCTTGTTGTCGGCCTGGTCCTGGCTGTGCTTCTGGGCGGCGGTCATCAGCTTGTCGTCGATGCTCAGCGCCGCGCAGCCGGCCTTGGCCCGCTCGGCGTTGACCAGGTCCACCACCTCGCGGGCCTGGGCGCTGACAGTGCCGGTGGAACCACTGGAATTGCTGGAGCCGTTGCTCGTGCTCGGCGCGCTGGTGCGCGGCGCACCGCGCCGTGACGCGGCGGTGGTACGGGACGCCTCCGGCGTGGGCTTGACGGCTCTGCTCGGCGACGGGCTCGGCCGGGTCGGGCTGGGCGTGCTGGTCGGGGACGGCGCGGCGAGCGTGTCGAGGGTCGGCTCCTCGGTCGGTGCCGCCGACGCGGCGAAGGTGTCGTCGACGGCCGTCGGCTGGCTGGCCCCGTCGTCACCGCCGGGTAGTCCGAGCGCGCCGACGCCGAGACTCACCACGAGGGTGGCCGCCGCGGCGGCGCCACCGATCATCAGGGGCCGTCGCCAACGGCGGGGGGAGCGGTGTCGCCCCTCGCCGGGCCGGCTGGCGTCGGCGGGCCAGTCATCGGTCGTCTCGGGGCTGGTGTCGGGCCGCCAACCATCGGTCGTCTCCGGGCTGGTGTCGGTGTGCCAACCGTCGCTGGTCGTCCCGGCGGGGCTGCTGCCGTGCCAGCCATCGCTGGTCGTCCCGGCGGGGCTGCTGCCGTGCCAGCCATCGCTGGTCGTCCCGGCGGGGCTGCTGCCGTGCCAGCCATCGCTGGTCGTCCCGGCG
>NZ_JBEXHQ010000045.1:0-22179 GCF_040607915.1 Micromonospora sp. NPDC005215 | reverse complement strand
CGGGGCTGCTGCCGCGCCACCCGTCGCTGCTCGTCCCGGCGGGGGCGCTGCCGCGCCACCCGTCGGTGGTCGCGCCGGCCGGGCGGCTGTCGTGCCAGCCCTCGGTCGGCTCGTGCTCCGGGCGGTGGTCCGGCCTGGCGGCGGGGTGAGCGTCGCCCAGCGCGCCGGGGGTCTCCGGGGCCGACTGCCAGCCGGTCGGGGGCTGCTCCCGGTGCCACTCGTCGCCGGGCTGGTCGGGGTCGTCACCGAACAGGTAGGCCGAGCGGGGCTCCGGACGGTCGTGCAGCCAGGTCGGCTCGTCGGTCGGCCGCTCGGCGCGCCGGGAGGCGCCGTTCGGGTCCATCGGGTCGGTCCAGCCGTACACGCCTATGCCTCCACGGGTCGGTTGCGGGCCGGGGTGACGCTACGGCGCGCCTGCGACCTGCGGCAACGTGGCTAAGGAAGAGTTAAGGGGAACTCGGACGCCAGGGTGCGGAATTCCGCGGATCCGGGCGTACAGTAAAGGTGTCCGGACAGAGCGTGTCCGTGCCATTGCGGCAGCCCCCCGACAAGTGGACAGGTCGACGTAGAGATGATCTACGGCCTGCGAGAACTTGACGAAGGAGGGGTTTGCGGCTCAATATATAGGTGTCGCCAGTCGCGCCCGGTCATGCCCAGATACAGCCTGGAATGACAGCCGCGTGCAAAATGGGCGCGCGTTGGCCGGCCTTTCCGGCAGCGCATATCAAGGAGTCAGCATGGCGAAAGCCCTCTACGGCCACGTAGGTGCAGCGCCCGACCGGCGTCTGCTCGACGAGGTCACCCGGCTGCGTTCCAGGGTTCAGGCACTGGAGTTCGAGATCACACGGTTGCGTGCCGACAATGATCGGCTTGCGGCGGCTGCTGCGGAGGCAGATGATCTGCTCCGTCTGGCCGAGCCGGCGCTGACCTGATCTCCGTGTCGCAAAACTGAATCGCACTCTCGCAAAATGCGCGCCGACACCTCAGTGCCGGCGCGCAACACTGTCCGGCCCCTTTCGGTGCCGACGATTTGTGATCTTGCGGCCGGTCCCGCCCTTACCGCGTCCTCGGTATCCGAATAGCACGCCGAGCGATAAGCCGATCATGAACGGCCCTCGTCCCTGTCGTGACCGCCAGAACAACAGCGCGCTCGCGTCTCGCGCCCGCGCCGCACGCGGCCCGGGGCGGGTCGCGTGCCCGCCCGCTCCCACCACCGGGTTAGTCTGCGAGTTCACCCAGGTCCCCACAGCCGGCGACGGTACGGCGGCCACCGGACGAGGATCGAGAAGGTGTATCTCAAGAGCCTGACGGTGAAGGGCTTCAAATCCTTCGCCTCCGCCACGACGTTGAAGCTGGAGCCCGGGATCACCTGCGTGGTGGGCCCGAACGGCTCCGGCAAGTCCAACGTCGTCGACGCCATCGCCTGGGTGCTCGGCGAGCAGGGCGCCAAGGCGCTGCGCGGCGGCAAGATGGAGGACGTCATCTTCGCCGGCACCGCCGGCCGCGCGCCGCTGGGCCGTGCCGAGGTCACCCTCACCATCGACAACACCGACGGCGCGCTGCCCATCGAATACACCGAGGTCTCCATCACCCGCCGGATGTTCCGCTCCGGTGAGAGCGAGTACGAGATCAACGGCAACACCTGCCGGCTGCTCGACATCCAGGAGCTGCTGTCCGACTCCGGCATCGGCCGGGAGATGCACATCATCGTCGGGCAGGGCCGTCTCGACGGCATGCTGCACGCCAAGCCGGAGGACCGCCGCTCGTTCATCGAGGAGGCGGCCGGCGTCCTCAAGCACCGCAAGCGCAAGGAAAAGGCGCTGCGCAAGCTCGACGCGATGCAAGTGAATCTCAATCGCTTGACCGACCTCACCGCCGAGCTGCGCCGCCAGCTCAAGCCACTGGGCCGGCAGGCCGAGGTGGCCCGCCGAGCGGCCGCCATCCAGGCCAACCTGCGCGACGCCCGGCTGCGCCTGCTCGCCGACGACCTGGCCACCCTGCGGACCACCCTCGACCGGGAGATCGCCGACGAGACGGCGCTGCGGGAGCGGCGTGAGCAGATCGAGGGCGAGCACGCCGAGGTGCAGGGCCGGCTCGGTGAGCTGGAGGCCGCCCTCGCTGAGGACGCTCCGCTGCTCGCCGCCGCCCAGGACACCTGGTACAAGTTGTCCGCCCTCCAGGAACGCTTCCGCTCCATCGAGCAGTTGGCCCGGGAGCGGCTGCGGCACCTCAGCGCCGGCGGCGACGACGAACGGCCCGGCCGCGACCCGGACCAGCTGGAAGCCGAGGCGGAACGCGTCCGCGAGCAGGAGGAGGAACTGCGCGCGGCGCTCACCGACGACCAGATCCGGCTGGCCGAGGCGGTCGAACACCGCCAGGAGCTGGAACGGCAGCTCGCCGCCGCCGAACGCGAACTGGTCGCCGCGGCCAAGGCCATCGCCGACCGGCGCGAGGGAATGGCCCGGCTCACCGGTCAGGTCAACTCCGCCCGAGCCCGGACCACCAGCGCCGGCGAGGAGATCGAACGGCTCGCGGTCGCGCACGCCGACGCGTTGGGCCGCGCCGAACAGGCACAGGCCGACCTGGACGCGGTGGCCGCCCAGTCCACCGAGGCCGACCGGGACAACGCGGACCTGGACGCCCGGCACGCCGAAGCGGTTGCCGTGCAGGAGCGGGCGCAGGCCACCGTGCGATCGCTGGCCGACGCCGAACGGACGGCGGAGAAGGACGCCGCCACCTGGAAGGCCCGGGAGGAGGCGCTCGCCCTGGGTCTGCGGCGCAAGGACGGCGCCGGGGCGCTGCTCGCCCGCGCCGGCGACGTGCCCGGCCTGCTCGGCAGCCTCGCCGGGCTGCTCACCGTCGCGCCGGGCCACGAGGCCGCGCTGGCCGCCGCGCTCGGCGGCCTCGCCGACGCGGTCGCCGTCAGTGGGGTGGACGAGGCCGTCGAGGCGATGCGGCTGTTGAAGATCTCCGACGCCGGCCGGGCCGGCCTGCTCGTCGGCAGCCCGGCGGGGCCCGGTATGACCGGCTCCGCGGACGCGCTGCCCCCGAAGCTGCCCGACGAGGCCCGGTGGGCTCCCGACCTGGTGGAGTGCAGCGCCGAGCTGCGTCCGGCGGTGCACCGGGCACTGCGGGACGTGGCGCTCGTCGACGACCTCGCCGCCGCGGCCGACCTGGTCGCCAGCAACCCCGAGCTGCGGGCGGTCACCCCGGACGGCGACGTGGTCGGGGCGTACGCGGCGGCCGGTGGGTCGGCCAAGGCCCCCAGCTACATCGAGGTGCAGGCGGCCGTCGAGGAAGCCCGCACCAACCGACTCACCGCCGAGCGCGGTGGCGCGGAACTGCGTGACCAGCTCGTCGAGGCGCGCGCCGAGGTGGCCGCCGCCAAGGAAACCGTGCAGCACGCCGCCGCCGAGCAGCGCGAGGCGGAGAGCCACCGCAACGCCGCCGCCCGCCGGTTGGCCGAGCTGGGCGCGGCGGCCCGTTCGGCGAAGGCGGAGACCGACCGCCTCGGCGAGTCCCGAGCCCGCGCCGAGGCGGCCCGGCAGCGGGACCTCACCGCGCTCGCCGAGCTGGAGGAACGGCTGCGGCTGGCCGAGGAGACCCCGGTCGACGCCGAGCCGTCCAGTGCGGAACGCGACCAGCTCGCCGCCATGGTGCCGCAGGCCCGGCAGAACGAGATGGAGGTTCGGCTCGCGGTGCGTACCGCTGAGGAGCGGGTCTCCTCGATCGCCGGTCGCGCCGACTCGCTGACCCGGCAGGCCACCGCGGAGCGGGCCGCGCGGGAACGCGCCGCGGCCCGGCGAGCCGCGCGCACCCGCGGCGCGGGCATCGCCCGCGCCGTCGCCGGCGGCGCCCGGGAGGCGCTCACCCGGCTCACCAGCTCGATCGCGACGGCCGAGGAGCACCGCGACGCGGTCGCCCGGGAACGCGCCGCCCGTGAGGCCGAGCTGCAGGAGGTACGCGGGGCGGCCAAGCGCCTCGGCGGGGAGCTGGAGCGGCTGACCAGCCAGGTGCACCGCGACGAGGTGGCCCGCGCGGAGCAGCGGCTGCGCATCGAGCAGTTGGAGGCGAAGGCCGCCGAGGACTTCGGGTTGGACGTGGAGACGCTGGTCGCCGAGTACGGCCCGGCGCAGCCCGTCCCGCCGACCCCTGTCGACATCGCGGCGGCCGAACGTGACGGCCTGCCGGTGCCCGAGCCGGTGCGCTACGAGCGGCCGGTGCAGGAGAAGCGGGCCGCCAAGGCGGAACGCGAACTGGCCCTGCTCGGCAAGGTCAACCCGCTCGCGCTTGAGGAGTTCGCCGCGCTGGAGGAGCGCTTCAAGTTCCTCTCCGAGCAGCTGGAGGACCTCAAGGCCACCCGTCGGGATCTGCTCACCGTGGTCAGGGACGTGGACGAGCGGATCCTGGAGGTCTTCGCCAGCGCCTTCGAGGACACCGCCCGGGAGTTCGAGCAGGTGTTCACAGTGCTCTTCCCCGGCGGCGAGGGCCGACTGATCCTCACCGACCCCGACGACCTGCTCACCACCGGCGTCGAGGTCGAGGCCCGCCCGCCGGGCAAGAAGATCAAGCGGCTGTCCCTGCTCTCCGGTGGCGAGCGGTCGCTGACCGCGGTGGCCATGCTGGTGGCGATCTTCCGCGCCCGGCCCAGCCCGTTCTACATCATGGACGAGGTGGAGGCGGCGCTCGACGACGTCAACCTGGGACGGCTGATCCTGTTGCTGGCACAGTTGCGGGAGAAGAGTCAGCTGATCGTCATCACGCACCAGAAGCGGACGATGGAGATCGCCGACGCGCTCTACGGAGTGACAATGCGCAGCGGGGTCACCCAGGTGATCAGCCAACGGCTCAACCGGGCCGACGAGGACGACCAGCGGCACCGCCGCGGCGAGGAGAACGGGTAGTGGCTCGGGAACGCGCGACGGCGCTCCTGCTGGACTTCGACGGCGTACTGCGCCGGTGGGACCCGGCGGTGGCCGCCGTTGTCGAGCGGGAGTACGGCCTCTCCGAGGGGGTGCTCGGCGAGATCGCCATGCAGTGGGGACGGCTCCAGCCGGTGCTCACCGGCCAGGTCAGCCACGCTGAGTGGATGAGCAGCGTGGCGGACGCCCTGACCGAGTCGGTGGGCAGCCCCGAACGGGCCCGCGCCGCCGTCGAGCAGTGGCAGAGCCATCGAGGCGAGGTCGACAAGGAGGTGCTGGCGTTCGTCCGGGAGGTCCGCGCCGCCGGGATCACTGTCGGCCTGGCCACCAACGCCACCGACCTGCTGGACGCCGACCTGGCCGCGCTCGGCCTGGTCGGTGAGCTGGACGTGGTCGTCAACTCCTCCACGATCGGCGTACACAAGCCGGCTTCGGAATACTTCCAGGCCGCCTGCCAGGCGCTGGCCACCCCGCCGGCCCGGGTCCTCTTCGTCGACGACGAGGACTGGGCCGTGCGGGGTGCCCGCTCCGCCGGGCTGTCGGCGCACCGCTGGGGCGGCCACGCCGACCTGCGTTACCTGCGGGCGGCCCTGGGCCACTGAGCGTCGGTCAGTCGCCGGTGACGCCGTCGATGCGTTCCCGGATCAGGTCGGCGTGACCGTTGTGCCGGGCGTACTCCTCGATCATGTGGACGTACACCCAGCGCAGGCTGAAGGTGCGGGTCCCGTCGCTGCGGGTCAGCTCGAACGTCTCGTCCAGGGACCGTCCCTCGGCCGCCGCCCGTGCCGCTTCGACCTCGGCTCGGAAGGCGGCGAAGGCGCCCTCCGCGTCGGCGCCGGCCGCAGCATGGAAGTCGGCGTCGTTGTCGGTGTCGTAGTCGAAGAGGTCGGGCAGGTCCTGGCCGGCGGAGCGCTGGCGGAACCAGGAGCGCTCGACGTCGGTCATGTGCAGGACCAACCCCAGCAGGCTCAGGCCGGACGGCTCGACGCTTGCCGTGCGCAACTGCTCGGCGGTCAGGCCGGCGCACTTGTGCAGCAGGGTGTCGCGGTGGTAATCGAGCCAGCCGTCCAGCATGGTGCGCTCATCAGCGACCAGGGGCTCCTGACTGCGGTCGATCTTCGGTGCTCTCCATGTCATCGGGTCATCCTGCGGCTCGGGTACGACAGTCGCGAGCGGATTTCAGGGCACCACGACGACGGGCCACCGGCCGGTGCGGACCAGGCGGGTGGCGACCGAGCCGACCAGCCGGTGACCGGCCTGCTCGGAGGTGCCCACCACCACCATGTCGGCCTGGAACTCGTCGGCCGCGGCCCGCAACTCGCCGTAGGCGTCGCCGCGCCGGCACACGAAGGTCACCGGGATGCCCCACTGCTCGGCCCCCCGCCGGCACTCCCGGCGCAGCTCGTCGGCCAGCTCGTCGTGGGTGCGCTGGACCGCGCCGGCGTCCATGCCGGGCACCAGCGCGGTCAGCCCGCTGGCCGAGCTGACGAAGACCACCACCAGGGCGGCGCCCTGCCGGCGGGCCAGGCCGGCGGCGTAGGCACCGGCCCGCTCGGAGGTGCGGGTGCCGTCCACGCCCACCATGACCACCCGGGGACCGTCGGTGCCGCGCTCGAAGGGCAGCGGGCGGGTCCGGGGGCCGTACTCCTCGCGGTCCGGTGCTCCCACGCTCATTGTTCTACCTCACCTCTGTTCGCCGGTGCGGACCACTGCCGCGCCCGCGCCGGCTGCGACTGTCGATTCCCGCTCGACCTCGTCGGAAACCGGGTCGCCGTTGTGCTGGCGCAGTGGCACCTCCTTGATGAAGGCCACCGCGATCAACGCGACCAGCGCGAAGGGGGCGGCGGTCAGGAAGATGTCACCGGCGCCGTGGCCGTACGCGCTCTCCACCACCGCCCGCAGCGGGCCGGGCAGGGTGTGCACGTCGGGCAGGGTGCCACCGCTGCCGGAGCTGGATGCGGGGATGCCGAGCTGGGCCAGCCCGTCGGCGGTGTAGTCCTTGACCTTGTGGGCGAGCACCGCGCCGAGGGCGGCGACGCCGATCGCGCCGCCCAGGCTGCGGAAGAACGCCACCACCGAGCTGGCCGCGCCGAGTTCGTGCGTGCCGACGGTGTTCTGCACGGCGAGGACCAGGTTCTGCATGGTCATGCCCAGGCCGACGCCGATCAGCAGCATGTAGACGCTGAGCACTGTGAAGTTGGTGTCCGCGCGGAGCGTGCCCATCAGCGCGAAGCCGACGGTGAGTAGCGCCGACCCGATCACCAGGTACCGCTTCCAGCGGCCGGTCTTGCTGATGACCCGCCCGATGACCGTGGAGGCGACAAGCAGGCCGAGGATCATCGGCAGGGTCATCAGGCCGGACATGGTTGGGCTCTGCCCGCGGCTGATCTGGAAGTACTGGCCGAGGAAGATCGACGCGCCGAACATGCCGACACCGACCGCGACGCTGGCCACGACGGCGAGGGTGATGGTGCGGTTGCGGAACAGCCGCGGCGGGATCATCGGCTCGGCGGCCCGGGTCTCCACCCGGATGGCGAGGGCGCCGAGGAGTAGCGCGCCGACGACCATGACGGCGGTCTGCCAGGAGGCCCAGGCGAACTGGTCGCCGGCGAGCGAGACCCAGATCAGCAGGACCGAGACGGCCGCGGTGATCAGGGTGGCGCCCCACCAGTCGATCTGCGCCTTCCGCTTGACCACCGGCAGGTGCAGGGTCTTCTGGAGCACGATCAGGGCGACGATGGCGAACGGCACGCCGACGTAGAAGCACCAGCGCCAGCCGAGCCAGGAGGTGTCGACGATCACGCCGCCGATCAGCGGGCCACCGATGGTGCCGACGGCCATCACGGCGCCGAGGTAGCCGCTGTAGCGGCCCCGCTCGCGCGGCGCGATCATCGTGGCCATGATCACCTGGGCCAGCGCGGTGAGGCCACCGGCGCCGATGCCCTGCAACACCCGGCAGGCGATCAGCTCACCGGTGCCCTGCGCGAGGCCGGCCAGCACCGAGCCCAGCACGTAGATGCCCAGGGCCAGTTGCACGAGGGTCTTCTTGCTGGTCAGGTCGGAGAGCTTGCCCCAGATCGGGGTGGTCGCGGTGGTCGCGAGCAGAGCCGAGGTCACCACCCAGGTGTACGCGGACTGGCCGCCGTGCAGTTCGGTGATGATCCGCGGCAGCGCGTTCGAGATGACCGTGGAGGAGAGGATCGCGACGAACAGGCCGAGCAACAGGCCGGAGAGCGCCTCCAGGATCTGCCGGTGGGTCATGGTGACGGCGGTCGCCGGGCTGGGCACTGTCGCCTGGCTCATCGTTGTTGCCTCCGAGCGGAGTTGAGGTGGAGCGGCGGCGGGTGGTGCGCACGGGCCGCCTGAGAGTTGCCTGAAGCAACCGTATGCCTTGGTTGCCTGAAGCAACAACTTGGCGGACCGGCGCCCTATTCCCCGTCGAGGGGCGCTACTGCCAGGAGTCGTTGAACCGGCCGAGCAGCCGGGCGAACTCCTCGACGTCCCGGCTCGGCCAGCCGTCCAGCGCGCGCAGGAACTCGCCCAACCGGGCCGCGCGGGCGACGTCGAAGCGGCGCTGCCCCTCCTCGGTGAGGTGGATCTGCGCGGCCCGCCGATCGCTCGGATCGGGATCGCGGTGGACCAGCCCGAGGACCTCCAGCGCGTTGATCTGCCGGCTCAACGTGCCCTTGCCCACACCGAGCCGCGCCGCCAACTCGGTCAACCGGATCGACCCACTGCGCCGCAACCAGAGCAGCAGCCCGTAGGTGTTCGGCTCCAGATTCGGGTGCACCTCCCGGGCGATCTCCCAGGAAACCGCCCGTCCACGACGCAGCAGAGCGGTCAACTCGTGCTCGACCGCCCGGATCGGCTCCGGCAGGTGCTCATCCACGGCGTAGAGACTACGACGCCGGCGGCTCGCCACCACCGGAGAGTCGACGCCGCATCACGGGGCGTAGGTGCCCGTCCTTCGTGGTGCCCTCGATGACCACATCCGCCCCGCGCCCCTGATGGGTAAGCGTGGCGACCGCGTTGCCGAAGTAGGGACCGGCCAGCTTGCGCCAGCGCACCCCCGGTCGGCGTACGCCCGCCGAACGGGCCAGCGCCCGGGTGGCCCCCGCCGGACCCGACGACCAGCCCATCCGCATCAGCGGACGGATGCCGGCCGGCACCTGGTTGTGGATCGGTGAGCAGGTGAGCTGGTGCACGGGCGTGACCACCGCCGGGTCGAAGAACCGGGCCCGAGCCACGTACGAGTGGTGCACATCCCCGGAGAGCACGCTGATCGACGCCGGCGGGGCGTAGGCCGGACCGGCGCCGACCCGCGCGCCGGACTGCCTCGGGGTGCCGGTGCCGATGCGGGCGAAGGTCTCCGCGAGTGCCTCGAACGAGCGCCGGAACGCCGCCCAGTGCTCCAGGTCCAGCGCGCGGCGCAGCTTTTCCGCCCCGCGTGCCACCCAGGGTCGACGCGAGTCCGCGAGCTTCTCGTTCCACGCCTCGATGTGATGGATGCCCTGCGGCAGCAGCCAGGGCAGCGACGCGCCGACCACCAGGTGGTCGTAGATCCCGTGCGCCTGGTCGAGGAACCAGGACCACTCGCCCGGTGGCAGCATGGCCCGGCTCCCCGGGTCGAGCACCCGGCTGCACCGGTTGTCCAGCATGACCAACCGGGTCCGGCCCAGATCCAGTGCGTAACTCCACTGGTACTGCACCGTGCGCCAGCGTTCGGTGTCGTGCGCCAGGTCCGACTCCTTGTCGACCCGGTGCCCGAACTCACGCAACACACCGGTGGCGTCCTCGGCGGCGGCGACCTTGGCGAAGACCGGGTCGGCGGCGATCTCGTCGGGGGACAGGTTGCCCAGGTGCTGGTAGACCCAGTACGAGGCGAGCCCGCTGCCGATCCGCTCCTGCCACCACGGCTGCTCGCGCACCTCCGCACGCCAGGCCGCCGAGGTGTTCCAGTCGTCGATGATCTCGTGGTCGTCGAAGATCATCACACTCGGCACGGTGGAGAGCAGCCAACGGATCTCGGGATCGCGCCAGGACTCCAGGTAGAGCTTTGTGTACTCGTCGAAGCTCACCACCTGGTCGGCCGGTGCGCCCTTCGGCCGCCGCCGCCGCCGGCGCAGCAGCCGGCGCACCGTGGGCGAGGTGACATCGGCGTAGACCTGGTCACCGAGCAGCACCAGCAGGTCGGGCGGCGGGTTCGACTCCGGGTCGGCCATCAACCGCCGGGCGTACGCGTCCAGCGCGTCCGGCGGCAGCTTCCGGGTGGTGGCGTGCTGGGTGGTCTCCCGGCACGAGCCGAAGATCAGGTTGACCGGCTGGTCCCGGTCGTCGGCGGCCCGGGTGCGGATCACGCTCGGCGGGAAGCCGCTGCTCGGCACCGGCCAGACCACCTCGTCGTCGACAAGCACCTCGTAGGTGGTCACGCTGTCCGGGGTGAGCCCCTCCACCACCACCAACGCGTAGTGGTGCTCGTACGCCGAGAAGGTGGGCGCGGTGCCGGTGGCGCCGCTGGCGGTGCGGACGGTGACCACGGCGGGTGCCGCCGTCTCCACCCAGATGGTGGCCCGGGTGTCGACGACTCGCCGCAGGAGGGGGCCGATGAGGAGGTGTGCGGCGGGCATGCGGCCGAGCCTACCGCCGGTTCCTGGCACCAGCCGGGTGCGGTGGTTGAGACCCCGGGCACCGCTCGGGGTGCGGTGGCTGGGACCCCGGGCACCGCTCGGGGTGCGGTGGCTGGGACGCCGTCGCCGCCATCTGACAGGATTCCGGCATGGCCGAATATCTCGTCCTCGCTCTGGTCCTGCTCGGTGTGCTGGTCGCCGGCACAGTCGGGCTGGTCGTGCCGCGACTGCGGCGGCGGCCCGTGCCCCCGCTTCCCCGCACCGAGGTCGACACCAGAGCCGAGGAGGATCTCGCCGGCCCGCCGGTGGAGGCACCGGAGTCCGATCTGTCCACCGGCGTCCTGGTCGAGCCACCGCCGGTCATCGAGGCACCGGTGGAGGTGCCCGAGCCGACCGCCGGACGACTGGTCCGGCTCCGCTCGCGGCTGTCCCGCTCGCAGAACGTCTTCGGCAAGGGCCTGCTCGGCCTGCTCGCCCGCGACCACCTCGACGAGGACGTCTGGGAGGAGATCGAGGACAGCCTGATCACCGCCGACGTCGGCGTCGACGCCACCCGCGACATCGTCGACCGGCTCCGCGAGCGCACCCGGGTGCTCGGCACCCGCTCGGCCTCCGAGCTGCGGGCGCTGCTCGCCGCCGAGCTGGTCAACGCGCTCGACCCGAGCCTGGACCGGTCGCTGCGGACCGCCCCGAAGGACGGCGTGCCGGCCGTGGTCCTGGTCGTCGGCGTCAACGGCGCCGGCAAGACCACCACCTGCGGCAAGATCGCCCGGGTGCTGGTGGCCGACGGCCGCAGCGTGCTGCTCGGCGCCGCGGACACCTTCCGGGCCGCCGCCGCCGACCAACTGGAGACCTGGGGCTCGCGCGTCGGTGCGGAGACCGTCCGTGGGCCCGAGGCCGCCGACCCGGCCAGCGTCGCCTTCGACGCGGTCAAGCGCGGCATCGACACCGGCGTGGACACCGTGCTCATCGACACCGCCGGCCGCCTGCAGAACAAGGTCGGCCTGATGGACGAGCTGGGCAAGGTCAAGCGCGTGGTGGAGAAGCAGGGCCCGATCGACGAGACACTGCTCATCCTGGACGCCACGACCGGCCAGAACGGCCTGGAACAGGCCCGGGTCTTCACCGAGGTGGTCAACGTGACCGGAGTGGTGCTGACCAAGCTCGACGGGACCGCCAAGGGTGGCATCGTGATCGCCGTGCAGCGCAAGCTCGGCATCCCCGTGAAGCTGGTCGGCCTCGGCGAAGGCAAGGACGATCTGGCCCCGTTCGACCCGGCGCAGTTCGTTGACGCGTTGCTGGGGACCGAGGCCACCGGACGGGACGCGTAGTCTCGGGTGACCACCGACGATCGCGCGTACGCGGGCTGGCGCGAGCCCGGCCACCCCTCGCAGCGCCTCGGGAGACCGTACGTGACTTCGCAGGAGATCCCGCTGCACGGCGGGAACGTGAGCACCGTCGTCCGCGTCGGTGACACGGTCCGCCGCAACGCCGGGCCGTGGACGCCGTCCGTGCACGCCCTGCTGCGGCACCTGGAGTACGTGGGCTTCACCGGCGCGCCCCGGGCGCTCGGGATGGACGAGCGCAACCGTGAGGTGCTGTCGTACCTGGAGGGGGAGTGCGGCGAATATCCGCTCGCCCCGCACTGGGTGACCGACGAGGCGCTGGTCACCGTCGCCACGATGCTGCGGATGTTCCACGACGCGCAGTACGGGTTCACCCCGGCACCGGGGGCGGTCTGGCGCTCGTTCGGGCCCCCACCGCCGGACACCGAGGTGATCTGCCACCACGACGCCGCGCCGCACAACGTGATCTGGCGGCCGGACGGCACCCTCGGGCTGATCGACTTCGATCTCGCCTCGCCCGGGGCGCGGATCTACGACGTGGCGTACGCGGCCTGGACCTGGGTGCCGATCTTCGCGGACCGGGACTCGATCACGCTGGGCTGGAAGCACCCGGACCGGCCGCGCCGGCTTCGGCTCTTCGCCGACGCGTACGGGTTGATCCCGCGCGACCGGCACCGGCTGATCCGGACCATCCGCAAACGGATCGTGGACCACGTCGAGGGGATCCGCCGGATGGCCGCCGCCGGTGAGCCGGCGTTCGTCCGGATCGTGCACAAGGGCCACCTGCGCCGGCCGATGCGGGATCTGCGGCTGCTCGACTACGAGCGGCACGCCCTGGAGAACGCCCTCCGCTGAGCGCCAACCGGTCGATGCTCGGCCGGTCCCGTCAAGCGGACCGGGCGATGGGCCTGGCCGGTCAGCCATCGACGTCCGCCGTCCGAACGATCCACCATTGTCCATGCCGCTGACTGTGCGGACTTCGTGACACGTACGAAACAACCCGTCACGAACCGGAAACCCGCACGGGACCGTGGGTGAAACAGCCGGCCGCGAAGCTTCCGCGCAACCGGCCTACGGGCGACGCTGCCCCGGAAAGCCGCGAAGGAGGACTTCACCTTTAGGAGGCCAGCGTGCCTGAAGCACCGACGATCGACGGCGCCAATACCACGTGGCTGCTGGTGTCGACAGCGCTCGTGCTGCTCATGACCCCCGGACTGGCGCTGTTCTACGGCGGCCTCAACCGGGCCAAGGGCGTACTCAACATGATGATGATGAGCTTCTCGGCTATCGGGCTCATCTCTATTCTGTGGTGGTTCTACGGTTTCAGCGTCGCCTTCGGGACCGACGTGAACGGCTTCTGGGGTGACCCGGGCGCGTACCTCGGCACCAAGACCTTCCTCGCCGAGACCGACCTGTGGGGTGCCACGGCGGAGAACCCCAGCGGCATCGGGGTTCCGCTCTACGTGTTCATGGCCTTCCAGATGGTCTTCGCGGTGATCACCGTCGCGCTGATCAGTGGTGCCATCGCCGACCGGGCCAAGTTCGCCGGCTGGCTGCTGTTCGCCTTCGGTTGGGCGACGCTCGTCTACTTCCCGGTCGCGCACTGGGTGTGGGGCGGCGGCATCATCGGCGGTGACATCCACGCGCTGGACTTCGCCGGTGGCACGGCTGTGCACATCAACGCCGGTGCGGCGGCCCTGGCCGTGGCGCTGGTGCTCGGCAAGCGGCTCGGTTGGCCGCGGGAGGGCATGAAGCCGCACAACATCCCGCTGGTCGCGCTCGGTGCGGGTCTGCTGTGGTTCGGTTGGTTCGGGTTCAACGCCGGTTCGGAGTTGACAGTCGACTCGGTCGCCGGCCTCGCCTTCATCAACACCCAGCTCGCCACGGCGGCGGCGGTGCTCGGCTGGATCGCTGTCGAGTGGGTCAAGACCCGCAAGCCGACAATGGTGGGTGCCTCGTCCGGCGCCGTCGCCGGTCTGGTCGCCATCACCCCGGCCTGTGGTTTCATCGCCCCGTGGGCGTCCGTCCTGCTCGGCATCGTCGCCGGTGCGGTGTGTGCGCTCGCCGTCGGCCTCAAGTACAAGCTCGGCTACGACGACTCCCTCGACGTGGTCGGCGTGCACTTCGTCGGCGGTTGGATCGGCTCGCTCTGGCTCGGCCTCTTCGCCACCAACTCGGTGAACGCCGCGATCACCGACGTGGTGGGCGCCTCCGACGGTCTCTTCTACGGCGGCGGCGCCACCCAGCTCGGGCGGCAGGCCCTCGCCGGCCTGATCGTCACCGCCTGGTCGTTCGGCATCGCCTGGGTGCTCGCCTTCGTCATCGAGAAGACGATCGGCTTCCGGGTCAAGGGTGAGGCGGAGGTCGACGGCATCGACATCGCCGAGCACGCCGAGAGCAGCTACGACCTGTCCCCGGCCGGTGGCGGCACGGGCAGCGCGTTCGCGATGGCCGGCATCGGCACCCCCGGTGGCGGCACGACGAGTGGCGCCAAGCCGGAGGCGGAGCCCGCCGAGCCGGTAAGCGAAAAGGTCGCCGGTTAACGTTCCTGGGATGGAGGGGTTGGACATGAAGCTGGTGACCGCGGTCATCAAGCCGTACCAGCTGGACGCGGTGAAGGAGGCCCTGCACGCCCTCGGGGTGGCCGGGCTGACCGTCAGCGAGGTTCAGGGGTACGGGCGGCAGAAGGGGCACACCGAGGTCTACCGGGGTGCCGAGTACACGGTCGAGTTCCTGCCCAAGATCCGGGTAGAGGTGCTCACCGACGAGATCGACGTGGACAAGGTGGTGGACGCCATCGTCGGGGCAGCCCGCACGGGCAAGATCGGTGACGGCAAGGTCTGGGTCACCGGTGTCGAAGAGGTCGTCCGGGTGCGTACCGGCGAACGCGGCCTCGACGCACTCTGACCTGGACCACGACTGACATGACCTCGTTGATCAAGAAGGACGCGTCAGGCAACACCGCTGACGGTGACGCGAACCTCTTGATCAACGAGGTCGTCGGCGTTCCCGGGGGGATCGGGGAGGCCGCCCGGCTGGCCCGGGCGGCCGCGTACGACACGTTTCTGCGCGGGTTACTGCCGGCGCAGGACGGAGTGGCACTGCTCGCCGTCGGGGGGTTGGGCCGCCGCCAGTGTGCCCCGTACAGCGACCTCGACCTGGTGTTGCTGCACGCCGGGGTGCCCGGCACGAACGAGTTGGCCGCCTCGATCTGGTATCCGATCTGGGACGCGGGCCTGCGACTCGACCATTCGGTGCGAACCGTCGCCGAGGCGCTCTCCGTTGCCCAGGACGACGTCAAGGTCGCCCTCGGGCTGCTCGACGCCCGGTTGATCGTGGGCGACCAAGCGCTGGCCGACGCGTTGATCCGCACCGCCGCCGATCATTGGCGGCGCACCGCCGTACGGCACCTGCCCGGCCTGCGGGAGGTCACCACCGCGCGCTGGCAGGCCCACGGTGAGCTGGCGTTTCTGCTGGAGGGCGACCTCAAGGAGGCCGCCGGTGGCCTGCGCGACGTGGGTCTGCTGCGGGCGATCTCCGCCGCCGGCATCACCGACGCGCTGCGTCCCGCCGTCCGCGCCGCCCACCTTCGCCTGCTGGACACCCGGGACGCCCTGCACCAGCAGGTCGGCCGCCGGGTCGACCGGTTGGTCGCCCAGGAACGCGACGGGGTGGCCGCCCTGCTCGGTCTGCGACAACTCCAGCCCGGCGCGTCGGACGCCGCGCGGCGGCCTGGAGCCGTCGTGGAAGACGGCGACGCCCTCCTGCGGCGGGTCGCCGGTGACGCGCGCACGGTCAGCCACGCTCTGGATGACGCCTTCCGCGCCGCCGACCGGCTGCGCTCCGGCCGGTCCCGAGGCGGCAACGGCCGCCCGGCGCGTCGACCGGTGGCCCGTGACGTGGTCGAGCACGACGGTGAGTTGGTGCTGGCCCGGACGGCGATCGGGGCGCGCCCCGACCCGAGCCTCTCGCTGCGGGTGGCCGCCGCGGCGGCTACGACCCGCCTGCCGATCGCACGGGCCACCTGCGAGTGGCTGGCGGCGTACTGCCCGCCGCTGCCCGCGCCCTGGCCGGCCGAGGCCCGGGCCGCGCTTACCACTCTGCTCGGCGCCGGTCCCGGCCTGGTGCCCGCCTGGGAGACCTGCGACCGGTACGGCCTGGTCGACGGCTGGCTGCCCGAGTGGACCCGACTACGCAGCCTGCCCCAGCACAACCCGGTGCACCGCTACACCCTCGACCGGCACCTCGTGCAGACCGCTCACGAGGCCAGCCGGCACGCCCGCGAGGTGGAACGCCCCGACCTGCTGCTCCTCGGTGCTCTCCTGCACGACATCGGCAAGGGCCTCCCCGGTGATCACAGCACCGTCGGCGTGCCCGTTGCCCAGGCGGCGGCGACCCGGATCGGTCTGCCCCCCAGCGAAGTGGAGCTGATCGGCACGCTGGTCCGTCTGCACCTGCTGCTGCCCGACGTGGCCACCCGCCGGGACCTGGCCGACCCGGTCACCATCGCCGCGGTGGCCGAGGCGGTCGGTGACACCGGCACCCTCGACCTGCTGCACGCGCTGGTCCGGGCCGACGCGGCGGCGACCGGGCCGGCGGCCTGGTCGGACTGGAAGGGCCGGCTCGTCGCCGAGCTGGTCGCCCGGGTCCGCACCGCACTCGACACCGGCGTGCTGCCCGAGCCGCCGGCACCGGACCCGGCACTGCTGGCCGGGCCACTGCCGGTCGTCCACCTGACCGGGGACCGGGTGTCGGTCGCCGCGGCCGACCGGCGGGGCCTGCTCGCCACGGTCGCCGGCTGCCTGGCCCTGCACCGGTTGGAAGTGATCTCCGCGGACGCGTCAGTGGTCGACGGCCGGGCACTTGTCGAGTGCCGGGTGCAACCCCGCTACGGCCTGCCGCCGGATCCGGTGCCGCTCCGCGCCGACCTGCGCCGGGCGGTCGGCGGTGACGTGTCGGTCACCCAGCGACTGCGCGGTCGGGCGCTCGCCGCCCGGGGCAGCGGTGCCGCTCCCCGGGTTGTCTGGCACCGCGAGGCGGCCACCGACGCCGTGCTGCTGGAGCTACGCGCTGCCGACGCCGCCGGCCTGCTCTACCGGGTCACCTGCGCGCTCGACGAGGCGGGCGCACTGGTCCGCGCAGCGCGCATCTCCACTCTCGGCGCGGACGTGGTGGACGCCTTCTACCTGGTCGGCGGTTGGCCGGACGACGAGGCCCGAGCGCGCCTGGAGGAAGCCGTCCTGGCCGCTGTCTGACCTGCGGCTCTCTCCAGGCGCGGGACGTGGGCCGGGGTTGTGGCGGCCCCTACGTCCGGGGGCGTAGGAACGGTGTCGCTCGCGGACGCACGTCGGGGGGCGTCGGCGCGGGCAGAATGACGGCCATGCGATGGAACGGGCAGCGTGGGTGGCGGGCCGCGGCGGCGGACGCCGTGCTTGCCCTGGCGCTGCTCGGGTTCGGGCAACTCGCCACCGGTCTGGCCGGTGACAACCAGCCCGGGTCGAGACCGGTGGACACCGCGAGTCGACTGCTGATCGCGGTGGCCGCGCTCGCTCTGCTGGCCCGGCGGCAGGTCCCGGTCACCACCCTCGCCGTGGTGACCGTGGACACCGCGACGTACCTGGTGCTCGGCTATCCGTACGGGCCGATCCTGCTCACGTTCCTGGTCGCGGTGTACACGGTGGCGGTGCGGCTGCCGGTGCGTCCGGCGGCGCTCGTCATCGGCGGCGCGTTCGTGGTGTTGCTGACGCACGTCTTCTGGTCCCGGGGTCCGGCCCCGGGCTGGGCCGGAGTGCTCCCGGCGTCGGCCTGGGTGGCCGTACCGTTCGCGGTGGGGGTCGTGGTGCGGGTCAACCGCGAGGTGGCGGCGCGCAGCCGGGCCGAGGAGGCCCGCGGTCGCGCCGAGGAGGCCCGGCGGCGGGCCGACGAGGAGCGGTTGCGGATCGCGCAGGAGGTGCACGACGTGGTGGGGCACGGGCTGGCCGCGATCAGCATGCAGGCGGAGATCGCCCTGCACCTGCTGCCGAAACGACCCGAGCAGGCGGAGACCGCGCTGACCGCGATCAGCCGGACCAGCCGTGAGGCGCTTGACGAACTCCGGGTCACGCTGGGCGCGGTTCGGCGGGGTGCGGAGCGCGAGCCGGTACCCGGCCTGGCCCGGCTGCCGGCACTACGCGACCGGCTCGCCGGCGCCGGGCTCGCCGTCGAGGTACGTGTGGTCGGTGCCCCCCGGGAGCTGCCGGCCGCGCTGGACCTGGCCGCGTACCGCCTGGTGCAGGAGGCGTTGACCAACGTGCTGCGCCATGCGGGGGTGGCGAACGCGCAGGTGACAGTTGACTACCGCGCCGACGAGGTGACGGTCGAGGTCACCGACCGGGGTGCGGGTGCCAGGGCCGCCGGGACCGACCCGGCCGACGACGAGAGCGGGCACGGTCTGGCCGGGATGCGGGAGCGGGTCACGGCGCTGGGCGGGTGGTTGACCACCGGGCCGCACGCCGGTGGCGGCTTCCGGGTGTACGCCCGACTGCCCGCGGAGCCGGCCACGTGATCCGGGTGCTGATCGCCGACGACCAGGACCTGGTCCGGCTCGGTCTGTGCGCGCTTGTGGAGAGCGAGGACGACCTGGCACTGGCCGGCGAGGCGGCCGACGGGCTGCGGGCGGTGGAGCTGGCGCGTCGGGAGCGACCGGACGTGGTGCTGATGGACATCCGGATGCCCGGCATCGACGGCATCGAGGCGACGCGGCGGATCGTCGCGGACCCCGAACTGACCGCCACCCGGGTGGTGGTGCTGACCACCTTCGAGCTGGACGAGTACGTCTTCGACGCGCTGCGGCACGGCGCGAGCGGGTTCCTCACCAAGGACACCCGACCGGCTGAGCTGCTGCGCGCGATCCGGTTGGTCGCCGAGGGGGAGGCGCTGCTGTCGCCGTCGGTGACCCGTCGGGTGGTGCGGGAGTTCGCCACCCGGCCGTCCCGGGTGCCCCGCCCGCACCCTCGGCTGGACACGCTCACCGACCGGGAGCGCCAGGTGGTCGGCCTGGTCGGTGAGGGGCTGAACAACGAGGAGATCGCCGCCCGGCTGGTGGTCAGCCCGGCGACCGCGCGCACCCACGTCAGCCGGGCGATGGGCAAGCTGGGAGCCCGGGACCGGGCCCAGCTCGTCGTGTTCGCGTACCAGTCGGGGTTGGTGTCGGGGTGAGGCCCGGGCCGGGCGACAGCGGCCTTGCGGCGGGGCGGTTACCCTAGCGGTGGCCGGACTCCGCAGTGCCGGCCGCGTTGTGCCCGCCGGAACACTGACAAACGGGATGTTCGCGTGTTTGACACCTTGAGTGACCGCCTGTCCGGGATCTTCACCAAGCTCCGCGGCAAGGGGCGGCTCACCGACGCCGACATCGACGCCACCGCGCGCGAGATCCGCCTCGCGCTGCTGGAGGCGGACGTCGCGCTGCCGGTGGTCAAGGGCTTCATCGCGGCCGTCAAGGAGCGGGCCCGCAGCTCCGAGGTCTCCGAGGCGCTGAACCCGGCCCAGCAGATCATCAAGATCGTCAACGAAGAGCTGATCACCGTGCTCGGCGGCGAGGGCCGGCGGCTCCAGTTCGCCAAGCAGCCGCCGACCGTGATCATGCTGGCCGGTCTCCAGGGTTCCGGTAAGACCACCCTGGCCGGCAAGCTGGCCCGCTGGCTCAAGAGCCAGGGGCACCAGCCCCTGCTCGTCGCCGCCGACCTCCAGCGCCCCAACGCCGTCGGGCAGCTCCAGGTGCTCGGTGGCCGGGCCGGCGTCGAGGTGTACGCCCCGGAGCCCGGCAACGGCACCGGTGACCCGGTGCAGGTGGCCCGCGCCTCGATCGAGCACGCGAAGCGGGCGGCCCGCGACATCGTCATCGTCGACACCGCCGGCCGGCTCGGCATCGACGCCGAGATGATGCAGCAGGCCGCCGACATCCGCGACGCCGTCTCGCCGGACGAGGTCATCTTCGTCATCGACGCGATGGTCGGTCAGGACGCGGTCCGCACCGCCGAGGCGTTCCGCGACGGCGTCGGCATCACCGGTGTGGTGCTCTCCAAGCTCGACGGCGACGCCCGCGGTGGCGCCGCGCTGTCGGTCCGCGAGGTGACCGGGCAGCCGATCCTGTTCGCGTCCACCGGCGAAAAGTTGGAGGACTTCGACGTCTTCCACCCCGACCGGATGGCCAGCCGGATCCTCGGCATGGGCGACGTCCTCACTCTGATCGAGCAGGCCGAGCAGGCCTTCGACTCCGATCAGAAGGAGAAGATGACCGCCAAGCTGATGGGCGGTGAGCAGTTCACGCTTGACGACTTCCTCGACCAGCTCATCGCGGTGCGGCGGATGGGCCCGATCGCCAACGTGCTGGCCATGATGCCCGGCATGGGGCAGATGAAGGACCAGCTCGCCGACCTGGACGACAGCCACTTCGACCGGGTCACCGCGATCATCCGGTCGATGACCCCGGGCGAGCGCACCAACCCGAAGATCCTCAACGGTTCCCGCCGGGCGCGCATCGCCAACGGCTCCGGGGTCACCGTGATGGACGTCAACCAGCTGCTCAACCGCTTCGCCGACGCGCAGAAGATGATGAAGCAGATGGGCGGCATGATGGGCCTGCCCGGCGGCGGCCGACGCAAGGCGACCAAGAGCCCGAAGAACAAGCGCAAGGGCACCAAGGGCGGCGGTCGGCCCCGCACGGGCGCCGGTGCCGGGATGCCCGCGGGCTTCCCGGGTGGCATGCCGCAGCTCCCGCCGGGGATGGACCCGAACGACCTCGCGGGCGGCCAGGGCCTACCGCCCGGCTTCAAGCTCCCGAAGATCGACTTCAACAAGCTCGGCAAGGGCGGCGACAAGGGCCCGCGCTGACGCGTGTCGGTGACGGCGGGCTGTACGACAAGGCGAAGGTGTACGAGCACGCCGGCATCCGGTCCTACTGGGTGGTGGATCCGCTCCAGGAACGCGTCACGCTCACCGAGTACGTGCTCGGCGCCAATCGTGAGTACGAGCAGGTCGCGCACACCGAGGACCTGTTCGTCACCGAGCACCCGTGGAAGGTCTCCGTCGACCTGCCCGCCCTGACCACCCGGAAGAACGACCTGCTCGCCCCCGAGGAGGAGTGATCGGGTAGGACTGTGCGCATGGCTCTTCACGTGCGCGGTGTGCTGCTCCCCGACGACGAGGTCCGCGATCTGTGGCTGGTCGGCGACCGGGTGACCTTCACCCCGGTGCCCGGCGCGGAGACGGTGGTCGACGGCGGCTTCGTCCTGCCCGGGCTTGTCGACGCGCACTGCCACATCGGCATCGCCCGCGGCGGCGCCCCGATCACCTCCCTCGACCAGGCCCGCGAGTTGGCCCACCTCGACCGGGACGCCGGCGTGCTGGCGATCCGCGACGCCGGCTCGCCGTACCCGTACCCCGAACTCGACGACGAACCGGGCCTGCCGCGACTGGCGCGCGCTGGCCGGCACGTCGCGCCACCGAAGCGCTACCTGCGCGACATCGGGGTGGAGGTGGGCGCCGCCGAGGTGGCCGCCACGGTGGCCGCGCAGGCGCGGGCCGGCAACGGCTGGGTCAAGCTGGTCGGCGACTGGATCGACCGCGGCGTGGGTGACCTGGCGCCGGCCTGGGACGCGGACACCCTCACCGCTGCCGTGCGGGCCGCGCACGACGCCGGGGTACGCGCCGCGGTGCACACCTTCTCCGAATCAGCGGTCGAGATCATGGTGCGGGCCGGGGTGGACTCGGTGGAACACGGCACCGGGCTCAGCCTCGACCTGATCGACGAGATGGCCCGGCGGGGCACCGCGCTGATCCCCACGATGATCAATATCGCCACCTTCGGCGGCATCGCCGAGCAGGCACGGGCCAGGTTCCCCGGGTACGCCGACCACATGCTCGCGCTGCGTGACGGTTTCCCCGAGGTGGTGCGCGCCGCGCACGAGGCGGGAGTGCCGATCTACGTGGGCACCGACGCCGGCGGCGGCATCGACCACGGGCTGGCCGCCGAGGAGATGCTGCTGCTGCACGAGCGGGCGGGTATGGCGCCGATCGACGTGCTCGCCGCCGCCTCCTGGGGCGCCCGGGAGTGGCTCGGCTTCCCCGGCCTGGTCGAGGGCGGTCTCGCCGACCTGACTGTCTACCCGGAGGACCCCCGCCTCGACCTCCGCGTCGTCCGCGCCCCGTCCCGCACGATCCTCCGCGGCCAAGTAGTGCGCTGACCCCGCCCCGCCCCGCCCCGCCGCCCCGCCCCGCCGCCCCGCCCCGCCGCCCCGCCCCGCC
>NZ_JBEXHQ010000044.1:0-63292 GCF_040607915.1 Micromonospora sp. NPDC005215 | reverse complement strand
GCGGCGGGGTGCTGCCAGCAGCGCGCTGAGCTGGCCCGGGTCGGCGGTGGCCCGGGTGTGCGACCAGATCACCCTCACCGCGCCCGGACGTACGCCAGCAACACGCTCGTCGGCTGACCGGGCCAACTGCCCAGCAGGGCAGCCCCGGCGGCGTCGGCAGCGCCGGGACGGCGGACGACGACCAGTTCGACGGTGTCGGTGACGACGAGGGTGCTGTCCTCGTCGACCACCCGGCGCACGGCGCCGACCGGGGCCGCGTCGGCGTCCACGGCGCCGCTGACCGCGATCGTCACTGTCGGCTCGCGCACCTCACGCCGACCGTCCACCTCGAAGTACTGCTCCGCCTGGCCGGAGCCGGTGCGGATGGCGTGGGCGAGCGCGGCGGCGTACACCTTGTCGACGCAGCCGTCGTACACCCAGCGCCGGCCGAGCACCGAGTGCTCGGTGGTGCCGACCAGCCAGCCGTCCGCACCGTCGAGGGGCGCGGCCCGATAGGTCAGCGGGACGTGATGGACCGGCCCGTCAGCGGTGCTGACCAGCAGCGTCTCGATGCCGACCTCGCCGGCCGGATCGTCGAATCGGTAGGCGCCTCGGCTCACCAGCTCGACGCCGGCGGACCCGGCGAACCACTGTCGGCCGGGAAGCCAGGTCGCCAGCAGGTCGAGCTTCGTGGGGCGCAGGGTCGCCCTGTGCAGCAGTGCCATGCCGGCAGCCTAGTCAGAGGCCCGCGCAGGGTTGTCCGCCGATCGTGCAGCTCTCCGGTTCCCGGGCCTTCGGCCGGCTGTCGCGGACGTCGAAGCTGACCGTCCGGGACCCCCCGGCCGCCACGGGGGCTCCGGTGAAGGTGATCGACCGCCCGTCCTGTCGCCAGTCCGCGCCGTCGACGTCGTCGACGGTGGTGCCCTCGCCGAGGGTGACCACCACGGCCCAGTCCGCCACCGCTACGCCGCCCGGGTTGTCGACCACGACCTCACCCGTGTAGCCGAACAGTCGGCTGGAGTCGGTCTCGTACCGGGCCACCACCGCTGGCGCTGGCGGCGGGGGTGGCGCAGCGGACGCGGGCGGACTCGGGGGCGTCGCCGACGGGGTCCGGCTCGGGCGGGTGGTCGCCGACGCGGTGCTCCGCGAGGGGCGCGTCGAGCGGCTCACCGTCGGCGCGGCGGGGGTCACGCCGGCCGTCACGGACGGCGACGGCGCGGCTGTCGATGCCGGGGTGGCGGTGGGCTTCGACTCGGGCGGCAACGTTATCCAGGCCGCCGTTCCCGCCAGCAGCGCGACCCCGGCGACCAGGGCGACCAGGGTGCGACGCCGACGGCGGGTGCGTCCGGACGTGCCGAGCGCGCCGATCAGCGGCAGCTCGGCGGTCATCCCGCCGCCCCCGCGCAGGTCGACCTGCTGGAACGCGAGCCAGTCGAGGATGGCCGGCAGCCGTACGGTGAGCGCCTGCCGCAGCTGCTGCTCGCGTGGGTCGTGCTGGTCGGCGGACCACGCGCCGTGCGTCGTGACCTCCCGCACCTCCAGCCGGCAGCCCTGGCTGGTGGCCGTGACCGCGCAGGTCAGCTCACTGAGCCGGCCGGCCTCGTCGCAGGCCAGCACGAGGAGTGCCGGGTCCTGCCGCTCGGTCACCTCGACCTCGACGTTGGCCTCGAAGCCGGGCAACTCAGCAGTGTGCAGCAGCAGTCGGTCCGCCACGCCCTCGACCACGTCGGCCTCGGCGAACCACCGTCCGAGCAACTTCCGATCGGTCAGTGCGAGCCAGACCCGGTCGGGCGGGTAGGACAGGTCGACCTGCGCACCGATCTCGATCACGGCGAGACTCTACGGGTTTCCCGGTCGGCCGTCCCGCCGGCCCGAGGCCGCCGCTCAGCCCCAGCGTGCCGACCGCTCGACCACCGCCGCCAACGCGGCTCGGGCACCGGCGCTCACCTCGGTGACCACCTCGGCTGCCGGCAGGTCCCGCGCGAGGGGGTGCGCCTGCCCCGCCCACAGGTTCGCGACCGAGGCGTCGCCGTCGCGCCGGGCGGCGGCCAGCAGCGGACGCGTCAGGTGTAGCACCTGGGGATAACCTGTCGGCGCCGACGCGTCGTGCCGGCGCAGGAAGTCGTTGGCCACGCCCCGGGCCCGCTTGCCGGTGTACGACCGGGTCAGCGCGGTCGGCGCGGCCCCGGCCACCGCCGCCCGGTGCATCGGCGAACTGCCCGCCTCCGGGCAGCGCAGGAAGGCCGTGCCGAGCTGCCCGGCGGCGGCACCGGCAGCCAGCACGGCGGCCAGCGCGGGACCGTCGACGATGCCGCCCGCGGCCACCAGAGGCCGGTCGCAGCGGGCGGCGGCCAACCGGAGTAGCGGCAACAGCGCGTAGTCGTCGTCGTCCGGCAGACCGCCCCGATGCCCACCGGCCTCGGTGCCCTGCACCACCACCGCGTCCACGCCCAGGTCGGCGGCGGTCGTCGCGGCGTCCGGGCGGGTGACGGTGGCCCAGACCTCGGTGCCCCGTTCGCGCAGGGCGAGCACCGCCGCCCGGTCCGGCAGCCCGAACACGAAGGACACGACCGGGACCGGGTCCGCGAGCAGCGCGGCCAGTTTCTCCGGGTACGCGTCGTCGCCGCCCACCGGCTCGCCCAGGCTCACCCCGCGCTCGGCGGCCTGCGGGGCGAGCCGCTCGGCGTACGCCCGGACGGCGGCGTCGTCGATGCCGCCGGGGTCGGGCAGGAAGACGTTGACGCCGAACGGCCGGTCGGTACGCGCGCGAACCTCCGCGACGTCGGCGGCCAACCGCTCGGTGTCGATCATCCCGGCGGCCAGGAAGCCCAGTCCACCGGCGGCGGAGACGGCTGCCGCCAGCGCTGGCGTGGACGGGCCACCCGCCATCGGGGCCGCGATGATCGGGTGACGCAATGTGGACAGCACGGTCATTCCACCATCCTGCCGCACCGTCGGCGTCCGCTCACCGACGCGTCGTGTGCCGCCAGCGCAGCACGCCGGCCAGGCCGAGCAGCGCCACCATCGTGCCGGCGCCGGCCACCAGCAGCCAGGTCCGGCCGCCCAGGCCGGTGGTGTCCTCGGCGATCGGACGGACAAGGGTGGGCAACGCCGAAGCGGCCGACCCCGTCGGGCGCGCGGCGGTGGCCGGTCCGTCAGTGGTCGGGTAGCGCAGGACTGTCGGACGGGTGCCCGCTGGCTGGTCGGCGGATTCGGAGACGGTGAGCAACGACCGGCCGTCGCGACTGTAGGTGACCGACTCACCCTGGGGCTCGTCCGGCAAAGGGGTGATCCGCGGGGTGCCGGTGGTCAGCGCGCGGACCACATCGCCATCGGGCACGTCGTACTCGAAGGCGTCGGCATAGCTGCGCAGCACCACCCGACGCCCGTCCGGTGCGCTCGCCGCTCCGGTGATCACACCGCGCCCGAGGAACGAGAACGGGTTGCTGGTGCTTGTCGTCGGCAGGGTCACCTGGCCGACCGAGGCCAGCGGCGTCGTCGCCCCCGGCCGCAGCGCGGCGGTCGGGGCGTACAGGAAGACGGTGCCGCTGCCGCCCTTGGTGATGATCAGCGGTCGATCGGACGCGTCGAGCAGCAACGCCTCCGCGTCGTGCGGGCGGTCCGGGTAGGTCATCCGGTGCAGCACCGGCTCGTCCGCCCCGGGAGCGAGCCGCCAGACGGCGATCGTCGGCCGGGAGTGGTCGTTGTCGCCGATGTCGGCGACCCAGACGGTGCCGTCGCGACCGATGGCCAGGTCCTCGGTGTCGCGAGGGCGGGACGGGAAGGCCACCGCCCGGACCACCGCGCAGCGCTGGTCGAGGAAGAAGATCCGGCGGCGGGCCTCGTCGTCGGCACCGTCGTTGATCATTACGTACCCGTCGTCGGTGGCGACCATCCCGGAGATCTCGCGGAGCCGGTCGTCGCGCACCTGGCACACCGGCGTCCCGGCCGCCGCCGCACCCGCCGCCGCTGCCGGCGTCAGCGCGACGGCCGGCGCCACCGCGCCGGCGAGCACCGCCGCCAGCGCCGCGCCCGCACGGGCGCGCCGCCCCCAGGTCAACCGCCCGCGTACCCGCATCGCCCACCCTCCTCGTCGCGGCCGTGCCCCGGCCACCTGCCCATCCTGGCCGATCCGGGCCACCGGCGGGGTCAGCATCCGCGCGAGCCGAACGCCGCCCTGGCTGCGCCGGGCGGTCGCCGCCAGCGGTCGTGACCCGAAGTGGGAGGCCTGAGTTCCGCGATGCGGGGTAGGCAGCGGCCCGGCGGCATGTCGACACCCGCCGGGCAGGAGGCTCCGATGAGCACGTACCGGGATGATCAGGGCGACACGTTTCCTCCCCCGGAGGCGGACGCCCAAGAGCAGCGGCAGAACGCCGTCGACTACGGGCCGCCGGACCGGGTGTCGGGTGACGTCGACCCGGAAGCGTCCGAGGCGGACCTGGCCGAGCAGGGCGCCCTCCCGGCGGGCACGCTCGAGGAGGTGACGTCGCTGCCGGCCGACGCCAATCCGGCCGACGCCCTCGAACAGCGCCAGGAGATCCCCACCCGCGACGAGGGCCGTCGCACCTGACCGCACCCGTTTCCGCCGGCCCGGCCGACCAGCGACCTCAGCCGGCGGTGACCTGCCACAGCAGGAACGCGTTGAGCGCGACCACCAGCACGGCCACCAGCGACGCGGCGGCGGTGGTGAGCGGGTGGTTGACCAGGTTGCCCATCAGGTCGCGGCGTCGGGTGAAGGCGACCACCGGGATCAGCGCGAACGGGATGCCGAAGCTGAGGATGACCTGGGACAGCACGAGCGCCCGGGTGGGGTCGAGGCCGATGGCGAGTACGGCCAGAGCGGGCAGCAGGGTGACCAGTCGGCGCAGCAACAACGGCACCCGCCGCCGCAGGAAGCCCTGCATGATCACTTCGCCGGCGTAGGTGCCGACGCTCGTGGAGGCCAGCCCGGAGACCAGCAGAGCGACGGCGAACCCGAACGCCGCAGCGGTGCCGATGGTCTGGCCGAGCCCGGCGTGCACACCCTCCAGGCTGTCCGCGCCACCCGGGCCGCCGCCGCGGAAGCTGGCCGCCGCGATCAGCAGCATGGCGAGGTTCACCGCGCCGGCCGCGCTCAGGGCGAGCAGCACGTCGGTGCGCTGGCCCCGGAACAGGACCCGACGCTCGATGTCGTCGGCGGCCGGGATGCGGTCGCGAGTCAGTGCGGAGTGCACGTAGATGACGTGCGGCATGACGGTGGCGCCCAGGATGCCGGCGGCCAGCAGCACGCTGTCGGTGCCCTGGAGCCGAGGCACCAGACCGGCCATGGCGGAGCCGGGGTCCGAGCCGGAGGCGAGCAGGTTGGCGGCGAAGGCCAGGACGATCACACCGAGCAGTACGGCGATGGCGATCTCGAAGGCGCGGAACCCGCGCGAGCGCAGGGCGAGCACGGCGAACGCCGCCGTGCCGATGATGAGCCCGCCGGGCAGCAGCGGAATGCCGAAGAGCAGGTACAGGGCGACCGCGCCGCCGATCACCTCGGCCAGGTCGGTGGCCATGGCGACCAACTCGGCCTGCACCCACATCAGCCGGTTCAGCGGCCGGGGCAGCCGCTCCCGGCACAGCTCGGGCAGGCTGCGCCCGGTGGCCAGACCCAGCTTGGCGGTGAGGGTCTGCACCAGCATCGCCATCAGGTTGGCCACCACCACGACCCAGACCAGCAGGTAGCCGTAGCGGGCACCGGCGGCGGAGTTGGTGGCGAAGTTGCCGGGGTCGACGTAGGCGACGGCGGCGACGAACGCCGGGCCGAGCAGGATCAGCCGCCCGCGTACCCGCCCCCGGGAGCGAGCCACCTGTAGTGGAGTCGCTGTCGACGTCGCCAGTTCGTTGGTGACCATCGAACACCTCCCCGTCGGCGCGAATTGGTTGCCGGTCCCTTCCCGGTGGGCTGACCCGTTGGTGCCAACCGCTGGCCCGCCGGTGCCACCGAGCCCGACGCGCCGGATGCACCGCGACGCGCCGCGCACTTGACAGGAGCGGGAGCGCCGATGAAGCTGTCTATTAGTCCTACTGTCGTAGGACAACAGGAAGGATCATCACGAGTGATCGAGTTCGTGTTGGACAGCCGGTCGAAGGTGAACACCTACATGCAGCTCGTGCAGCAGGTGAAGCAGTCGCTGCGCGTCGGTCTGCTGACTCCGGGCGACCAGTTGCCGAAGGTCCGGGACGTCGCGCAGTCACTGGCGATCAACCCGAACACGGTGCTGAAGGCGTACCGGGAGCTGGAGATCGAGGGTCTGGTCGGTGGCCGACCCGGGGTGGGCACGTTCGTCCAGCGCACCCTGGCCGGCGCATCCCTGCCCAACCAGGCCGAGCTCCGCGAGGACCTGGTCGCCTGGTTGCACCGCGCGCAGGCCGCGGGCCTCTCGGCCGAGGACGTCATCGCCCTGGTGGAGACCACGCTGCGAGCCACCCTCGCCGACGACGCCCCGCAGAAGGAGCCCGCCTGAGCGTGCGCAGCGAGCGAACCACCAGGCACCGAAGCAAGGGCTGCTCCGCCACGAAGCCGCTGGCGCAGCCGGATCGAGAGGACAGAGGATGGACATGATCTTGGAGGCCGACCGGCTGGGCAAGCGGTACGGCAGCACCTGGGCGTTGCGCGACTGTTCGCTACAGCTGCCGGCCGGCCGGATCGCCGCGCTGGTCGGGCCGAACGGCGCGGGCAAGAGCACGCTGCTGCACCTGGCCGTCGGCCTGCTCAAGCCAGACGGGGGCGCGGTGCGCGTCTTCGGTAGATCTCCCTACGGCGACACGGAGGGGTTGGCCGACATCGGCTTCGTCGCCCAGGACACCCCGCTCTACCGGGACTTCACCGCCGCCGAGCTGGTCATCGCCGGCGGCAAGCTGAACAAGCGGTGGGACGCGACGCTGGCCCGCCAGCGGTTGGCCCAGCTCGGCATCCCACCGGACCGGCCGGTCGGCAAGCTCTCCGGCGGTCAGCGGGCGCAGGTCGCGCTCGCGCTCGCCCTGGCCAAGCGACCGCGGCTGCTGCTGCTCGACGAGCCGGTCGCCAGCCTCGACCCCCTCGCCCGGCGGGAGTTTCTCCAGTCGCTGATGGGCAGCGTCGCGGAGTCCGGCACCACCGTCCTGCTCTCCTCGCACCTACTGGCCGACCTGGAACGGGTCTGCGACTACCTGATCGTGCTCAACTCCGCCCAGGTGCAGCTCACCGGCGCCGTCGACGACCTGGTCACCGAGCACCGCCAACTGGTCGGCCCCCGGCACGACGGCGGCGTCGTCGGGGGCGTCGCCGCCGTGATCCGGGCCAGCCACACCGACCGGCAGTCCACGCTGCTGGTCCGCACCGACGGCCCGGTCACCGACCCGGCCTGGACGGTCCGCGAGGTCAGCCTCGAGGACGTCGTGCTGGCCTACCTGGCCGACGGCACCACGCAGACCAGGCACAGCGAGTGGGGAGTGGCGGCATGATCTGGTTGACCTGGCGGCAACACCGCAAGCAGGCGCTCTACACCCTGCTGGGGCTCGCGGCGCTCGCCGCGCTGCTGGTGCCGATCGGCCTGGCGATGCGGCACACCTTCGCCGACCTCGGGCTGACGGACTGCACCAGCCAACTCGCCCGCGCCGACGTGGCGCAGACAACCCGGGAGACCTGCGAGGCGGGCTTTCGGCGCTTCGGCAACCAGTACGGCAACCTCAGTCTGGTGGCCGTACTGCTGATCACCCTGCCGGCGCTGGTCGGCCTCTTCTGGGGTGCCCCGCTTGTCGCGCGCGAGGTGGAACAGGGCACCCACCGCTTCGTCTGGACCCAGGGCGTCGGCCGCACCCGCTGGGCCCTTGTGAAGTTCGGGCTGGTGGGCGCGGGCGTCCTGATCCTCGCGACGGTCTACGGGCTGGGCATGTCCTGGTGGGTCGACCCGCTCACCAAGGCCGCGCACGAGGGCCGGTTCGGCATGATCGTCTTCGATCTGCAGGGCATCGTCCCGATCGGGTACACAGTGTTCGCCGTGGCGCTTGGCGTCTTCGCCGGCACCGTCTGGAAGCGGATGCTGCCCGCCATGGGCATCACCCTCGCCGGTTACATCGGCGTCCGGGCAGCGGTGGAGCTGCTGGCCCGACGGCACTACCAGCCGGCCCGCACCCAGACCTTCTCGATCGAGGGGGAAGGACCGCCGGAGATCAGCCGGGGCGACTGGATCCTCGCCCAGGGCGTCCGGAACCCCGACGGCACGATGATCGCGGAGGGCGGTCGGATCCAGTGTCCGCCGGGCGGCAGGGGGCCGGAGGGTCGGGTCTGCGGTGCTGAACTCGGCATCGAACCGGGGGCGTACAACTGGCAGCTGTACCAGCCGGCGGACCGGTTCTGGCTGTTCCAGGGGATCGAGACGGGCATCTTCGTCGCCCTGGCCCTGCTCCTGCTCTATCTCGCCGTGCGCCGGATCCGCCGGATCGCGTAGCCGGGCGACGGGTGTTCGTCGGGGGCAGGGGCCTCGGCGAGCACCCGTCAGCGCAGGCCCTTCGACGGTCAGCGCGAGCCAGGACCTCCGGACGGCGAAGTCGGATTCCGGCCCGTCGCCAACGCGACTCAACGCGCTGATTCGCTTACCCACAGTGCTCCGATGTGGACTCGGGGCCCGGGTTGGCCGGGTCGCGGAGATGGGAGCGTACGCGTGAAGTTTAGAATCCTCCGTCGGGTCGCCGCGTCAGCCGTGGCGCTCGCCTGCGCCACGTTGGGCGCTGTGGCGTTGCCGGCCGCCCCGGCGACGGCCAGCCCCATCCGCAACGCGACCTCCTGGTCGGTGCTGCTGTGCAAGTTCAGCGACAAGCCGGCGGAGCCACAACCGCCGTCGCACTTCGCCAACTTCCTCACCGCGGCCGGGGTCGGCACCGGTGGCGTGGCGGACTACCTCGCCGACCAGTCCGGCGGGCGGGTGTCGCTGGCCGGCTCGGTGGTGCGGGGCTGGTACACGATGCCGTACACGTTGGCGCAGTTCCAGTCGATCGACCGCTGGACCCGGATCCAGCGCTGCGTGGACACGGCGGCGACCGCCGGCTACGCGGTGCCGGCCGGCAACCGGATCGCGGTCATGCTCAACGACTGGGTGGATTCCGGCGCGGCCGGCGGCCGGGTGCTGCTCGACCCGGGCGCCTGGAACGTCGGCTTCGCCGCGCACGAGATGCTGCACGGCTACAACCTGGGCCACTCGTTCTCCAACGACACGACCTACCAGAACGCGCCGTGGTCCCAACCGGGCGAGTACGACGACCCGTGGGACGAGATGAGCGCCATGCACATCTACGCGCTCAACACCGCGAACTACGGCACCAGCGCGGTCGGGCTCAACGGGCCGCACCGCGACGAGCTGGGCTGGCTGCCGAAGAACCGGATCTTCACAATGGCCGCCGACGGCGTCGGCTCGCGCGCCCTCACCCTGGCCCCGCTGGAGGTGCCCGCCGCGAGTGGCCCGCAGCTGATCCGCATCCCGTTCGACCCGGCAGACCTGTTCCACTACTACACCGTCGAGTTCCGCCGGAAGACCGGCTGGAGCGCCGCCATCCCCGCCGACACGGTGCTGCTGCACGAGGTCCGCGACGGCACTCCCACCCTGCTGCGCACCGGGCCCGGCGGCGGCCCGGCCCAGTCGCTCAACGCCAACGGCGTGCAGATCGGCGTGAACTGGCTCTCCGGCAACGCCGCATCGGTGACAGTGACCACCGACGTGGTCAACCGCTGCCTCCAGGGGTACGTCTGGCGCGAGGCCCGCGCCGGCGACCTCGTCTGTGTCACCGGTGCGACCCGCAGCCAGGTGTGGGCGGACAACGCCGCCGCGCCGAGCCGCTGGGTGAACGGCCCGTACGGCCCGCACACCTGCGTCGCCGGCTACGTGTGGCGCGAGGCGTACGCCGGGGACGACGTCTGCGTCACCGGGGCGCAGCGCAGCCAGGCCGCCGCCGACAACGCCGCCGCCGCGTCCCGGCGTAACCCGGCCCGCCTGGTCTCCGGCCCCAACACCTGCGTCAGCGGGTACGTCTGGCGCGACGCCGACCAGTCCGACTACGTCTGCGTCAGCGGCACGACCCGCTCCCAGGTGCTGGCGGACAACGCGGTCGCCGCGAGCCGCTGGGTCAGCGGACCGTACGGCCCGCACACCTGCGTCGCCGGGTACGTCTGGCGCGAGGCGTTCATCGGCGACGACGTCTGCGTCACCGGGGCGCAGCGCAGCCAGGCCGCCGCCGACAACGCCGCCGGCCCCGGCCGGGTGCTACGGCCGGCAGGCTGACGGACCGCGCCCCCGGCGGATCGACCACCGGGGCGCATTCGTCGAGCGGGTCAGGACGCGCCCCGGCACCGGGCGCCGGGGTGGCTACCCGGGCTCGCTGGTCGCGGCCTGGCCCGCGACGCCGACGTTGAGCGGGTCGGCCAGGAGTTTGTCGAAGGCCAACTCGGCGGCGCCGATCAGGACGGCGTCGCGGCCGAGTGCCGCCGCATGCAGCCGCAGGTGCTCGCGGGAGGCCGGCAGCGGCATGGTGTCCAACCGCTCGCGGACGACGTCCGCTCCGGCGGTGAAGATGTCACGAAGCGACCCGCCGAACACCACGGCGTCCGGGTTGACCACGTTGACCAGGTTGGCCACACCGAAGCCGAGCCACCCGGCGACCTGCTCGACGGCGGCGCGGGCGGTTCGGTCGCCGTCCGCCGCCGCGCGCAGCACCTCGGCCACCGCGGCGCGGTCGCTCGGATCGCGGCCCGCGTGCCGCAGTAACGCGGCCTCGGAGATCTCGGTCTCCCAGCAGCCACGTGAGCCGCAGCCGCAGGGCAGGCCGTTGGGGTTGACGACCATGTGGCCGACTTTGCCGCTGTGACCGCGGTGGCCGATCACCAGTCGGCCACCGACGATGAGGCCGGCGCTGATACCCAGGTCGCCGTGCAGGTAGACGACGTCGTCGATGCCCACCGCCACGCCCCGGACGTGCTCGGCCAGCCCGGCGATGTCGGCCAGGTCACCGGCCACGAAACCGGGACGGCCGCCGAACTCCGCCTCCAGTGCGACGCCGAGCGTCTCGTCGATGCTGGCGATCCGGATCCGGCCGTCCGGGTCACGGGTGGTGTCGGTGACCGCGGCGGCGCCGCCGACCAGCAGCCCGTCGGTGGGCACCGACCGTTCCATGTCCCGGACCAGGTCGGCGAGGGGCCCGACGGCGTCGACCGCCGACAGGCCACTGGGTCGCGGGACCTCCCGCCGATCGAGGATCTGCCCACCGAGGCCGATCCGGGCGGCACGTAGCCGGTCCGCGTCGATGCTCAACGCATGCGCGTAGACCCGGTCGAAGCGGGGACTGACCACCAGTGAGGGCCGGCCGGCGCGGCGGGCGGTGGTCGGCGCCTCCTCGGTGACCAGGCCGCTGGCGACCAGGTCGGCCGCGAGGGCGCCGATGGTGCTTCGGTTGAGGCCGAGCCGGCTGGTCAGTTCGGCCCGGGACGTCGGCCCGTGCACGTGGACGTAGCGCAGCACCGCGCCGAGATTCTGCCGCCGGATCTCCTCCTGGCTGGCACCGGGGACCGACGGCAGCGGGGATTCGGTGTGGCGGCCGACGCCGGCTGGCCTGGACCGGACGGGTGTTGCCACGGTCAGACCTCCTTCCGGGTCGGTGCCGGGTGGTGCGGGGCCGTCAGGACGACGATGGGTCCCGGAAGAGGAGATCCGGGACCCATCGGCGTTGCTATCTACCGTGCGGTGATTACTTGGTGAGCGGCGCGAGCTTCGGGTCCGAGGCGTACGCCTCGACCACGTTCGCCTTGGTGACGGCGACCGGCGGGAGCAGGAACGTGTCGACGACCTTGCTGCCGTTGTTGTACGACTTGGTGTCGTTCACCTGCGGCTTGTCACCGGCCTGGAGAGCCTTGACCATGTTGATGGTCTCCTTCACCAGGTTGCGGGTGTCCTTGTTGATCGTCATGTACTGCTCGCCCTTGACGATCGACTTGACCGACTCCACCTCGGAGTCCTGGCCGGTGACGATCGGGGTCGGCTTGCCGGCACCCTTGACCGAGGTCAGGATGGCGCGGGCCAGCGTGTCGTTCGGGGAGAGGACGCCGTCCAGCTCCTTGCTGCCGTACGTCGAGGTCAGCAGCTGGTCCATGCGGGCCTGCGCACCCTCGGCCTTCCAGCCCTGGATGGCGGTCTGCTTGACCTCCTTCTGACCGGAGGCGACGACCACGTTGCCCTTGTCGATCTCCGGCTTGAGCACGTCCATCGCGCCGTTGAAGAAGACACCGGCGTTGTTGTCGTCCGGCGAGCCGGAGAACAGCTCGACGTTGTACGGGCCGTTCGGCTTCTTGGCCTTCATGCCGTCCAGCAGGGCCTGGCCCTGGAGCTGGCCGACCTTGAAGTTGTCGAACGCGACGTAGTAGTCGAGGTCCGGGGTGTTGGTGATCAGCCGGTCGTAGGCGATGACCTTCACACCGGCGGCGTGGGCCGCCGCGACCTGGGTCGACAGCTGCGCGGCGTCGGTCGCGCCGATGACGATGACCTTGGCGCCCTTGGTCACCATGGAGGTGATCTGCGCCTGCTGGTCGGCGACCGTGGTCGACGCGCCGGCGTACTGCACGTTGCCCTCGAAGCCGGCCTCCTTGAGGCCGTTGGTGAACAGGTCACCGGCGAGGACCCAGTTCTCCGAGGTCTTGGCCGGGAGGGCCACGCCGATCAGGGAGTTGGCCGGGAAGCCCTTGGCGGCCTCGCCGCCGGTGGCGGAGTCGCCGTCACGGCCGGAGCCGCAACCGGCGAGGGCCAGCATGGCGGCGGCGCTGATGGCGACCACCGACGTGCCGAAGAATTTACGCATGTGAGGACTTGCCTTTCTGGATGTGTAACGGGGTGGTGAGGTCGGTGACCGTCAGCCGGACACCGCTGCCTTGGCGGGCTCGCGCTCCGCGTCCGGCGGTGAGGCGGGTGGGACGGAGTCGTCGCGGCGGAACGGCCGCATCAGGCTCCCGATGATGGAGAAGCGCCCCTGGCTCTTGTTGTAGACGTCGATCGCGACGGCCAGCAGCAGGACCAGGCCCTTGATGATCTGGACCTTGTCGGTGCCCACGCCCTGCAGCTGGAGGCCGTTGTTGAGCACGGCCATGACGAGACCACCGACGATCGAGCCGCTGATGGTGCCGATACCGCCGGCGACCGCCGCGCCACCGATGAAGACCGCGGCGATGGCGTCCAGCTCCCAGCCGTTGCCGTCCTGCGGTCCGGAGGCCGCCGAACGGGCCACGAAGATCATGCCGGCCAGCGCGGCCAGGACGGACATGTTCATCATGACGAAGAAGTTGACCCGCTTGAGCTTCACGCCGGACAGCTCGGCCGCCCTGGCGTTGCCGCCCACCGCGTAGATGTGCCGGCCACCGGCCGTGTTACGGGTGTAGAAGGAGTACGCGATGACCAGCAGCAGCAGGATGATGCCGGAGATCGGGAAGCTGGTGCCGACGCGACCGCTGGCGAAGCGCAGCGAGGCGAAGGCGATGACCCCGACCATGATGGCCATCCGCAGGATCGAGACCCACATCGGCGCCGGGTCGGCGTCCATCGCCCGACGGGTGTTGCGGGCCCGGATCTCGCGCCACACCACCGCCACCGCCGCGGCCAGACCGAGCAGCAGCGTCGCGTTGTTGTAGCCGAGGTTTGGCCCGAACTCGGGCAGGAAGCCGGAGCCGATCTCCCGGAAGCCCTCCGGCACCGGAATGCTCTGCGCGTTACCGATGAACTGGTTGCCACCGCGGAACAGCAGCATGCCGGCCAGGGTGACGATGAACGCCGGCACCCCGATGTAGGCCACCCAGAACCCCTGCCACGCGCCGATCGCCGCGCCGATGGCGAGGCCGAACACGATGGCGGCGGGCCAGGGTAGGTCCCACTCGGTCATCGACTTGGCGACCAGGATGCCGGTGAAGGCCGCGACCGAGCCGACCGACAGGTCGATGTGCCCGGCGACGATCACCATGAGCATGCCGATGGCCAGGATCAGGATGTACGAGTTCTGCTGGAACAGCGCGATCAGGTTGTCCGAGCGCAGCGTCAGCCCATCGGTCCAGACCTGGAAGATCAGGACGATCGCCACCAGGGTGAAAATCATCCCGAACTGGCGCGCGTTGGAGGTCGTACCTCCAAACAGATTCTTCTGAAGGTCCTTGATACGGCTCATCGGGTGGCCAACTTCTTCGTCGAGGTCATCTGCTTCATGAGGTTTTCCGGGGTGGCGTCCGCCCGGGCGATCTCGCCCGTGATGGCACCTTCGAACACCGTGTAGATGCGGTCGCAGAGCCCGATCAACTCAGGCAACTCCGAGGAGATGACGACGACGCCCTTCCCCTGGTCGGCGAGCCGCTGGATGATGCCGTAGATCTCGTACTTGGCGCCCACGTCGATGCCGCGCGTGGGCTCGTCGAGGATCAGCAGGTCCGGGTCGGTGAACATCCACTTCGCCAGGACGACCTTCTGCTGGTTGCCGCCGGAGAGCTTCGAGACGCTCTCGTCGACCGTCGGGGCCTTGGTCCGCAACTCCTTGCGGTACGCCTCGGCCGCCTGGTACTCCTCGACCTCGCTCAGGACGCCGCGGTGCCTGATCTTGGACAGCTTGGCGGCCACCGTCGACGACTTGATGTCGTCGAGCAGATTGAGGCCGATCGCCTTGCGGTCCTCGCTGACGTACGCGAGCCCGTTGTCGATCGCGTCCGCGACCGACTTCAGGACGATCTCCTTGCCGTCCTTGATGATGGTGCCCGACTCGAACACCCCGTAGGAGCGGCCGAAGACACTCATCGCCAGCTCCGTACGGCCCGCGCCCATCAGGCCGGCGAAGCCGACGATCTCGCCGCGGCGCACCACGAAGCTCTCGTTCTTGCAGACCTGCCGGTCGGCGGAGATCGGGTGCCGGACGTTCCAGTCGCGGACCTCGAAGAAGACCTCGCCGATCTTCGGGGTGTGGTCCGGGAACCGACTGCTCAGCTCACGGCCGACCATGCCCCGCACGATCCGGTCCTCGTCGACCCCGTCCGCCTTGACGTTGAGGGTCTCCACGGTCCGGCCGTCGCGCAGGATGGTGATCTGGTCGGCGATCGCCTCGATCTCGTTGAGCTTGTGCGAGATCATGATCGAGGTGATGCCGCGGGAGCGGAAGCCGCGCAGCAGGTCCAGCAGGTGCCGGGAGTCCGCCTCGTTCAGCGCGGCCGTCGGCTCGTCCAGGATGAGCAGCTTCACGTCCTTGGCGAACGCCTTGGCGATCTCCACGAGCTGCTGCTTGCCGACACCGATGTCCTTGATCAGGGTGTCCGGGTCCTCCTGGAGGCCGACCCGGGCCATCAGGTCCAGCGCCATCCGGTTCGCGGCCTTCCAGTCGATCGCGCCCCGCTTGCGCGGTTCGTTGCCGAGGAAGATGTTCTCGGCGATCGACATGCCGGGAATGAGCGCGAGCTCCTGGTGGATGATCACGATTCCGGCGTTCTCGCTGGCCCGGATGTCGGAGAACTTGCTCTCCGACCCCTGGTAGACGATCTGGCCGTCGTAGCTGCCGTACGGGTAGACCCCGCTGAGGACCTTCATCAGCGTGGACTTGCCCGCACCGTTCTCGCCGCAGATGGCATGGATCTCACCGGCGCGAACCACCAGGTTGACGTCGGAGAGGGCCTTGACTCCGGGGAACTCCTTGGTGATGGAGCGCATCTCAAGGAGGATCGGCACGTCGCTCATCGCTCGTACCACCTCGCCAACGTCATCGGTTGCCTCCGGAAGGTTGAACCTTCACTTGGTTTTGTTGTTGACGGCAACGTATTGCGGCCGGAGGGCCATCCGCAAGGCGAGGGACTGTTGAAAATGTAACAATCCGGCAATATCGACGGACGATAGTTTTCGCCTGTCACATCCACCTCGGGAGCCCCTCACGGCACCTTGGCCTGCCGGTGGCAACGTTGTCAAATGGAGGGCGACGCCGCGATCGGCTCCGGTCCTCCTTGACAGGCCCGCCACCAGGCATGATCCGCGTCGGACCGGGAGCGGAATGCTACGCCGCCCGCCCGCCATCATCGAATGATCTTGATGGGGCCGCGACGCCGGCACCCCGCCCGGGACGGCACGACGACTCTCGGCCGACGGTGTGACCCACACCTCTACCGACGGGTCGGATCGACAATGATCGTCGCGTCAGGCCCGCCACCAGGAGACGGATCCGTGGCTTAACGTCCCTTAAGGGCGGATCGAGGCCGTCCGCCCCGGCCCGCGCCCCGGTGCCGACCGGTCAACCCGGGCGCAGCACCACCTTGATCACCCCGTCCTCCCGCCGGTCGAAGCGGCGGTACAACTCCGGCGCGTCGGTCAGGCTGCCGTGGTGGGTCACGACGACGCTGGGCCGGGCACGACCGGCGACGACCAGGTCGCGTAGCAGCACCGTGTAGCGGCGGTCGTGGGTACGGCCGAACCGGACGGCGACGCCCTTGGCGAACAGCGTCCCCCACGGTGCGACGAGATCCTCGTGGACGTCCGCGCCGGGTCCGGGACGCGGGTCCTGCTCCGGATACACGCCCGCGACCGCTATCGCGCCGGTGGGATTGACCAGCCGGGCCGCGTCGGCGATGACCTGGTCCGGACGCTCCCGGTCCGGGTGCTCCCGGTCGCGGGCCTGGAACCCGACCGCGTCGATCACCTTGTCGACCCCGCCCAACTTCTCCTCGCCGAGCGGCAGCCCCACCCGGGCCCGGTCGGCGCGGATCTGCTCGACCGGGTCCCCCCGGCGGAAATCGATAGGTACGGCACCAATCTCCCCAGCCTTGTCGAGCCGAGCCTCGACGCCGTCGACGCAGTAGACGACCCGGGCACCCCGAAGCAGCGCCGCGTAGGCGCCGAGCAGGCCGATGGTGCCGGCGCCGAAGACGGCCACCGTGTCACCGGGCTCGACCCCGGCAAGCGTGGCGGCGGCGTGCCACCCCGTGACGAACGCGTCGGCCAGCAGCACGAAATCGTCCTCGTACCCGTCCCCCGGCTCACCGGGCACGGGTACGCAGTTGGCGTCGGCCCAGGGCACGCGCAGCAGGTCGGCCTGGGCACCCCGATAGGGGCCCATCCCGGCGTAGCCGTACGCCGCGCCCGGCCCCTCCGCCCGCACCCGCAGACAGGCCGCCGAGAGCCCCCGGGCGCACATCACACACGTACCGCAGAACAGGTGCGTGGGGATCACCACCCGGGTGCCCGGCCGGACGGTCTGCACCGCCCGGCCCACCTCCTGCACCACGCCCAGTGGTTCGTGGCCGAGCACCAGCCCGGGGTTGGCACCGGTCCGTCCGTCGTACATGTGCAGGTCGGTGCCGCACAGCGCGGTGGAGGTGATCCGCACGAGGGCGTCGGTCTCCGCCTCCAGCGTCGCGTCGGGCACCTCCCGCACGGCGACGGTTCGGACGTCGGCGTAGACGACGGCTCGCATCCGGAGATCTCCTGTTCGGCGACGAAAGAGCCGGTCTTCCCCCGACTGGGCAGTTCATGCCCCGGGTCGGTGGACCAGGCGGACCGCAGTGCTATCTTAGGGCTCCTAAGTTCTTTCCTAGCGGAACAAAGGTTCGGTATGCCACGGCAGGGACTGACAAGCGCGCGCGTCTCGGCCGCCGCGGCCGAACTGGCGGACGCGGTCGGTCTGTCCCGGATGACCGTCGCGGCCGTCGCCCGGCACTTCGGCGTCTCGGACGCCGCGCTCTACGTGCACGTCCGCAGTCGCGACGCGTTGATCGAGCAGGTCGCGGTCCGGGCGGCTGTCGCGTTCGCGGACGAACTCGCGCTCGCCGTGGCCGGGCGAGCGGGCCACCGGGCTCTCGTCGGGTTCGCCGACGCCTGGCGCGCGTTCGCCGTGGCGCACCCCGGGCAGTACGCCGCGACGCAGCTTCCGCTTCCGCCCGAGGTCGGCACGGGTTCGGCCGGGCATCTGCGCCTGATCGACCTGAGCTACGCGATGTTGCGCGGCTACGGGCTCGACGAGCCGGCGCTGACCGACGCGATGCGATTCGTCCGCAGCACCCTGCACGGCTTCGCGAGTCTCGAAGCCGTCGACGGCTTCGGGCATCCCCGCGCCGTCGACGCGTCGTGGCACTCGATCCTCGACGCGGTCCACACGACGCTGAGCAACTGGCCGACCGGACAACAGGAGCAGCAGTGAGCACTCACGATCAGTACGTCGAGTCCTCCGACGGGGCGCGCCTGGCGGTCCGGCGCCTGGGTGCCGGCGACCCCGTCGTCCTCGTGCACGGCTCGGGTGGTGGGCTGCACTCCTGGGCCACCGTCGCGGACCAGCTCGCCCGCGACCACGAGGTGTGGCTGCCGGCCCGGCGCGGATACGGTCCCAGCGACGTCCCGCCCGGCCCCAAGTCCTTCCGCGACGAGACCGCCGACCTGCTCGCGGTCATCGAGGCGGCACGGCAGCCCACCGGCAGGACGGTCCATGTCGTCGGCGCCTCCTACGGAGCGACACTGGCGTTGCACACCGCCTCGGCCGATCCACGCGGCATCCGGTCGCTCGCCATCTTCGAACCCCCGCTCTTCGCGGCCGGAGCGGAGGTCGCACCCCTGCTGGCCCGGTACCGCGCCGCCTTCGAGCGCGACGACGCCGCCGCGATGGCAGCTGCGCTGAACGACGTGACCCGGGTCCCGGCGGAGATCGTCGCCGCGCTGGCCGCCTCGGCGGGCGACCGGACGCCCGACCCGGTCGAGACGCGGCGTGCGGCGACCGGCTGGCTGCACGATCTCGAGGCCCTCGCCGGGGACAGCACTGACATCACCCGGTGGTCTTCGATCACCGTGCCGACTCTCCTGCTGGCCGGCGCGGACACCTGGGAGCCGATGCCCACGACGATGAACGCCCTCGCGCGGACGATTCCGGCGGCCCGCTACGTCGTCTGGGCGGGTCAGTCGCACTTCGTGACCAGGACGGCGCCCACCCTGGTCGCCGACGCTCTGCGGCAGTTCTTCGTCGAGGCCCCGGCGGCCTAGCCGGGTTCCGACGGTGACGGCGATCGCCGTCAGCCCATGGAACGCACCCGGTCGGGCTCGATGGTCAGGATGATCCGGGCCTGGTCACGGCCACCGAACCACGGGTAGGGCCCACCGAGGTAGCGCCGCGCCAACTGGTCGATGTGTTCGGCGGCGCCCTCGGTGCTGGTCTGCACCACCCGCCCCCGAACCTCGTGGTAGCGGCCCGGCTTCTGCGGGTCGGAGATCGCCACCGCCACCCGCGGGTCCCGCCGGACGTTCCGCGTCTTCTGGTGGGTTTCCACCGTGTTGATCAAAATGTACGTGCCGTCGGTGTCCACCCAGGTCTGGGTGAGCTGTGGTGAGCCGTCGGGCATCAGCGTGGTGACAAAGCAGGTGCTCGGCTCGCGCAGCAATGTGAGCAGGTCGTCGGGCAGATCCACGAGACAGTCTCCTTCCGAGCGACCAACCCCGTGTTGATCACCCGCCAACGGTCGCACGAATTGATCAGCGCCGCCGACCGGCAGGATCCGCACCGGTGCGGATCCTGCCCGTCACCTCGGCGGGCATCCTCGGCCTACTCGGGCACCTGCTGCTTGCGGAACTGTTCGACCGAAAGGCCGCCGCGACCCCAGTTCTCGGTCTCGACCTCGCGGCCTGGCGGGCCCGGGGGTCGACAGCCGGGAGGCCGCCCGATCGATCGTCGCGCAGATCGAGGGCCGGGTCCCGCTCGCGAAGTTGCTGAACGATCCGAGCCAGCTGGAGACGCTGTGGCGCAACTGCCTGGATCTCCTCCAGGTGCCGGCGGAGGCGCAGACCACCACCGGCTGAACGGACGACGGTCGTTGACCGTCCACTCCGGGCGCACTGCGCCGGCTGATCAGTAACATCGGCGAGGCACGATATTCAGGCGGACCACTCCCCGACCGGATCGAGCACTCGACATGACGACCGAGCAGACGACCTCTCCTGCACGTACCGGCGTCGGCATCGCCGCCAGTGGTCTGGGCCACATCGTCCGGGGTGGTCGCCAGATCCTGGACGACATCTCGCTGGCCATCGCCCCGGGCGAACTGGTCGCGATCATCGGCGCCAGCGGCGCCGGTAAGACCAGCCTGCTGGAGCTGCTGGCCGGGGTACGGCGACCGACAGGGGATGCCGTGACCTACGACGGCACCGCCCCGGCGGGCGCTATCGGTTTCGTCCCGCAGGACGACATCATCCACCGCGAGCTGCCACTGGCCCGCACCCTGCGTTACGCCGCCCGGTTGCGCCTGGCACCCGGCATCGGGCCGGCCGAGGTCAGCCGCCGAGTCGCGGAGGTGCTCGCCGAACTGCGCCTGACCGAACAGGCCGCCACACCGGTGGGCCTGCTCAGCGGCGGTGAGCGCAAACGCGCCAGCATCGCCGTCGAGCTGCTCACCCGGCCCGGCGTGTTCTTCCTGGACGAGCCCACCTCGGGGTTGGACCCGGCGATCGCCGTGGAGTTGCTCCGGGTGCTGCGTACGCTCGCCGACTCCGGGACCACCGTCGTGCTCACCACCCACCAGATCACCGACGTGGACCGCTGCGACCGGGTCGTCGTGCTGACCCGTCAGGGCCGTCTGGCGTTCACCGGCACGCCCGCCGCCGCCCGGGAGTTCTTCGACCTGCGGTCCCTCGTCGAGGTGCACCTGCGGCTCGACGAGGCGGCGCATCCGGCCGAGTGGCCCGATCGCTTCGCCGCGCAGCGCGACGCCAGCCCGCCGGCCGGTGCGATCGGCGACGGTGACAGCGCCCTGCCAGCGCCCCGGCGGGTCGGCCGACTGCGCCAGTGGGCCGTCCTCACCGCGCGCAACGCGGAGATCGTCGTCCGCAGTCGGCTGACCCTGGCGATCCTGCTCGGGTCGCCGTTGATGGTGCTCGGCATGTTCGCACTGCTGTTCCGACCGGGGGCGTTCGCGCCCACCCGGCCGAGCCCGACAGTGACCGTGATGATCCTGTTCTGGATCGCGTTCGGCGGCTTCTTCTTCGGGCTGACCTACGGGTTACTCCAGATCTGCACCGAGCTACCGATCCTGCGCCGGGAGCGGCTGGCCGGTGTCCGGCTGCTGCCGTACCTGATGGGTAAGGTCGCCGTGCTGCTGCCGCTGCTGGCCCTGGTGGATTTGGCCCTGCTCGGGGTGTTGCGCGGCATCGACCGGCTGCCGCCGGTCGACGGCACCGACTTCGCGGCCCTGTACGCGACCCTGCTGCTCGCCTCGGCGGCAGCGCTCACCCTCGGTCTGCTGTGCTCGGCGGCGGTCTCCGACGCGGCCCAGGCGACGCTCATGCTGCCGATGCTCTGCTTTCCGCAGGTGCTCTTCGTCGGTGCGATCCTGCCGGTGCCGGCCATGGCGGTCGGCGGCCAGTGGCTCAGCTTCGCGATGTCGAACCGCTGGGCGTTCGAGGGTCTGGGGCACACCGCCGGGGTGGAACGACTCTGGCGCGAGGGCGGCTCCCCGCTCGGCCCGCCGCTGCTGGCCACGTACGGCGACAGCTTCTCCCGGCCGGTCTGGGTGAACTGGCTGGTGCTCGGCGGCTTCACGCTGCTCTTCCTCGGCGCCGCCTGGGCGGTGCTGGTCCGACGGGACTTCCGTCGTGCGTCCTGAGCCGATCCCGCACGCCTCCCCCACGGCGCTGCCGGGCTACGCCGCCACCGGCCGGCTCGACGAGCTGCGCGCCACCGAATACCGGCACCTGGACACCGCCGGGCAGGTGTACCTCGACTACGCCGGGGCCGGGGTCGTGGCCCAGGCCCAGGTACGCGAACATCACGATCGGCTGCTCGCCGGCCTGTACGGCAACCCGCACTCGGAGAACCCGAGCAGCGCGGCGGCCGGTTCCCTTGTGGAGTCGGCACGACGCGCGGTGCTCGACTTCTTCCGCGCGGACCCGTCCGAGTACACGGTGGTCTTCACCCCGAACGCCAGCGGCGCCTGCCGGCTGGTCGGTGAGGCGTACGACTTCGGCCGCGCCGCTCCGCTCGTGCTGACCTGGGACAACCACAACTCGGTGAACGGCATCCGCGAGTACGCCCGGACGGCCGGCGCGGCAGTGCGCTACGTGCCGCTGAGCGGACCGGAGTTGCGGGTCGCCGAGTCGGACCTGGCCACGGTGCTCGACGCCGGCCGTGGCAGGCGGTGGGGTCGAGGTCGGCGAGGGCTGTTCGCCTATCCGGCACAGAGCAACTTCTCCGGCGTGCAGCACCCGCTGGGCTGGGTGGAGTTGGCCCACCAGCGCGGCTACGACGTGCTGCTCGACGCTGCCGCCTTCGCGCCGACGAATCGGCTGGACCTCAGCGTCGTCCGGCCGGAGTTCGTGTGCCTGAGCTGGTACAAGCTCTTCGGCTACCCGACCGGGGTCGGCGCGTTGCTGGCCCGCCGCGACGCGCTGGCCCGGCTGCGCCGGCCGTGGTTCGCCGGTGGCACGATCCGGGCGGTCAGCGTGCAGGGTGACTGGCACCGGTCGATGGACGACGAGTCGGCGTTCGAGGACGGCACCCTGAACTTCCTGAGCATCCCGGACGTGGAGTTCGGCCTGCGGTGGCTGGACTCGATCGGCGTGGACCTCGTGCACTCCCGGGTCGGTCTGCTCACCGAGTGGCTGCTGGCGCGGCTGGCCACGCTGCGGCACGCCAGCGGCCAACCCCTGGTCCAGGTGTACGGGCCGACGACGGGCGCGGGCCGCGGCGGCACTGTGACGTTCAACCTCCGCGACCCGGACGGCACCCTGGTCGATGAGCGGCTTGTCGCGCGGGAGTCGGCGGCGGCCGGCTTCGCCCTGCGTACCGGCTGCTTCTGCAACCCGGGCGCGGGCGAGGGCGCGTTCGGCATCAGCCGGGACTCGGTGCGGCGGCGGCTGTTGGCGCGGGTCGACACGATCGACAAGTACCTGGCCGCGCTGCGCCTGCCGACGGGCGGCGCGGTCCGCGTCTCCTTCGGGCTGGCGTCCACCGCGACCGACGCGGAACGCTTCGTCGCCTTCGTCCAGTCGACCTACCTGGACCGTGGGGTCGGCGTCGAGGCGCCACTGCCACCGCGGTTGCGCTGTTGACCCGTTCCGGGGCGGCGCGTCAGCTGACCTGGGCCACGGGCGCGGGGCGGTGCCCGATCTCCTCCATGAACGGGAACTGGGCGGTGAGCTCGGCGACCGTCAGCCCGGCCTGCCAGGCCGCAGCCACAGTGGCGACCTGCACCAGGTCCATCACGTCGCCGCGCGCCAGCACCTCGCCCGACACCCGCAGGTCGATCATGAAGTATCGGGCCTGCGATCCCAGCTTCACGCAGACCACGCCCTGGTCGGAGTGCAGTTCGGCGCAGGTGAATCGGCTCCGCCCCTGCTCGGGGGCGGTGACCCGGCCGAGATCGAGCCCGTGTCGGGCAGCGGTTTCGATGAGCGCGGGGGCCAGACCACCTCGCTCGACCAGGTCCGGGTAGAGGCGCACACCCAGCGCCGTCGACGCGTCGCTCATGACTGACTCCCACTTCCTTGTGACAGAGACCAGCAGCGCGCAGGTTACGAGGAGGTTTCCCGCACGCCTCGTCATCCTGTCCCGGGTGGACGCCCCACGGCAATAGGAAGGGTCGATTCGACCGCTTTCGCGTAACACTCGTCCGCGCTCGGTGTGCACGGCGCGAAGGGCGATGCGGGTGTATTGGAAACACTCTTGACAGAAAGACATGATATCGACATGCTTCCCTACGGAGAGCGCTCTCCGTCCTCTTCGCCGCGCAGCCTCCACCACTCCCCCGCTGAGGAGCCTCCCGTGTTCACAGCCCGCACCCGGTCTCGTCCCCTCGTACTCCTGGCGGTCGCCCTCGTCGCGACCACCGCGGCGCTCGTCCCCGCGCATCCCGACCGAGCCGAGGCCGCCATCGGCTCCATCAGCTGGCAGGACGAGTTCAACTCGTCGGCCGGCACCCCCGTCGACCAGAACAAGTGGCGCTTCGACACCGGCGGCAGCGGTTGGGGCAACAACGAGCGGCAGTACTACACGAACAGCACAAGCAACGCCGTCCACGACGGCCAGGGCAACCTGGTCATCACGGCCCGCCGGGACAATCCCGCCAACTACCAGTGCCACTACGGGCGCTGCGAGTACACGTCGGCGCGGCTGCTGTCGGCGGCCACCTTCACCCAGACCTACGGCCGATTCGAGGCCCGGATCAAGATCCCGCGCGGCCAGGGCATCTGGCCGGCGTTCTGGATGCTCGGCACCGGCGGCGGATGGCCCGACGCCGGCGAGATCGACATCATGGAGAACATCGGCCGGGAGCCCAACACCGTGTACGGCACCGTGCACGGGCCCGGCTACTCCGGCGGCGGCGGCATCACCGGCAGCCGCAACATCGGGGCGCCGCTCGCCGACGGCTTCCACACCTACCGGGTGGACTGGGAGCCGAACGTGATCACGTGGTACCTGGACGGGGTCCAGTACCACCGGGTCGATCCCGCGCGGCTCGGCGGCAACCGCTGGGTGTTCGACCACCCCTTCTTCATGATCCTCAACGTGGCGGTGGGCGGCAACTGGCCCGGTTACCCGGACGGTTCCACGCAGTTCCCGCAGCAGATGCTCGTCGACTATGTCCGGGTGTCCAGCTACACCTCCGGCGGCGGCGAGCCGGCACCCGGCACCAGCCGGATCCGGGGCGCGCAGAGCGGGCGGTGCATCGACATTCCCAGCGCCAACCCGGTCGAGGGCGCCAAGTTGCAGATCTGGGACTGCAACACCACAGCGGCCCAGGCCTGGACCTTCGCCTCCGACGGGACGGTCCGCGCGATGGGCAAGTGCATGGATCCCGCCTGGGCCGGCACGGCGAACGGCACCGAGGTCAACCTGGTCAGCTGCAACGGCAACACCGCGCAGCGCTTCACCCTCAACGCCGCTGGCGACCTGGTCAATCTCAACGCCAACAAGTGCGTGGACGTGCGGGACGCCAACCCCAACAACGGCGGCAAGCTGCACCTGTGGGACTGCCTCGGGGCCGCGAACCAGAAGTGGTCCCGCGTCTAGGGACGTTCAGCACGAGCGAAGGGCCGCCCGCTGACGCAGCGTCGGGCGGCCCTTCACCCTGACCCCTCCGCGGCCCGGGGGGTGAGGCCGAATTAGCCCGAAGGCAGGGAGAGAGCAGTCTGACGCCCACTATGTTCGGATATATCCAGAATCCGGCATTTCGGGAGTCAGCTCATGTCGCACCATCTCGACACCCCCCTCGCCGCGCAGGGCGGCCAGCTCTACATCGACGACCTGTACGTCTTCAACGGCGACCGCACCACGGTCTTCGTCATGGACGTCAACAGCTCGGTCACGAAGGCGGACATCAAGCGCGGCTTCCACGCCGAGGCACGCTACGAAATCAAAATCCACTTCAACGGCGCGGAGATGGAGGGGCTGACCTACCGATTCGCCTTCGGCGAGCCGGACGGCGACGGGAAGCAGACCCTCCAGTTGTACGAGCTCCCCGGCGAGGATGCCCGCGACGACGCCGCGATGGGCACCCCCATCGCCGAGGGACACACCGGCGAGGTGTCGACCGGCGGCAACGTCCGGGTCTGGGCCGGGCGGATCACCGACCCGTTCTACGTCGACCTCGACGAACTCGCCACCATCAACGGCGCGCTCAAGGACGGCGCCCGGGTGGACCGCTCGGCGTGGCGGATGGACCAGGCCAAGAACAGCTTCGCCGGCACGACCGTCGAGTCGATCGTCCTCGAGGTCTCCCACGACGAGCCACTGCTGCGCGACGGCACCGACATCGGCGTGTGGTGCCGCACGATGCTGGCCACCGACGCCGGCGGGTGGCGACAGATCAACCGCGCCGGCCACCCCATGATGTGGCCGCTGTTCTGGCCCCACGACACCGACTTCTCCAACCCCGCCAACTTCCGGCACCCCAGCAAGGACCTCTCCGAGGACGGCGAGGAGATCGCCAGCGCCGTCGCAGGCGTCATCGCCGCCAACGGCGCCGCCCCCGACCCGCAGGCGTACGGGTGGAGTGTCGCCCGACAGCTCTATCCCGACCTGCTGTCCTACCAGGTCGGCACGGCGGCCAACTACGGTTTCGCGGTCCGCAACGGGCGCAGCATGGCCGACAACGCACCCGAGGTGATGTTCTCCCTGGTGCTCAACACGGGCACCACGTCCGGCCTCACCCCGGAGGTCACCAAGGCCGCCCGCGCCACCAGCTTCCCGTACGTGGTGCCGGCCTGACCGACAACTGACGCGTCGCCCATGGCTCGGTGGCAGCCGAGGAGGGCGCGACCACCACGGCAGCCACGGTCAGTGCGGCACGGGCCTGCGCTGGCCTCGTCGACTCGACTCGACGAGGCCAGCGCAGGCCCGGCGGGTGGCGGTCAGCCCTCGATGTCGCGGGGGTCGCGGCTGCGGGGGTAGGTGTTCTTCTCCCCGATCGTGCCGTCCTGCTTCTTCACCACGTGTTCGACGCCACGGTCGGCCGCCATCTCACGGCCCTGGGCCTGCGCGTCGGCCTTCACGTCATGCGTACTGCTGGCCCGCTCGTTGCCCTCCGCCTTGTTCTTCCACTGCCCGTCCTCGTGGTACGTGTCGACGTCACCCTTGACCATGGCTGGCTCCTCCCTGGCGTCCGAACTGTCTCCCCAGTCAGTGCCCAGAGCCGGGCCGGGCAAACCGCGGTCCTCAGGAGACGGTCGGGCAGTTGTTGCTCACCTGCCGGAGGATTCGTTCGCGTTCGTCGGTGGTGATGCCCGACGGCGCCCCGTCGAAGTGGGTCTCGACCTTCTCCCAGCCGCGCCGCTGCTCGTAGTGCAGGTGCGGCGCGCCGGAGTTGCCGGTGCTGCCGAGCAGCCCGATCTGGTGGCCCTGACTAACCCGCTGCCCGACCGTGACCAGTGGCGGTTCGAGCATGTGCAGGTACTGCGTCTCCCACGTGCCGCCGTGGTCGATCTTCACCCAGTAACCGCCGCCACGCCCGCGGGGGCCTTCCGGGTTGTCCGGGGTACGGCCACCCACCGACCCGTTGATGCCCGCCTCGGTGACCGTGCCGCCGTAGGACGCGAGCACCGGCCGCCCCCACGCCTCACCCTCGGTGGGGAACAGGTCGACGTCGTAGTCGTCGTGACCGGGGTAGGTGCTCAGTTGCCACGTCTCGCCGCAGGCGACCGGCAGCTGGAAGTGCGGGCGCGGCCCCGCCGGTCGCAGCATCGGCACGACGACAAGCGCGATGCCGAGGATCGCCGCCGCCGCGACGAGCGCGATGAGGACGCGGATGTTACGGCTGCGGGCGCGACGGTGGGAGCGCGGTGTGGTCGGGCGGCCGGTCGTCACCGTCCTGAGGATGGCAGACGCCGGCAACGCCTCGGTGCCGGGTCACACCTCCGCCAGCGTCACATTGCAGTTGCATCGTAAAGGCGTTACGGTGTATGCAATACGATTGCATTGCAAAGAGAGAAGGCTCCGATGCAGGTCATCGCGTTGTCCGAGGCGACCGCCGACATGGTTGACCTGGTCGGCGGCAAGGCGGCCGGGCTGGGCGAGCTGATCAGGCACGGCGAACGGGTGCCCGAGGGCTTCTGCCTCACCACCGAGGCGCACCGACTCGGCGTCATCCCCACGGCCGAGGTCGTCGCCGCGTACGAGCGGCTCGGCGCGGGCCCCGTCGCGGTGCGCTCCAGCGCCACCGCCGAGGACCTGCCGGACGCGAGCTTCGCCGGGCAGCAGGACACCATCCTCAACGTCACGGGCACCGACGACCTGATCGCCGCGATCACGACCTGCTGGACCGCACTGCACACCGACCGCGCGACCGCCTACCGCGACGCCCGCCAGATCGATCACCAGACGGTACGGATGGCCGTCATCGTGCAACGCATGATCACGCCCACCGTGGCCGGAGTGCTGTTCACCGCGAACCCGCTGACCGGCCGTCGCGACGAGATGGCGGTCGACGCCGCCGCAGGTCTGGGCACGACAGTGGTGGACGGCGCGGCGAGCGTGGACCACTACGTCCTCGACGGCGTCGAGCGAGCCGCCACGGGCTGCCTGACGTCCGCACACCTGGCCGACCTCCGCGCCACGGGCGACCGGTTGCAGGCCCACTTCGGCTGCCCCCAGGACGTGGAGTGGGCGATCGACGCGGACGGCGTCAGGTGGCTTCTGCAGTCACGGCCGATCACCACCCTGTTCCCCCTCCCACCGGAGAGCGGAAAGCCCCTCCCCCGCGTCTACCTGGAGTTCGGTCACGTCCAGGGCATGCTGCGACCGGTCACACCGATGGGCATGTCGACACTGCGGACGCAGATCGCCGCGATGCTCGCCGCGCTCGGCGTACGGGTCGAGATCGTCGACATCGGCGGCCGGCTCTACGGCGACCTGACCGACCTGGCGCGGGACCGGTCGGCCCGCCGGCGACTGGTGAAGCTCCTGGCTGTCGACTTCGGCCCGCGCGCCCAGGCGGTGATGCGGCACGTGCTGGCGGACCCCCGGTTCGCCTCGACCGCTGGCCGCAGCACGCGCGGCCGGGCGCGGGGCGCCGCGTCGCTGCGGACGGCCGGCCGCGCCCTGGTGGGGATCCTGCGGGCGCTGACCCGTCCCGAGACCGCACGGATCCGGATGTTCGAGGCGATCGAGCAGCTCAGAGTGCGATCGGCCGCCCCCGCCGACCTGCGGACCGCGGCCGATCGGCTGAGCTTCGTGCAGGCGCGGGACACCGACGACAGCGCCGACGCGATCATGTGGCCGATCGTCGCGGGCGTGCTCGCCTCGGCGCTGCCGGCCGCGCTGCTCAAGGGAATCGCCGGCCCTGACGAGATCCACACCGTGCTGGGCGGGATGCCGCACAACGTCACCATCGAGATGGACCTGGCCCTCTGGCGGCTCGCCCAGGGCGCGGGCGACCATCGTCAACTCCTGCTCGACACCCCGCCTACCGAGTTGGCCACGCGCCACCTCCACGGAACGCTGCCCGACATCGGCATGGCCGCCTTCCTGGACGCCTACGGTCACCGGGGCGTCGCCGAGGTCGACCTCGGCGTGCCGCGCTGGGCGGAGGACCCCACCCCGGTCTTCGCCGCGGTCGCCAACTACCTGCGGGTCACCGATCCGGCGCAGGGCCCCGACCAGCGCTTCCAGCGGGCCAGCGCGGCAGCGGAGGCGGCGTTGGAGGAACTGGTCGGGCGCGCCCGCCGTCGGCGGCCGGTGCGGGGCAGCATCGCCGGATTCCTGCTGCGCCGGGCGCGGTCACTTGCCGGCCTGCGCGAGGCCGGCAAGTTCGCCGGGCTGTACCCACTGCGCGAGACGCGCCGCCAACTGCTGCTCGTCGGCGCCGACCTGCACGACTCCGGGCTGCTGGACCAGCCCGACGACATCATGTTCCTGACCCTCGACGAGGCGCACGCCGCCGTACACCAGGGTGTTGACCCGCGCGCGACTGTCACCTCCCGACGGGCGACGCACCGCCGGGAGCTGCGCCGCCGACGCGTGCCGGTGGCGCTGCTATCCGACGGCACCGACGTCGAGACCGTCCTGCCGGCGGTCCCCGCCGGCGACGGGACGCTGATCGGCGTGGGCGCGTCGGCGGGCCGGGTGACCGGACCCGCCCGGGTCGTCCACGACCCGGCCACCGCCCACGTCGAGCCCGGCGACGTCCTGGTCTCCGCGACCACAGACCCGGGCTGGACCCCGCTGTTCCTCACCGCCGCGGCGTTGGTCACCGAGACCGGCGCGATCATGGCGCACGGCCCGACGGTGGCCCGGGAGTACGGCATTCCCGCCGTCATCTGCGTCCCGGACGCCACCCGGACGATCTCCACCGGGCAGCTCGTCACAGTGGACGGTGGCGCCGGAACCATCACCGTCCACTGACCGTCGGCCCGCTACCGAGAAGGACGACAATGACCGACACGAAGGCACCGAGCAGGGCGCGAGTGGGCCCACTGCTGCGCCGGGCGGCCGAGGCCGAGGCCGCGACATGGCGCAGCCTGTACGTCTGGGCCCGGCGCCGCCCCCTGCCACTGGGGCCCGGCGACGAACCGTTCGGCTACCTCGGCGTGGTCAAGCCGATCCTGGGCATCTTCATCGGCCTGTCGGTCGTGGAGATCCCCATCTTCGATGTCGTCGTCACCCACGTCGTGCCGTGGCGGCCGGCCCGCTGGATCGTGCTCGGCCTCGGCATCTGGGGTCTGCTCTGGATGATCGGGCTCTTCGCCAGCATGACGATCCACCCCCATCTGGTGGGCGACCGGGGCCTGCGCGTACGCCTCAGCTCGGGCATCGACATCTGGATCCCCTGGACGGACGTCGAGGCGCTGCGCAAGCGTTACCGCTCGCTGCCGTCGAGCAGGTCGGTGCAGGTCGAGCAGGAGGGTGAGCGCCGGGTGGTGTCCATCTCGGTCGGCAGCCAGACCAGCATCGACGTCCTGCTGCGCCGGCCGCTGACCTTCGATCTGGCGAAGACCGGGTCCCTGCCCATGGACGAGCTGCGACTGTACGCCGACGACCCGGACGGCCTCCTGCGCAGCGCGCGGGGCGCCCCCGCGAGCACCACCGCCGGCCGGTAACCGCCGCCGCCGCCGGCGGACTGCCCGGATCACCCACTGTGAAACGATCGAGGCCATGCCCAAGAAGGTCGATCACCAGGAGCGACGCACCCTCATCGCGGACGCGCTGATGCGGGTCGCCGCGGATCAGGGCCTGGAGGCGGTCAGCCTCCGCCATGTCGCCGCCGAGGCCGGCGTGTCCGCCGGCATGGTCCAGCACTACTTCCGGACCAAGGACGAGATGATGGCGTTCGCGTTGAGCGTGGTGCGGGAACGCAACCAGATCCGGGTCACCGAGGCGCTGGCACGACTGGGTGTGGACCCGCCGCCCCGGCTGCTGCTGCGGACGATGGTCGCCGCACTGCTGCCCCTGGACGAGGGGACCCGCGACGACGGGCGGGTGGCGCTCGCGTTCCTCGCCTACACGGCGGTGCGTCCGGCCGCCGCGCCGAGCCTCCGCGAGGGCACCCGGCAGCTCACCGGGTTCATCGCCGGTGTCCTGCCCGACCGGCACGACGACGCCGCCGCGGCCGGCCTGCTGGCGCTCATGGAAGGGCTCGGCGTCTACCTGCTGGGTGGGCAGTACACCGCCGAGCAGGCGCTGAGCGCGCTGGACGCCCACCTGGACCTGCTCTTCGGCTGATTCCGTCGGAGCTGGGCTCTGGCCCCCGACCCGGTGGTGCACCGCCATCCACGGGATTGTGCGGGTCCCGCCCGCCGTGGCAGTCTGCGGATCCTTGGGTGCCGGAAGAGGGCGGTGGCACATGCTGCGCATGCACGGGGCGTCAGTCGGCTACGGCGACGCGCCGGCCGTCCTCCGGGAGATCTCGGTGACGGTCCGACCGGGTCGGGTCCTGGCGTTGACCGGGTCGTCGGGCGCGGGCAAGACGACACTGCTCAACGCGATGGCGGGGCTGTTGCGGCCCCGGGACGGGTCGGTGACCGTCGACGGGCAGCCGCTGCGCGACCGTGATCACGCGGTCGAGCACCGGATCGTGCTGATCCCTCAGGACAACGGCCTGGCCCCGATCCTCACGGCGGCCGAGAATCTTCAGGTGGCGCTCGTGGCCGACGGTGTGACACCACCGGAGGCCCGCCGGCAGACCGGCGCGATGCTGGCTCTGCTGGGCCTCGCCGGCCAGGCCGACCAACTCGTCGAAGAGTTGTCCGGTGGCCAACAACAGCGGACGGCCGTCGCCCGGGGCCTGGCCCTGCGCGGAGGTGTGCTGCTGGCCGACGAGGTGACAAGCGAGCTGGACGCGGGCAACCGGCAGCGGGTTCTGGACCTGTTGCACGACGAGGCGCGGCGGGGCGCGGCTGTCGTGTTCGCCACCCACGACCCGGAGGTGGCCGCCGCCTGCGAGGCGGAACTGCACCTCGTCGAGGGGCGGGCGGAGATTATCCGCGACTGAGAAACCCCGGCAGGTTCCGATCCCATTCGCACGGGACGGCGGGCGGCGGGCCCGGTCGATACCCTCGGCACCAATGTTGACAGTCATCTGGGGAGCGATCGCGGCCCGCCGGGCACAAGCCTTGGCAGTGCTTCTGCTCACCGTGCTCGCGAGTGCCGCCGCCGCGGCCGCGCCGAGCTACGTCGCCGCCGCCGGCCAGGCCCTGGCCCGCTACGAGGTGTCCAGGGCAACGCCGAACGAGCTTCGGCTGCGGCTCGCCGACCCCGTCGAATATCCGGGGATGCCCGGTGACCCCGCACGGACCCCGTTCGCCGGCAAGGTCCGGCAGCTGACGCCGGCCGGGTTCGAGGTCGTCCTCGGTGCTCAGAGTAGTGGCGTCGCCGCCGGCCCGGCCGGGACGGTGACCTCGAGCCTGGTCTTCCGAGCGGGGGTCTGCGAGCGGGTCACCGTGGCCGGCGCCTGCCCCCGGGCCACCCCACGGGGGCAACTCCCCGAGGTCATGGTCAGCACGCCGACCGCCGCGCGTCTCGGTGTCGTCGGCGGCGACCAGTTCACGTTCGGCGTGGTGCCGGTGCGGGTGGTCGGCGTCTACCAACCGCTGGAGGTGACCGATCCGTTCTGGCTGGGCGCGGAGTACATTCGGCCCGCCGCGGCGGGTCCGACCAGCACGCCGGCCGTGGGCAGCGCGGAGGACGCCATCTTCACCGCCGAGGCCGCGCCCCTGACCGACGACGACGCGATCCTGTACCGGTCGACGGCCGACCTCTACGTCACCGAGCACCTGCTCGACACCCGGTCCGCGGCGGACCTGCGGGCGGCGGTCGCGGTGGTGACGCGGGACGGGAGCCGCGCGGGCCTCGGGGGCGGCACCAGCCTGTCCCTGCTGCTTGACCGGGTGGCCCTGCAACGTGGGCAGCTGGCCGACGGCGTGACGCTGGGCGCCGGGCTGCTCGTCCTGCTCTGCTGGCTGGTCCTCTTCGTCGCGGTCAGTTCGGCGGCGGACCAGCGCCGACCGGAGCAGGGCCTGCTCCTGCTCCGCGGGGTGCAGCGCCGACGGCTGTGGGCGCTGGCGATCGGTGAGCACGCGGTACCCGTGTTGATCGCCATCCCCCTCGGCTGCCTGGGCGGCATCGCCGCCGCCGCACTGCTCGCCGCGCACACCCTTCCGGCCCGGGCGGACGTCACAGTGGACGCCACAGTGCTCGGCTTCGCCGCCGTCGGCGCGGTCGGCGCGCTCGCCGCGGTGCTGCTCGCCCAGCTTCGGATGTTGTCCGGGTCGGTCGTCGACCTGCTGCGTCGGGTCCCGGCACGGACCCGCGGCTGGCGGGCGACCATCGGTGACATCGTCGCGGTGTCCGTCGCCGTGGCCGCCGTGGTGCAGTTGCGCTCCGGCGGATCGCCCAGCGGGCTGGCCCTGGTGGCACCGGTCGCCGGGGCGCTCGCCGCGGGTGTGCTGCTGGCGCGGGTCGCGATGATCATCGGCGCGGCGGCGGGCGCGGCGCTCCTGGCGCGCGGCCGGACAGCCAACGGTCTCGCCCTGGTGCAGGTGGCCCGACAACCACGCTTCCGGCCCCTGATCGCGCTACTCACCGTGGTCATCGCGATGCTCGCCTTCACCGCCGCGACGAGCGAGGTCGCGTCGGCCGCCTACACCGATCGGGCAGTTGTCGAGGTCGGCGCGCCGCGCGTGGTCCAGGTCGACGCGACGTCCCGATCGCACCTGTTGAAGGCCGTGCGGACGGCTGATCCCGAGGGTCGCTTCGCGATGGCCGCGGTGGTGACGACCGCCTCCTCCGAGGCCGGCACACCGCTGCTCGCTGTGGACTCCGACCGGCTGGCGACGGTGGCCGCGTCGCATCCGTCCTACGGCGTGTCCCTGGCGGACATCGCGCGAAAGATCCACCCGGCCGCGCCCGGGGAGCCGGTGTACTTCCGGGGGCAACTGCTCGACATGGTCCTCTCCGCCAGCTTCGACGCCGAGGCCTTCGCCGGGAACCGGGTTCGCCTCGCGGTCACTGTCGCCAGCGCCAACGGCACCCGGGTGGTCCTTTCCCGCGAGGACGTCAAGCCCGTCCGCAAGGCTTACCCCCTCCAGGTGCCCGAGTGCGCGCAGGAATGCCGCCTCATCAAGATTGAGATCGTGGCTCCGGTGGTCTCCCGCCAACTGGAGGTCCACTTCGAGGAGTTACGCAGCAGCGACGAGGACGGCGGACGCGAGACGGTGGTGCTGACCGGCGCGCAGTTCGCCGACCTGAAGCGGTGGCGGCTGTCCGACACGAGCACCACCCGCGCGAGCGGGACGACCACGGCGCTGGTCCTCACCGTTGACGAGAACCGGCGATCGACGCCGGCCGGCATCAGTGTTGTCGACGCGCCGTTCCCGCTCCCCGGCTACCTGACCCGAGGGACGGGGACACTGCTCGGCGCTTCTCACCCGTACGACGGGGTCGACGGGACACCGACCACGGTCTCGGTGCTCGGCCTGGCCGACCGGCTGCCGCGATTTGGTGGAGCGGGTCTGGTCGTCGACCTGGAGTACGCGGATCGCCTTGCCGTCGCCAGCCAGAACGGCAACGAGGAGGTCTGGTTGACGCGCTCCGCTCCCGCCGACGTCCTCGATCGGCTTCGCGCCCAGGGTCTGGTCATCAAGGCCGACCGGACGACCGCCGGTGTACGACAGGATTTCGATCGACAGGGTGCCGCGCTGGCCCTGCGCTTCAACCTGTTCGCCGCGCTGGCCGGGGTGCTGATCGGAGCGGCCGGCCTGATCGCGATGGCGGCGGCCGAGCAGCGTACCCGGGTGGTCATGTTGGTGGCGCTGCGTCGGCAGGGGTTGCCGCCCCGGGCCGTGCGTGGCGGCTACGGGTGGCCGGTCGCGGTCGCCGCGTTGTCGGGCGGTCTCGTCACGCTGGTGATCTGGCTGCTCACCCGGGGCGGGCAGCGCCTGTTCAGTGACGGCCGCTCGCCGGTCCCGTTGCCCGACTGGCCGGACGTCGGCCGTCTGCTGTTGTTCACGGTGCCCACCATCGCGTTGTTCGCCCTCACCGCGGTCGTGCTCGGCCGGGTCGTCGCCGCCTCGGTACGCCGCCGGAGCAGCCGATGACCGCCACCCGACCGGCCGGGGGTGTGGCCGTCACCTGTCACCGGCTCATCCACATCTACCCCACCGGTGCCGGTGACGTCGTCGCGCTCTCCGGCGTGGACCTGCGGATCTCGCCGGGCGAGATGTTGGCGCTGGTGGGGCCGTCCGGCTCGGGAAAGTCCACGCTGGTGGCGATCCTCGGCGGGCTCATGCAACCGTCCGCCGGGCGCGTGTACGTGGGCGACCACGAGCTGTCCCGGCTCTCGGCCAAGGGCCTGGCGGCTCTTCGCGGGGCCACGGTCGGCACGGTGCTCCAGGGTGCCGAGCGCAACCTGCTGCCGTACGTGTCGCTGTCGCGCAACGTCTGGTTGGCGCAGCGACCCGCGGCACGCGTCGCCGGGCGCCGGCTCGACCCACCGGAGGCGATCCTGGAACTCGTGGGCCTCGGCGGTGCCGGCACGCGCCGGGTGGGCGACCTGACTCCGGGGCAGCGTCAGCGGGCCGCTCTGGCGCAGGGGCTCGCGGCCGGGCCCGGGCTGCTGCTTGTCGACGAGCCGACCAGCCAGCTCGACGCGTCCGGTCGGGACGAGGTGCTCACGGCGCTGGCCACCGTCAACGCGCAGCGGGGCACCACAGTGGTCGTGGTGACCCATGACGGCGAGGTGGGCGCCCGGCTGGGCCGCGCCGTCACCATCCGGGACGGCCGGGTCGGTGCCGAGGGGCGTAACGGCCAGGACTTCGCCGTGGTGGCCGGCGACGGCACCATCCAGTTGCCGCCCGAGACGTTGGCGGCCTTCCCGGCCGGGACGTTGTTCGCTGTCGACCACGCCGACCAGTCGGTCACCCTGCGCGCCGTGGCCACCCCGTCGTCCGTCGGCGGGGACGACGGGGTGGCCAGGACCGGCGGCGGGCCCGACCACGCCAGCTGAACGGGCCCGGTCGGCTCAGTGCGCCGTGGTGCCCGCCCGCGCCTTCAGGCGACGCAGCTCATCGGCGGACATCAGCCAGGTCGAGTTCGTCGCGCCCAAGCCGAGGAGCACCTGGTCGAAGGCGTTTCCGTCGTTGTCGTCGGTGTAGCACAGGCTCACCTCGCCCCAGGGAGACGTGGCGATGGCCAACTGCTCCTGGCGGCCCGTCGTGGTCTGGCTCAGCGCCTGGGCCGCCAGCCGGCCGGTGGGCGTGCCGTCCGGGTTGAGGCCACGCGCCCAGACGTCCGGGTTGGTGCCCGACACCGTCCAGCCCACCACCACGTTGTCCTGGTCGTCGATGCCGACGCCGGGCGCGACGGCCCCGGCCCCGGCGGAGACCTGGACCTCCTCGTGCCGGGCGGTACCGGCCGAGGTGAACGACCGCGCCCAGACACCTCGGGTGCCGGTGTGGTCGGATTCCCACCCGACGGTGAAGTCCCCGGCGAAGTTCGCCGCGACCGAGGGCCGCTGCTGCTGCCCGCCGCTCTGCGCGTTGGCGGTCCGCCGCGACAGCACCACCGCGCCGTTGGACCGGGCCAGGCGGGTCAACCCGATGTTGTACGAGCCGTTCGCGTCGGCGTCCTCGTCCCAGACCACCAGCGCCTCACCGGTCGCGGACACCGCCACGTCGGGGCGGTGGTGCGTACCAGTGCTCTGCGAGGCGGTCACCTCGTACACCTTGGTGGTGGCCGCGGTGTAGCCGGCGGCCTTGACGGTGGCCGGAGCGGTCCCCTGGACGTCCTCCCAGACCACTGTGAAGCCGACCCCGGCGGTGCTCGGCGCGCCGTCCGGGTCGACTGCCACCTTCGGCCAGATCTGCTGCCCGGCGTCGCTGGCGTTGGCCTGCCCCGAGCCGAGCACCGTGCCGCTGGGCGACACCACCCGGTACTGGATGTTGTAGACACCGTTGCCGTCGCCGTCGGCGGCCCAGACCACCACGGCGTTGCCCCGGTCGTCGAGCCCCACGTCGGGGCTGATGTGCCGCCAGGCGGCCCCACTGGTGCCCCCGCCGGAGAGCTTCAGCTCGTACGCGGGCGTGCCGTCGCGGAACAGTCGCAGGTAGATCTCGCTGTGGGTGTCGTCCTCGGGTGCGGTGCTGTCCCGGTCGTCCTCCCACACCACGGCGACCTGGCCGTTGCGGTTCGTGGCGATGCCGGGCAGGTCCTGGTCGCCGGTGGCCACGCTGTTCGCGGTGGTCCAGGTGATCGCCTCGGCGGTGACCGCGATCGGGGCCGGTGCCAGGCTCGGGACCAGCAGGGAGGCGGCGAGCAGTGCGGTGAGTGCGGTCATGGTGGGACTCCTTCTACCCGGCCTGCAGGCCAGGTTGGCCGTCGAGGATGACGAACGAGCGGGCCGTGGCCGCCGCGGCGCCGTGTTCGGTCACCGTGTTCACAGTGCGGAAGTCCGCGCGGACCTGGCTGCGACTGATCGTGGTACGCACGTAGCCACGCCGGTCCGAGTAGAACTTCAGGTGCGGGTTGGCCGCCGCGTTCGGGACCGTGGTGCTGCCGCTGCCGTTGCCTGTCGACGTGATCGAGGTGCAGACCAGTTCGGTGCCGATGGTGGCCGAGGCGGGGTTGGCGTAGTCGGCCTTGAGGTCGTTGGCCCACGACCGGTGCACGTCGCCGGTGAGCACCAGCGGGTTGCGTACCCCGCGCTGCTGCCAGCCGGTCTGGATCCGGCTGCGGGAGGCCCGGTAGCCGTCCCAGGCGTCCATGCTCGCCGCCCCGTTCGCGTCGAGTTGTTGGGCGAAGAAGACCTGTTGGCCGAGGATGTCCCAGGTGCCGTAACGCTGGGCCAGTCCGTCGAGCAGCCACGCCTCCTGGGTCGCGCCGGTCAGGGACCGGGAGGCCAGGTCGGCGTCCCCGCAGACCTTCCAGCCGTCCCCGCACGCCTGGTCGTCGCGGAACTGCCGGGTGTCGAGCATGTGGAAGGTGGCGAGTTGTCCCCACCGGACCCGCCGGTACAGCGGGATGCTGTTGCCGTTGGCGGCGGAGGCCGGCCGCAGCGGCATGTTCTCGTAGTAGGCCCGGTAGGCGGCGGTCCGCCGGGCGGTCCACTGCGCGGCGGTCAGCGTCGGGCTGCTGTCGTTGCGGACCATGTTGGCGTAGTTGTTCTCCACCTCGTGGTCGTCCGGCACCACCAGCCAGGGTGCCGCCGCGTGCGCCGCCTGCAGGTCCGGGTCGGACTTGTAGAGCGCGTACCGGCGGCGGTAGTCGGCAAGCGACACGATCTCGGCGCCGACGTGCTGCCGCACCGTGGAGGTGCCGACGCCACCCTCGTAGATGTAGTCGCCGAGGTGCAGGATCAGCCCCGGGTTGTCCTCGGCCATCCGCCGGTACGCGGTGTAGTAGCCGGCCTCGTAGTGGGCGCAGGAGGCGAAGGCCATCACCAGGTCGCGGCCGACGGTGCTGGGCGCCGGGGCGGTCCGGGTCCGTCCGACCGCGGAGATCTGACCCTGGGCCCGGAATCGGTAGTAGTAGTCGGAGTCGGCGGCGAGCCCGCCGGCGATCGCGTGCACGGAGTGCGCGTCGGCGTAGCGGGCGGTCACCGAGCCGGAGGCGACCAGCGAGGTGAACCGGTCGGTGGTGGACACCTGCCACTCGACGGCCACGTCGGCGTTGGCCATGCCGCCCTGCCCGTCGGCGTTGAGCGGAGACGGTGCCAGCCGGGTCCACAGGACCACGCTGTCGGGCGCCGGATCACCGGACGCCACACCGAGTTTGAAGGGGTACGGCACCGCGGCGCGGGCACCCTGGCGGGGGGTCACCGCGACGCCGGCGGCAGCCAGTCCACTGAGGACGAATATGCGACGGCTCAGCCTTGTCATGGTCAACAGCCTTGAGAACGTCGATGAACGGCGATGGGTGCCGCGTGGAATCCCACATGACGGGAGGCTGTCCGCGCCAAGGCAGTCAGGTGTCCTGGCCGCCCGACAGCCAGCTCCTCAGGTGAGCGGTGCCGGGGACTCCGCGCCCGGGACCGTCAGCTTCGGCGTACCGGACCCGTCGGCCGGGACACTCCAGACGTCGGGCTGGCCGTCGCTCTGGCGCAGCGTGTAGGCGAGTGTCCGGCCGTCCAGCCAGGCGGCCTGGTCGTCGACGCTGCTGGTCTCGGCCGTCGCGGTGACCCGCATGGTCGCCAGGTCGAGGACCGACAGCCGCCAGCCCTTCGCCGGGTCGGCGTCGATCGCCTCCTTGAAGGCGATCCGGGTCCCGTCGGGTGACAGCGACGGGCACTCGACGTTCTCCTTCACCGTCTCGACCGTCCGGGCGGCGACGTCACCCCGGACGAGGTACCGCTTGCCCCCTGTCGACATGGTCGCGTAGAAGCGGTTGTCGTCGGCGGTGAAGGTGACGCCCCAGTAGTTGACGTCCGGGCTGCGGTGGCTCCGGCCGTCCAGCGTGATCGCGAACTCTTCCAGCGAGGTCACAGTGGTGCCGGTGGCGGTGTCGAGAATCCCGGTGCGGGTGGAGAAGCCGCTGGCGGTGTAGGAGTCGCCACCGACGAACGTCGTCCAGGAGACCATCCGGCCGGAGGCCGAGACCCGGGCCCGGTTGGGCAGTCCCGGCACGTCGACCGCCCGCGTCTGGCGCAACGCCGCGTCGAGCACGACGACCTGGTACGACCAGGCGGTCGCCGGTTTCAGGCAGACACCGGTGCCGGCCGCGGCGTACACCCGCAGGCATTCCAGGCCGGAAACGGTGCGGGGCCCGGTGGGGTCGGCCGTGGCGACGGTCGACAGGTGCCGGTCGGTGAGGGCCAACAGGCGCGGGCCGGGTGCCAGGGTGACCATTTGGTCGCCGCTGCTGGATGGCGGTGTCCGGGCGGGTTCCGCCGCCATTGCCACATAGCCGGCTGCCACGCTGCCGAGCAGCACGGCCGAGGCGACCACCACGCCGAGTTTCGCTCGGGTCGACAACACGGTCATCGGGACACCCTCCGGGTGACGAGACGGGACGGGGCGGTCAGCAGGAGCAGCGTGCCGACCAGGACGCAGGCGACGGCGACGGCCGCCGCGCGGATCGCCGCCTCCGGCCCCCATGCCTGCCAGCCGAGACCGAACAGGACGGAGGAGACGAGGTACGCGAGCGCCTGCCCGGTCTGCACCAGCGCGATTCCGGTGGTCCGCAGCCGCGCCGGCAGCACCGGTCCGGCGAGCGCGATGAGCACACCGTCGGTGGCGGCGTAGAACGCGCCGTACAGCACCAGGGTCAGCGCGATCAGCGGCCAACCGGCGACCGGACCGGCCAACAGCAGGTACGTCGCGCCGAGGGCGGTGTAGCCGCCGAGCACCACCGGTAGCCGGCCGATCCGGTCGGCGAGCACACCGAGCGGGGCGGCGAGCAGCAGGTAGGCCAGGCTGGTCCCCACCGCGAGCAGTGGGAACCAGCGCAGACCGAGGTCCTCGCGGCGTTGCAGCAGCAGATAGACGAAACCGTCGCCGATGGTGGCCAGCCCGAGCATCGCCGCGGCCAGCACGAGCCGGCGGGCAGGTCCCGCGCGGAGCAGGCCGAACGCCTCCCGGACGGAGACCGTCGGGTCGTCCGGGTCGTCCGTCGTCTGGTCGGCTGGACGTTCCCGGACGAACAGCACGAGCACGACGACGGCCAGCGCGGCGACGCAGAAGCTGGTGACGAAGACCGCGTCGTACGACTGCCCGACGACCAGCAGGACCGCGAACGCGGCGAGCGGTCCCAGGAACGCGCCGACGCTGTCCATCGCCCGGTGCACCCCGAACGCCCGGCCCAGCGCCTCAGGCGGCGTGGAGAGCGTGATCAGCGCGTCGCGCGGGGCGCTGCGCACGCCCTTGCCGAGGCGGTCGACGGCGATGACGGCGCCGATCGCCGGTATCGACCGGCCGGCGAGCAGCAGGCCGAGCTTCGCGACCGCCGAGAGGGTGTAGCCGATGCCGGCGATCAGCTTGCGTCGCCGGAAGCGGTCGGCGGCGAACCCACCGACGACCCGCAGTAGCGCGGTGGCACCGGTGTGGACGCCGTCGAGCACGCCGAAGGCCACCGGGCTGAGCTGTAGGCCCAGCACCAGATAGAGCGGTAGGACGGCGGCCACCATCTCGGCGGAGATGTCGGTGATCAGGCTGACCGTGCCGAGTGCGACGACGTTGCCGCTGACCAGGGCGAGCCGTCGACGTCGTGGTCCGGATTCGGGTGGGTCGGAGACCGGCCGGGAAACGGTCGAGAGGTACACGAGCATCTCCTCGGGTCGACAACTGCCGGTCAGCCATCGTCCGTACTCGTCGCGGAGGGCACAACGGACCGCGCGTGGCAGCCGGACGAGGTGCGGGTGAACGTGCCGCGAACATCGAGGTGTTTGCCTGCCGGGACGCCGTGTTCATCCGCCTGTCGCCCGCCGGCTCATCGACCTTCCTACATTCCTTGGGCTTCACACCCGCAGCAGAGGAGTCCTGGATGGATATTCGATTCCCCCGTCCGACGATCACGACGGGAGCGGTGCTGGTGCTCGTCGCCGCGACCGCCGCCGTCGTCGTGACCGGCGCCGACCCGGCGTCGGCGGCGAGCGTGACCTTCACGCCGGTCGCGGACACCTACGTCCAGAGCGACGCGGCCTCCACCAACTACGGCACGTCCACGCAGATCGTGGCCGACAACTCGCCCGTACGGCGCTCGTTCCTGCGCTTCACAGTGAGCGGTGTCAGCGGCACCGTGACCGGCGCCAAGCTGCGACTGCGCACCATCAGTGGCAACAGCGGCAGCGACGCCGGTGGCACGTTCCGCCGGATGTCCAACACGACGTGGTCGGAGACCGGCACCACCTGGAGCAACCAGCCGGCCATCGACGGGGCCACCCTCGGCACCCTCGGCGCGGTCAGCGGCAACACCTGGTACGAGGTCGACGTCACGACCGCCGTCACCGGCAACGGGACGTACAGCTTCGGTGCGACCTCGACCAGCGGCGACGGCGCCTACTACGACACCCGCGAGAGTGGGGCGGACGCCCCGCAGTTGGTGGTCAGCACCGGGACCACCACGCCGCCCACGTCCGGGGACCCGGTGTTCGTGGGGGCGGGCGACATCGCCGACTCCGGCTCCGGCGACAGCGCCACCGCGACGCTGCTCGACAACATTCCCGGGACGGTCTTCACCACCGGCGACAACGTCTACGACAGCGGGACGGCGTCGCAGTTCACCAGCTACTACGAGCCCACGTGGGGTCGCCACAAGACGCGCACCCGCCCGTCGCCGGGCAACCACGACTACAACACGTCGGGCGCTACCGGTTACTACAACTACTTCGGTACGTCGGCCGGCCCGAGCGGACGCGGCTACTACTCGTTCGACCTCGGCAACTGGCACGTCGTGTCGTTGAACTCGAACATCAGCATGTCGGCCGGATCCACCCAGGAGCAGTGGCTGCGGGCGGACCTGGCCGCCAGCGCCAAGCCGTGCACGCTCGCCTACTGGCACCACCCGCTGTTCACGTCCAGCTCCAACCACGCGCCGTCGACGTCCACACGTCCGCTGTACCAGGCGCTCTACGACTACAACGCCGATGTCGTGGTGTGGGGACACAACCACGTGTACGAGCGCTTCGCGCCGATGAACCCGTCCGGCGGCGCCGACACCAGCCGGGGTGTGCGCAGCTTCGTCGCCGGCATGGGCGGCGCGGGCCACTACGGCTTCGGCACCATCCAGCCCAACAGCGAGGCGCGCAACAGCTCGGCCTGGGGAGTCCTGAAGTTCACCCTGCACTCCGGCAGCTACGACTGGCAGTTCGTGCCGGTGGCCGGGCAGACCTACAACGACAGCGGCACCGGTACCTGCCACTGACCGGGTGGTCCCGCTGCGCCGTCCGCGGCGCGGCGGGATCATCTCCCCCGCCCCGCCCCGCCCCGCCCCGCCCCGCCCCCGCCCGCCCCGCGACTGCCCGGCGCTGGGCTGGGCTGCGCCGCAGGGCTGCGGGAAGCCGCTCGCCGCGGCGAGCCTCGGTTGCCTGTTCGGTTCCCTGTAGAGCTGCCCCAGATCTGGGGCACCGTCGCGAGCCCTGGCACAAACACCAACCCAAGCACCACCGCGGCCCCAGTCGCAAGCACCACCGCAGCCCCCGGCACAGCCACCACCGCAGCCCCGGGCATCCGGAGGCAGTCACCGCCGCAGGTCGTGGTCCATATCTGGGGCAGCTCTACAGTGCGCCAGACAGGTGGGTCCGACTCCGGCCAGGCTGCTCAGGCAACGGCAACGGCAACGGCAACGGCAACGGCAACGGCAACGACATCGGCAGCGGCAGCGGCGCGACGAGCCCCTCCCGGGCGTGACGGGCGGCGCGTGGCCGACCCGGCGTGGCTGGCATGTCGCGCACCGACACGTGCCCCTGTCCACAGGGCGGGCAGGGGCACGCATACGTACTGTCGAGGCGTCAGCGGGCCGTGCCGGCCCGGCGCTTGTTGTAGACGTCGAACGCGACCGCGACGAGCAGGACGAGGCCCTTCACCACCGACTGGGTCGACTGGTCGACGCCCATCAGCTGCATGCCGTTGCTCATCACCGCCATGATCAGACCGCCGACCATCGCGCCCACCACGGTGCCCACCCCGCCGGTGACCGCCGCGCCGCCGATGAAGGCCGCGGCGATCGCGTCCAGCTCGAACATGTTGCCGGCGGCGGGCTGAGCGCCGTTCGACCGCGAGGAGTAGATGACACCGGCCACCGCCGCCAGGAAGCCCATGTTGACGAACATCCAGAAGTTGACGGTACGGACCTTCACCCCGGACAGCGCCGCCGCCGACAGGTTGCCGCCGATCGCGTAGACCTGGCGACCGAAGACGGTACGCCGGGTGAGCAGGCCGTAGACCAGCACGAGAACCGCCAGGATGATCAGCACGATCGGCAGGCCGCGGGCGTGCGCCAACTGCCACGCGAAGTACATGATGACCGCGCCGACCACCACGACCCGGGCGACGAACAGCGGGAACGACTCGACGGGCTGCTGGTAGCGGATGCGCGCCACGCGGGTGCGGAAGCCACTCACCGCGTACCCGGCCACGGCCACGGCGCCGATCAGCAGCGTGAAGGCGTCATAGCCCTGCCCGCCGAGCAGCCCGTTCAGGAAGCCCGCCGCCACCTTCTGGTATTCCGCCGGGAACGGCGACAGCGAGATGTTGTCGAGCACCCGGAGGGTCAGACCCCGGAACAGCAGCATGCCGGCCAGGGTCACGATGAAGGCCGGAATGCCGGCGTACGCCACCCAGAAGCCGTGCCATGCGCCGACCGCGACGCCGACCGCGAGCGCGGCCACGACGCCGACCCACCAGGGATAGCCCTGCTGGATCACCAGGACGGCGGACACCGCTCCGGTCAGCGCGACGACCGATCCGACCGACAGGTCGATGTGCCCGCCGATGATCAGGATGACCATCCCGATCGCGAGGACCAGGATGTACGAGTACTGGAGGACGATGTTGGTGATGTTGCCGGGGCTCAGCAACACCCCGTCGGTCAGGATCGCGAAGAACGCGACGATGACGACCAGGGCGACGTAGATCCCGCTCTGCCGCAGGTTGTTCAACACCAGCGCCCGCAGGTCGTTCGTGCCGCTGTGCAGGGCGGCGGCGGGTGTGCTGTCCGAGGGCGTCGGGCTCTCCGTCGGGGGGGTCTTGATGCTGGTCACGCCACGAGCTCCTTGTCCTTGGTCATCAGCTCCATGAGGCTCTCCTGAGTCGCCTCGGCCACCGGCATCTCACCGGTTATCCGGCCGGCGGCGAGGGTGTAGATGCGGTCGCACATCCCGAGCAACTCCGGCAGCTCCGAGGAGATGACGATCACCGCCTTGCCGGCGGCCACCAGCCGGTTGATGATCGTGTAGATCTCGTACTTGGCACCGACGTCGATGCCCCGGGTGGGTTCGTCCAGGATCAGCACATCCGGGTCGGTGAACAGCCACTTCGACAGGACGACCTTCTGCTGGTTGCCGCCGGAGAGCTTACCGACCACCGCCATGACGCTTGTCGTGCGGATGTTCATCTCCCGCCGGCTCTCCTCGGCAACCTTGATCTCCTCGTTGCCGTTCACCCAGCCCAGGCGGGACAGCCGGTCCAATGCGGCGGCGGACACGTTGCGGCGGACATCGTCGATGAGGTTGAGCCCGTACCTCTTGCGGTCCTCGGTGACGTAGGCGATGCCGTTGTCGATCGCCTCGGCGACGGTGCGTGCCTGCACCTCCCGACCGCGCACGAAGAGTCGGCCCCGGATGTCGCGCCCGTACGACCGACCGAACACGCTCATCGCCAGCTCGGTGCGCCCCGCGCCCATCAGGCCCGCGATGCCGACGACCTCACCGGCGCGGACGGACAGGGCGACGTTCTCGACGACCATCCGGTCCTGCACCGGGTGCCGCACCGTCCAGTCCTCGATCCGGAGGACCTCCTCGCCGGGGGACGACTCGCGGTCGGGGTAGAAGCTGTCCAGGTCGCGCCCGACCATGCCCCGAATGATCCGCTGCTGGGTCACCTCGTCGGACCTCATGTCGAGGGTCTCCACCGCGCGCCCGTCCCGGATGACTGTGGTCGAGTCGGCGATGGCGGTGATCTCGTTGAGCTTGTGCGAGATCATGATGCAGGTGATGCCCTGGTCGCGGAGTGCCCGCAACAGGTCGAGCAGGTGGGCCGAGTCGATGTCGTTGAGGGCGGCCGTCGGCTCGTCCAGGATGAGCAGACGCACCTTCTTCGACAGCGCCTTGGCGATCTCCACCAACTGCTGTTTGCCGACGCCGAGCTGGATGACCGGGGTGACGGGGTTCTCGTGCAGCCCGACGGATGCCAGCAGCTTTGCCGCTTCGGCGTTTGCGAGGTTCCAGTCGATCAGCCCGAGGCGGCTGCGCCGCTCGCTGCCGAGGAAGATGTTCTCCGCGATCGACAGGTACGGCACCAGGGCAAGCTCCTGGTGGATGATGACGATGCCGTTGGCCTCGCTGTCCCGAATGCCACGAAACTGCATCGGCTTGCCGTCGAAGAGGATTTCGCCGTCGTACGAGCCGGAGGGGTAGACGCCGGACAGCACCTTCATCAGGGTGGACTTGCCGGCACCGTTCTCACCACAGATGGCGTGGATCTCCCCGCGGCGCACTGCGAGGGTGACGTCGTCCAGCGCGGTCACGCCGGGGAAGGTCTTGGTGATGCGACGCATCTCGAGGATGGTGTCGTCCATGGTCACTGTCCTCCGTCAGGTCTGGACACGGTACGCCCAGACGTCGGGCCCGGCGGCGACCGCCGGGCCCGACGATTGGCTTACTTCTTGGCCTGACCGGCGGCGACCTCTTCCGCCGTCCAGTAGCCGGAGTCGATCAGCGCGGTCTTGATGTCGTCCTTGTAGACCGTCACGATCGGGAGCAGGTACGCCGGGACGACCTTGACACCATTGTTGTACGTCTTGGTGTCGTTGGCCTGCGGCTCCTTCTTCTGCAGGAACGCCTCGGCGGCGTTCACGGCCTGGTCGGCCAGCAGGCGGGTGTCCTTGAAGACCGTGGAACTCTGCACACCGTCGTTGATCAGCTTGATCGAGGCGATCTCCGCGTCCTGCCCGGTCACCACCGGGAGCTTCTTCGCGGCGGTGCCGTAGCCGGCGTTCTGCAGGGCGGTGATGATGCCCCGGGAGATGCCGTCGTACGGCGACAGCACACCGTCGACCTTCGAGCCGTCGTTGTAGCTGGAGGTGAGCAGGTTCTCCATCCGCTTCTGCGCGGTCTCCTGCTGCCAGCGCAGGATGGCTACCTGCTCGGGGGTGGTCTGCTTGGACTTGACGACAAGCGTGCCGTCGTCGACGAACGGCTTCAACGTGTCCATCGCGCCGCCGAAGAAGTACTGGGTGTTGTTGTCGTCGAGCGATCCGGCGAAGAGCTCGACGTTCAGCGGACCCTTGGCCGTGCCCTTCGAGCCGTCCTTGTTCAGCAGGCCGAGACCGACGAGCAGTGCGGTGCCCTGGGCGACGCCGACCTTGTAGTTGTCGAAGCTGACGTAGAAGTCGACGTCCTTGCTGCCGCGGATCAGCCGGTCGTAGGCGATGACCGGGATCTTCGCGGCCGCGGCGGCCTGCAGCTGGCTGCTGAGGGCGGTGCCGTCGATCGCCGCGATGACCAGGACGTCGGCGCCCTGGGTGATCATCTGGTCGACCTGCTGCGACTGGGTGGGGATGTCGTCTCCGGCGTACTGGAGGTCGACCTTGTAGCCCTTCGCCTCGAGCTTCGACTTCACCGCGTTGCCGTCGGCGATCCACCGCTCCGAGGTCTGGGTCGGCATCGAGACGCCGATCGTCAGGTCGGCAGGCTTGTCGCCGCTCTTGTCGCCGCTGCTGCCCGCACCCCCGCCACTGCACGCCGCCATACTCAGCGTCAGCATCGCGCCGCCGAGAGCAACCAGGAATTTCCTGCCCACGGGCTTCTCCTCTCTGGACTCCCCCGTCGAGTGCCGGGGCCAAAACTGTCACCTTTCGGGGTAGTGTTAGCGCTCACATACGGCACGTCAACACTTGATCCGAAATACCGGTGTCACGGTCTCGTAACGGAGATGTCCCGAGGCGCGAGGCCAGCGGCCGGAGCGGCCCCGACCTGGGATCACGGCGGCGAACGGCGACGTCGCGGACGGCCGCCAGCCAGGACCGCCAACGGCGTGGAACCGCCGCTGCGGCACACCGCCAGACGCGACCGCTCGCCACGCGGACCACCGCCGGGACGGGTGGGCCATGTTCCGGACAGAACGGGCCACGCGGGGACGGGTGGACCTCCACCCGGACAGAACGGGCCACGCGGGGACGGGTGGACCACCCCCCGGACAGAACGGGCCACGCGGGGACGGGTGGACCACCACCCGGACACAACTGGCCACGCGGGGACGGGTGCCACCACCCGGACAGAACGCCGGCTGACGCGACGGTGCCCGCGGACGACGGGTGTCGTCCGCGGGCACCTGGCGGGCGGTCGGATCAGGTGGGCTGCCGCGACCTGGTCGGTCGACGGACCCTGTCGGTTACCGCTGCGTCCACCGTTGGTTCGCCGCCCCGGTGCAGGTCCAGAGGAGCACCGTGGTGCCGTTGGCCGTGCCGTTGTTGTTGACGTCGAGGCAGAGGCCGGACTGCGCGTTGCTGATCGTGCCGTTGGTGTTGATGGTCCACTGCTGGTTGGCCCCGCCGTTGCAGTCCCAGATCTGCGCCTTGGTGCCGGCCGTGGCGTTCAGGGGCGCGTCCAGGCACTTGCCGAGCGACTGCAGGGTCTGACCGCTTGTGGTCCAGCGCTGGTTGGCGGCGCCGTTGCAGTCCCAGATCACCGGCTGGGTGCCGTTCGTGGTGTTGCTCGCCGGAACGTCGAGGCAGCGGCCGGAGGCGGCACTGGCGAACGCGCTCGACGTGGTCGGCGGCGGGGTCGTCGGCGGCGGGGTCGTCGGCGGCGGGGTCGTCGGCGGCGGGGTCGTCGGCGGCGGGGTCGTTCCGCCACCGCTGACCCGGTAGACCACCGTGCCGTGCGCCGGAACGCTGGCGCTGATGGTGCCGCTGCTGGAGCTGGTGGCACCGGACCACGCCTCCACCAGCGTGAACGAGCTTCCGGACTTGCCGGCGGCGGCGGCCGTGGTCGAGATCGTCGTCGTCGAGCCACCCTGGTTGAACAGGGCGACGGCGACATCGCCGTTGGCCAGCCGCTTGGCGAGCACCCGACGGGTGCCGTCGAAGGAGACCTGCGTCCCCTGCAATCCGAGCGAGTCCTGGTTGATCCCGATCAGGTTGGCGTTCTTCAGGATGGTCTGCGTCGCGGAGTTCATGTTCCGGACGTCGTTGCCGGCAATCAGTGGAGACGCCATCATCGCCCACATCGCGAAGTGGCTACGCATCTCCGTGTCGTTCATACCGCCGCGACCGATTTCCATCATGTCGGGGTCGTTGAAGCCGCCCGGCCGCGCGTACGAGGCCAGCGGAACTGTCACGTTGATGATGTTCTGGATGCCCATCGGGTAGCCGTTGGTCTGCCCGGTGTCCCACGCGTTGGTGATGTCCTCGGTGGTACGCCACATGTTGGCCACGTCGCCCCAGTTGCGCTGGGGGCCGGTCTTGGCGTGGATGCTGTTCGAGTTGATGCTGTAGACGATCGGTCGGCCGGTGGCGGCCAGGGCGTCCCGCATCCGGGCGAAGGTGGTCACCTGGTCGCTGATGCTGCCCTCCGGCGAGCACCAGTCGTACTTGAGGAAGTCGACGCCCCAGGCGGCGAACTGGCGGGCGTCCTGCGCCTCGTGCCCGCGACTGCCGGTCGCTCCGGGGTAGGAGCCGAAGTACTGGGCGCAGGTCTTGTCGACCGGCACCTGGTAGAGGCCGAACTTCAGGCCCCTGGCGTGCAGGTAGTCGCCGAGCGCCTTCATCCCGCTGGGGAATCGGCTCGGGTCGCCCTGGATGTTGCCGGAGCCGTCCCGGTTCGGGTTGAACCAACAGTCGTCGACGACGACGTACTGGTAACCGAGGTCCCGCATCCCGCTGCTGACTATCGCATCCGCCGACTGCCGGATCAGGGCTTCGTTGATGTTGCAACCGAACGAGTTCCACGAATTCCAACCCATGGGAGGAGTGCGTGCCACCCCGTTGTCCAGTGCCTGCGCCGCGGGGGCGTGGAGGCCGACCAGAGCGCCGGCGACCAGCACTCCGGCCGCTAGTACGCTCCCCCAGCGTCGACCTCGGGTGATGCGGTTCATCGAGCCTCCTTGTCGGTGGCGCCCGCCCGGGACTACGATCTGACTGGTGGGACGGAGGCTGGACGCCAGTTCTTGTTAGCGTTAACAGAGACGTCCATCATGTTACGGCGAGATTTCACCGGGTTCAATACCTCCCCAACAGTTGCATCGTCACTGGTCAATGAAAAAAGCCCCGGCCCGATTGAGCTACGTCTTACCCACCGTGACGGTGCGTACTGCGACGAGGTGCGGTCGGCGCCGAGCATCCGCGCACCGGGGAGCGACGGTGGCCGCTGGCGGCCGGTGGCCAGCGGCCCGGCCGGCAGCCTCTGGCCGGCCCGGCTGTCAGCGCTGCGGTGGCGCGACGCTCCCGCGGGCGACCAGGGCCGGGGCGATGGTCTGTCGCAATGCCCCGCCGATGCCCGATTCGATCTGGGTCAGCAGCATCTGCAGGCTCGCCCGCGCCACCGCGTCGAAGTCGGGGCGGACGGTGGTCAGCGGCGGAATGAAGTACGCCGCCTCCGGCACATCGTCGAAGCCGACCACGCTGATGTCGTGCGGCACCCGCCGGCCGAACTCGTGCAACGCCCGCAGCACGCCCAGCGCGAGATGGTCGTTGGCAGTGAAGACCGCAGTGACCTCCGGCATCCTCGCCAACATCTGCCCGCACTGGTAACCCGACGCGGCGGACCAGTCCCCCGGCATCAGCGGCGGCGGGTCCACCCCGGCCGCCAGCAGCGCCTCCCGCCAACCGTCTATGCGGCCGACGCTGTCGAACCAGTCGAACGGCCCGGAGACGTGCCAGACGGTGCGGTGGCCCGCGTCGAGCAGATGCTGGGTCGCCGCCCGGGCGCCCGCCACCTGGTCGACAGTCACCAACGGCACCGGCCGGCTCGGGTCACCGTCGACAGTGACAAGCGGGACATCCTGGGGCAGGCGTTCCAGCGCCTCACCCGCGGACTCCACCGGTGCGATGACCACGATGCCGGCGACCCGGTGCGACAGGTGTCGCTCGACGGCGGCCGAGATGGAGCGGTGGTCCAGGTTTCGTACGCTGCCGACACTGACCGCGAAACCCTCTTCGGCGGCGGTCTGCTCCAACGCGGCCAACATCGCCGCCGGACCGTAGAGCGTCGTGTTCTGTGCGACCACACCGATGACCTGGGATCGACCGGTCACCAGGGCACGAGCCGCGCCGTTGGGGCGATAGCCGAGCTCGGCGATCGCCGCCCGCACCCGAAGCCGGGTCTGCTCACGAACGTTGGGGTGCCCGTTGAGCACCCGCGACACCGTTTGGTGGGAGACACCGGCCAGACGAGCGACATCTGTCATCGCGGGACCGTGGACGGCCATTTCACTCTCCCCGCTACGTCTCCGGCCCGCGGCCCGTCGACGTCGACTGGAGCGGCCCGGCCCGATCCCCCTCGCTCAGCCACCACGCCGGTGCTGAATCCCAGGTGACCAGCGCTGAATCGCCGTTAGTCTACGCCAGCAACCGCCTCGAATACGGCATGGCTGTGGCCGGACTGTGGAACGTACCGAAGCCGCACAACGCTTTTCCCACGCGGAGTACGCAGCCAACAAGCGTTCGGCCACGAGCCGCGGTGGCACCCCAACCCGCTCCACGCTCGGGGACAGAGCGTGGAGCAGGTCGACTGGAACATGACGAGGTGGCGCCGACTCCGTCTGCCGGGTAGGCAGACGGGTCGACGCCACCGGTCAGACCGATCGCCGTGTGACTGGTGTCACGGTGTCGTCAGGTCGAATCGGCGGACCGTGACCCCGCCGCCGAGCGCCTGTGTCGCCTGGTTGAAGATGGCGAACCGGTAGCCCATGAAGAACTGCCAGTTGTTCGCCAGGGTCAGGGCATTGCCGAACGAGGTGAAGTTGACCCCGTCCGTGCTGTACGAGAAGCGGGCCTGCCGGCCGGACCCGGGTCGGATGTCGGCGTTGGCCCGCAACCAGATCCGGCCACCGGAGACGGCGGTGCTCGCCACCTCACTGCCCGTGCTTGTGGTGTTCCAGCTGCCGTCCATCGTGAGCCCGTTCTGCATGACCAGACGGGTGGATCCGTTGTCCCGCCGGACTCCGATCCACGCGGACGAGTTGCGCAGCACCGCCAGGCCGGTGCGATCACCGTCGCGCATCGTGGAGTAGTCCAACTCGATGGTGGCCGTCGAGGTGGGGCCCTGGATCCGGTGGGTCAGCGTGTTGCGCGCCTTGTACAGGTCGCCGGTGACGGTGGCGGTCTGCAGGTTCAGCCCGTTGTTCACCGACCACTTGCTGTTGTCGGGGTTGTGGTTCCACTCCCACTGCGGGCCGAGGGTGGTGCCGGCGAACGTGTCGGTGCCGGTGAGCGGCTTGACCGCACGCGGCGGCGCGGGCAGGTTCGGCTTCGGGTACGAGGTGCCCCACGTGCCGTTTACCGTCTGCAGCACCGGCCAGCCGTCGCCGGTCCAGGTGATCGGGGCCATCGCCGGCATCCGACCACCGGGGTACGCGTCGACGAAGGACATGTAGTACCAGTCGCCGTTCTGGGTCTGCACGAGCCCACCCTGGTGCGGCACGCCGCCGCCGGAGATCGGGCCGGGCAGGTTGAGCAGCACCTGGCGCTGCTCGTACGGGCCGAACGGGCCGTTCGTCGACTTCAGCACGTACTGGCCGTTGGCCGGGCGGGTGAGCCAGATGTAGTAGGCGCCGTTGCGCTTGTAGAAGCGGGCGCCCTCCAGCGTGCCGATGCTCGACGGCGTGGTGTACACCTGCTGGGCGCGGACCTGTGACTTCCCGTCCGCGGACAGCTGCGCGACGCTGATGGTGCTGTTGCCGTACGCCACGTACATGGTGTCGTTGTCGTCGATCAGCATCCCGGCGTCGTAGTAGCAGTTGGGGATGGTGGTGTGCTTGCTCCAGGTGCCGTCGACGGCGGACGCGGTGTAGATGTGGGTCTGCGCGAAGTCGATGCACCCGGCCCAGTAGTACGTCTTGTTGCTCGGCCGGTAGTTCAACGTCGACGCCCAGATCCCGTCGACGTACGCGTTGCCGCCGCTCATGTCGTACTTCGAGCCGAAGTCGAGCCGGGGTACGGAGTGCCCGGCGTACTCCCAGTTCACCAGGTCGTACGAGCGCAGCACCGGCGCGCCCGGCGAGTAGTGCATGGTGGATGCCGACATGTAGTAGGCGTTGTCGACCCGGATGATGTCGACGTCGGCGAAGTCCTGCCAGACCACCGGGTTCGAGTACGTGCCGTTCGACGGGGGTGGCGTGGTGGGCGGTGGCGTGGTGGGCGGCGGCGTGGTGGGGTTGCTTCCGCCGTCGACGCGGACGAGTTGCCACTGCTGGTTGGTGCCGTTCCAGTCGTCGTACTGCACGATGTTGCCACCGTCTGCGGTCGAGGCGCCCTGCACCTCCATCACCTTGTTGCTGTTGCGGTTGATCGGCCGGACGTAGCCGCCGTCGGAGTCGGCCAACCGGAACTGCTGGTTGGTGCTGTTGTTGTCGGCCCACTGCACGATGCTGGCGCCGTTGGCGGTCGAGAAGCCGGAGACGTCAAGCACCTTGCCCGACAACCTCGACTTGAGCCGGTAGTAGCCGCCTCCGGAGTCGACGAACTGCCACTGCTGCTGGTTGCCGTTGTTGCGGGTCCACTGGGTGATGCGGGCGCCGTCGTTCGTCGCCTGGTTGTACACGTCCAATGCCTTGCCACTGTTGCGGTTCACCAACACGTACCAGGCGCTGGTGTCGACAGTTGCCGCTGACGCGGGCGCCGCGGCCACCGCCGCGGCAGCGCCACCGACCACCAGCGTCATCGCGGCGACGGCGAGTCTCGACAGCCACCCGCGCCGTCGTGGCGCACCCCGGGGAACCCGACCGATGGAAAGCATGATCCTCCTCTGCTGACGCGAACCGTGCGGTCTGGGCCGGCGTCCGCGGCACCGGGCGGGGCACCGAGCTGACCATGCCCGGCCATGTGATCGCTAACACCGATCGCCCGACCGTCGCGGTGCCGAGGTGCCGAAACCGCGGGGTGGGACGGGCGCGCGGCCGGGCCAGCCACGACATCGACCATCTTGGCTATAGACTGTGAGCGATAACATGCTGTTAGTCAAGGCGTAACACAACCGCCTCGTGGCCCTGCTGCGGCACACGCGAACGGGTGGCCCACCCCCGCCCGCAGGCAGGGATGGACCACCCGTTTCAGTACGCTTCGGGCCGCGCGGGTCAGAAGCCGCGGGCCAGCCGGTAGTAGGCCTGGTTCCAGCGGATCTCGTCGGCGAAGCGGCGGGGCTCGGTGTCGGCGTCGATGACGACGAGTTCGGTACGGCTCATCTCGGCGAGGTCGTGCAACTCCTCCACACCCACCGCCTGCGACAGCACCGTGTGGTGCGGCGCCCCCGCGGTGATCCACGCCTCGGCCGAACCGGGCAGGTCGGGCCGCGGACGCCAGACGGCACGGGCCACCGGCAGCCGGCGCAACGGGTGCGGCGGCGCCACCACGTCGATCTCGTTGGCCACCAGCCGGAAACGCTCCCCCATGTCGGCCAGCCCCAGCACCACCGCCGGGCCGGGCGCGGCGTCGAACACCAGCCGGACCGGATCCTCCCGCCCGCCGATGCTCAGGGGGTGGATCTCCACGTTGGGTACGCCGGAGGCGATGGTCGGACAGACCTCCAGCATGTGGGCGCCGAGCACCAACTCCTCGCCGGGGGTGAGGTCGTAGGTGTAGTCCTCCATGAACGACGTGCCGCCGTCCACGCCCACCGACATCGCCTTGAGCGTGTGCACCAGGATGGAGGTCTTCCAGTCGCCCTCACCACCGAAGCCGTAGCCGTCGGCCATCAGCCGCTGCACGGCGATGCCCGGCAGCTGACGCAGGCCGCCGAGGTCCTCGAAGTTCGTGGTGAAGGCGCGGAACCCACCCGCGTCCAGGAACGCGCGCATGCCCAACTCCAGGCGGGCCGCGTACCGCAACGAGTCGTGCCGATCGCCCCCGGGCAGCAGGTCGCCGACGATCCGGTAGGTGTCGTCGTACTCCTTGACCAGCTCGTCCACCTGCGCGTCGGTCACCTCGCCGACCACCTCGACCAGGTCGTTGACGCCGTAGGTGTTGACCGACACCCCGAACCGCAGCTCCGCCTCGACCTTGTCGCCCTCGGTCACCGCGACGTCGCGCATGTTGTCGCCGAAGCGGGCCAGCCGCAGCGACCGCATCGCCGACCAACCGAGCGCGGCGCGCGCCCACGCCCCGACCCGGGCCGACACCCGCGGGTCGCTGACGTGCCCGGCCACCGTCTTGCGGGCCACACCGAGACGGGTCTGGATGTACCCGAACTCACGGTCGCCGTGGGCGGCCTGGTTCAGGTTCATGAAGTCCATGTCGATGTCGTTCCACGGCAGCACGACATTGGCCTGGGTGTGCAGGTGCAACAGCGGCGTCTGCAACGCGTCCAGACCGGCGATCCACATCTTCGCCGGAGAGAAGGTGTGCATCCAGGCGATGACCCCGACGGCACCCTGGGCGGCGGCGTCCCGGCAGACCTGCAGGATCTCACCGCTGTTGGTCAGGACGGGCTTCCAGACCACCCGGGCGGGAATCTGCGGCGCGTCGTCGAGCGCGGCCGCGATCTGACGGGACTGCTCGGCGACCTGCCGGAGCGTCTCCTCGCCGTACATGCCCTGGCTGCCGGTGAGGAACCAGATCTCGGGTGCGTTGTGTGGTGCCATGGGGTTGCCTTCCGCGAGAGGAACTGTCACTTGTAACGAATGCCGATGAGTCGCTGGAGGAGGATGAACGCGAAGAGCAGGCCGCCGATCACGATCTTGGTCCACCAGGAGTTGAGGCTCCCATCGAAGGTGATGAGGGTCTGGATCACGCCCAGGACCAGCACGCCCAGCACCGTTCCGAAGACGTAACCCGCGCCCCCGGTGAGCACGGTGCCCCCGATGACGACGGCGGCGATGACGTCCAGCTCCATGCCGACGGCGATCAGGGGCGCGCCGGAGAGGGTGTAGAAGGACAGCAGGATGCCACCGATCGCGGAGCACAGGCCGCTGATCGTGTAGACGGCGATCCGGGTCCGCCCCACCGGCAGGCCCATCAGCAGGGCCGACTGGGGGTTGCCGCCGATGGCGTACACGTTGCGACCCAACCGGGTGTAGGCCAGCGTGTACGCGGCGACGGCGAGCACGACGAACGCGATCAGCACGCTGATCGAGACGAAGTTGCCCCGGGGGTCGCCGATCCGCTCCTGCGACATCCTGGTCCAGAACCCGTCGGTGATCGGGATGGACGAGCCGGAGATGAACGTGCACATGCCCCGGGCGAAGAACATCCCGGCGAGCGTGACGATGAACGGCTGGATCTCGAAGAAGTGGATGGCGCAGCCCATCAGCAGGCCGAGCGTCGGACCGATGAGCAGGGCGATCACGAGCACCAGCGCCGCGGGCAGGCCCTCCTGTAGAAGCCAGGCCGACACCATCGCCGTCATGGCCACGACGGACCCGACCGACAGGTCGATGCCGCCGGTGAGGATCACGAAGGTCATCCCGATCGCGACCACGAGCAGGAAGCCGTTGTCGATGAAGACGTTGAAGATGACCTGCACGTTGGAGAACGCCGTGTACTGCGACACCCCGATGCCGTACATGACAAGCAGCAGGGCGAGCGTCGCCAGGACCGGTATCTGCTTCCTCGGCAGCCGGAACCGGGTACGACCGGCGGTAAGCGTTCCAGTGGTCATGCCGGCACCTGCTCCTTCGGCTTGTCGGCGATGGCGGCGGGCGGCGACGCGCTGCGCCTGCGGCGGGCGAACCGGGCCCGGAAGGCCGGTGCCTGGATGAGGCAGACAGCGATGACGACGACCGCCTTGAACAGCAGTGCGGTCTGCGGCGAGATGTCCATGGCGTACACCGTGGTGGTCAGGGTCTGGATGATCAGCGCGCCGATGATCGTGCCGCTGAGGAAGAACCGGCCGCCCGCGAGGGACGTGCCGCCGATGACGACAGCGAGAATGGCGTCCAACTCCACCCAGAGGCCGGCGGCGTTACCGTCGGCGCTGGAGACGTTGGCCGTCATCATGAACCCGGCGATCGCGGCGCACGCGGCGCTGATCACGTACGCGAGGAAGATGACCCGGCCGGATCGGATGCCGGCGAGTCGACTCGCCACGGCGTTACCGCCCACCGACTCGATGATCATGCCGAGTGCGGTGCGGCGGGTGAACGCGGCGACGAGCAGGGCCGCGGCGAGAGCGATGAAGATGGCCAACGGCAGGGTCAGCGCGTGGCCGAGGCCGATCGCCCGGTACGGCTCGGAGTTGATGGTGATGATCTGACCCTCGGTGATCAGCTGGGCGAGGCCCCGGCCGGCCACCATCAGGATCAGCGTGGCGATGATCGGCTGGATGCCGATCACGGCCACCAGCACCCCGTTCCAGGCGCCGAGCACGAGCGAGACGCCCAACGCCAACGCGAGGGCGGTCAGCACCACACCGAGGCTGTTCTGGTCGGGCTGCTTGCTGATGTACATGCAGGCGATCGCGCCGCTGATCGCGCAGAGCGAGCCGACCGACAGGTCGATGCCGCCGGTCGAGATGACCAGGGTCATCCCCAGCGCCACGAGGATCAACGGTGCGCTCAGCCGCAGGATGTCGATCGGCGTTCCGTACAGGTGCCCGTCCTTGAGCTCGACGGACAGGAACCCGGGCCGGTAGATCGTGTTCGCGGCGAGCATGACGACCAGCACGGCGGCGGGCCAGAACAGCCGGTGACCGATCATCGTCCGGTAGCGGCTCATTGTGTCGTTCATCGGTCTGCCTCCTCCTCCCGGTGGGATCCACTCGCGATGGTCTGCATGATGCGGTCGGAGGTGAGGCTCTCGTCGTTGGCGAGCTGCGCGACCATCTGCCGGTCCCGCATCACGGCCACCTTGTGGCTGAGGCGCAGCACCTCCTCCAACTCGGCGGAGATGAACAGCACCGCCATGCCACCGTCGGACAGCTGCGTCACGAGCTTCTGGATCTCGGTCTTCGCGCCGATGTCGATGCCCCGGGTCGGCTCGTCGAGGATCAACAGCCGTGGCTCGGTGATCAGCCACCGGGCCAGGAGCACCTTCTGCTGGTTGCCACCGGAGAGGTTGCGGACCGGGACCTCCGGGTCCGCGGGCCGGATGTTGAGTGCCTTGACGTACTTGTCGACCAACTCGTCCTGGCGACGACGCGGAATGGGCCGGAGCCAGCCGCGGGCCGCCTGCATGGCGAGAATGATGTTCTCGCGGACGGACAGGTCGGCGACGATGCCCTCCGCGCGGCGGTTCTCCGAACAGAAGCCGACGCCGTGGTCGATGGCCTGCGCGGGGGTCCGCAGACTGCTGGCCGTGCCGTCGACAGCGACCTGACCGCCGTCGGTCCGGTCGGCGCCGAACAACAACCGAGCGACCTCGGTACGCCCGGAGCCCAGCAGGCCCGCCAGGCCCACCACCTCGCCGGCGTGGATGGTGAGGCTGAACGGCTCGACCGCACCCGCCCGGCCGAAGTTCGACACCGCCACCAGGGGGGTGCCCTCCTCCACCGCGGCCAGGTCCCGTCGAGAGTGCTCCTCGATGCCCTCGAGGACGTCGAGTTCCTTGCCGATCATCTTCTCGACAAGGGAGAGCTGGGGCAGCTCGGCGGTCAGGTACTCGCCGACGAGCCCACCGTTGCGCAGCACTGTGATGCGGTCCGCGATCTCGTAGACCTGGTCGAGGAAGTGGGTCACGAACAGGATCGCGATGCCCTCGTCGCGCAGTTGCCGCATGATGCGGAACAACTGCGCGACCTCGCCGGCGTCGAGGCTGGACGTCGGCTCGTCCAGGATCAGCACCCGGGCCTGGATGTCGATCGCGCGGGCGATGGCGACCATCTGCTGGATCGCCAACGAGTACGAGCCGAGCGGCGCGCTGACGTCGAGGTCGAGGTCGAGGCGGTCGAGCAGGGCTCGGGCGCGACGGCGAACCTCACCCCAGCGGACGGCCCCCAGCAGCCGGGGCTCACGACCGATGAAGATGTTCTCCGCCACCGAAAGGTTGGTGCAGAGGTTGACCTCCTGGAACACGGTGCTCACGCCGGCCGCGGTGGCCTGCATGGGCCCGGTGAAGGACACCGGGTCGCCGTCCAGGGTGATGGCGCCCTCGTCGGTGTCGTAGACGCCGGTCAGCACCTTGATGAGGGTCGACTTGCCGGCGCCGTTCTCGCCCATCAGGGCGTGCACCTCGCCGGGAAAAAGCCGGAAGTTGACGTCGTGGAGTGCGCGCACCCCGGGAAAGGACTTGCTGATCCCGGTCATCGTCAGGACCGGACGGCTATCCGTCATCCCATCAGACCTCTTCTGGGGGTTGTCGACGCGGAAGGGCCGCTGCGCTCCCACCGCGCCCGCCCGGCCATCCCTGCGGGAGGCTCGGGCGGGCGTGGTGCGGGTCATCGCGGGTCATGCCCGGTCCGTTCGGGTTTATGGGGCGACGAGGCGGGGCCGCCACGCGAGCGCGGCGGCCCCCCGACGTCGATCAGTACTTGCGGGTGGGCAGAGCCTCCTTGGCCTGCGCCTGGGTGAAGGTGGTCTCCTGGGTCTCGATCCGAGCCGGCACCGTCTCACCCGCGTGGACCTTCTTGGCCAGGTCCATCAGCTGCGGGCCGAGCAGCGGGCTGCACTCCGCGATGAAGTTGAACTTCCCGTCGGCGAGGGCCTGCATACCATCCTTCACGGCGTCGACAGTGATGATGGTGATGTCCTTGCCCGGCACCTTGCCGGCGGCGGTGATCGCCTCGAGCGCACCCAGGCCCATGTCGTCGTTGTGCGCGAACAGCACGTCGATCTGCTTGTTGGCCTTGAGGAACTGCTCCATGACCTGCTTGCCACCGGCGCGGGTGAAGTCACCCGGCTGGGAGGCGATGATCTTCAGGTTCGGGTTGGCGGCGATCGCCTCGCCGAAGCCCTTCTTACGGTCGTTCGCCGGCGCCGCACCGGTGTTGCCCTGCAGCTCGACGATGTTCACCGGACCGGTGGCGGTCTTCTTCTGCTCGACCAGCCAGTCACCGGCGAGCTTGCCCTCCTTGACGAAGTCCGAGCCAAGGAACGTCTTGTACAGCGACTTGTCGGCCGAGTCGACCGAGCGGTCGGTCAGGATGACCGGGATGCCGGCGTCCTTGGCCTCCTTGAGCACGGTGTCCCAACCGGACTCCACCACCGGCGAGAAGGCGATCACGTCAACCTTCTGCTGGATGTAGTTGCGGATCGCCTTGATCTGGTTTTCCTGCTTCTGCTGCGCGTCGTCGAACTTCAGCTCGACGCCCGCCGCGGTGGCGGACTCCTTGATCGAGATGGTGTTCGCGGTACGCCAGCCGCTCTCCGCGCCGACCTGCGAGAAGCCCATCGTGATCTTGCCGTCGTCCTTGGTGCCGCCGTCGCCGCCGGTGTCGCTGTTGCCGCAGGCCGCCATGCTGCCGACGAGCAGCACACTGGCGAGGACCGTGGCAGCGCGCCACTGAGCGGAGTGCATTCGCATCTTTCGCATCGAATCTCCTTGGCTCGGTGTGGTGGGGAACCGCGCCAACCGCCGATGTGCAAGGAGCGGCGTACGCGGGTGTTGCGTGCTGCTACTTCGGGGTGGTGCAGACCGGCGGGTCGGGCTGGGCCGTGGAGGGTCAGGAACCTGCCGGTGGGACTGGTTGTTGACCGTAGACGTTCTGGTAGCGGTCATGAAGGGCGTCGATGTCGGCCTGCGCGATCGGCACCGGCTGCCCGAGTGCGCGGGCCAGGTGCGCCGTCCGAGCCACGTCCTCGCACATGACGGCGGCCTTGACCGCCGCACGAGCGTCACGGCCGATGGTGAAGACGCCGTGGTTACGCATCAGCACCGCGGGTGAGCGGTGCCCGGCGAGCGTGCCGACGATGCCCTTGCCGATGTCGTCGCCGCCGATCAGGGCGAACGGACCCACCGGAATCTCCCCACCGAACTCGTCGGCCTGCGCGGTGAGGTGGCAGGGGATCGCCTCCCCCCGCGCGGCCCAGGCGGTGGCGTACGAGCTGTGCGTGTGCACGACCCCACCGACCTCGGGCATGGACCGGTAGACGTACGCGTGGGCGGCGGTGTCGCTGGACGGGGCGAACTCTCCCTCGACGAGGACACCGTCGAGGTCACACACCACCATCGTGTCCGCCGACAGCTCGTCGTAGCCCACCCCGCTCGGCTTGATCACCATGAGGTTCCGGCCGGGCACCCGCGCGGAGACGTTGCCGGCCGTCCAGGCGACCAGGCGGTACCGGGTGAGTTCGGTGTGCAGGCGGGCGACCGTCTCGCGCAGCTCGCGGACAGCGGTCATGCGACCACCTCCAGCGCGTCCTCCTGCGTGGCAGCCGCGGTCTCGGCCGCCGCGTTACGGATCGTCCGCAGGCGGAGCATGACGTCGTTGCCGCCGCGACCGAAGTGGTCGTGCAGGGTCCGGTACTCGGCGTACAGGGCGTCGTAGGCGCGCGCCCGGTCCGGATCCGGTCGGTAGACGGCCTCGTGCACCCGACCCAACGCCTGCGACGCCTCGTGGATCGACGGGAACTCACCGGCGGCGACGGCGGCATGGATCGCCGACCCGAGCGCCGGCCCCTGCGCGGACGCGATGATGTTCAGCGGTCGCCGGGTCACATCGGCGTAGATCTGCATCAGCAGCGCGTTGTTGGTGAGGCCGCCGGCGATCACCAGGTCGTTCACTGCCACACCGGCCTCGACGAACGCCTCGATGATCATCCGCGTGCCGAAGGCGGTGGACTCCAGCAGCGCCCGGTAGATGTCCTGTGGCCGGGTGGCCAGGGTCATTCCGACGATCATCCCGCTGAGGTCGTGGTTGACAAGCAGCGAGCGGTTGCCGTTCCACCAGTCCAGCGCGATCAGCCCGTGCGCGCCGACCGGTTGGCTCGCGGCCAACTCGGTGAGCTGTTCGTGCGAGTCGATGCCAGCCGGGGCGGCGTGCTTGACGAACCAGCCGAAGATGTCGCCGACACCGCTCTGCCCGGCCTCGTAACCCCACGCGCCGGGGCTGATGCCGCCGTCCACGACACCACACATCCCGGCCACCTCGGCGAGCTGCGCGCCGTTGACGACGTGGCAGGTCGAGGTGCCCATGATCGCGACGAGTCGGCCGGGCTCCACGGCCTGCGCGGATGCCGCGGTGACGTGCGCGTCGACGTTGCCGACGGCCACCGCGATCCCCTCCGGCAGGCCGGTCCACGCGGCGGCCTGGGCGGTGAGCGCGCCGGCCCGGGCGCCCAGCGGCAGCAACGGACCGTCCAACTTGGTCACGAAGTCGCCGAAGTCGGGGTTGAGCGCGGTCAGGAACCCCTCGGACGGATAGTGGCCGTCCTGGAGGATGCCCTTGTATCCGGCGGTGCAGACGTTGCGGGTCTCGGTGCCGCAGAGCTGCCAGACGATCCAGTCGGCTGCCTCGACGAAGCGCTCGGCCCGGTCGTAGACCTCGGGATCCTCTTCCAGGATCTGCAGGCCCTTGGCGTACTGCCACTCGGCGGAGATCTTCCCGCCGTACCGGCCGATCCACGGCTCCGCCCGCTCGTGGGCCAGCGCGTTGATCCGGTCGGCGTGCGGCTGCGCGGCGTGGTGCTTCCACAGCTTGACCCAGGCGTGCGGCCGGTCGCGGTACTCGGGCGTCTCACACAGTGGGGTGCCGTCGGCGAGCGTCGGCAGCACCGTGCAGGCGGTGAAGTCGATGCCGATGCCGACCACCGCGGCGGGGTCCACGCCCGCGGCGGACACCGCCGCCGGGACGGCGTACCGCAGCACGTCGCGGTAGTCGTCCGGGTTCTGCAGAGCCCAGTCCGGGGGCAGCGCTCGGCCTCCCGGAAGCGCCGTGCTGATGACGCCGTCGCCGTACTCGTGCACCGCGGTCCCCAATTCGGCACCATCGCCGACACGGACCACCAGAGCTCGCCCGGACAGGGTGCCGAAGTCGACACCGACGACGTAGCGGTCGTCAGCTCCGTCCACACGGTTCATGTTCACCTCCACCGTTAACGGGGATAGTGTTAACGCTCACATCCAGCCTCGTCAAGACATCTAGGCGCAACAGCTCCGTAACGGAACGCGGAAGCCGGGCCGACTCGGGCGCGTCGCTGGCGGACCCCCACAAAGCACGCGAATCCGGTGTCAGCCGCCGATCGGGCACTCGGGACGAGGGTTTTCGCCCGGACCGGGCGCCGCCCGGACGCCCCTTGACGGGCAGGGCGACAGGCACCGCACCTCCCCCACCACGAGAGGCCCGCCAGACGGCGGCTGCGGGCCGGCCCAGAATGATGTTGGCGATAACATCACCGGGGTGCCACGCTCCCTTGGTCGGACCTATGGCACGGCTGCCGGCCGTCGCGATGGCTCATGGGCGAGCGCCCCCGAGGGTGACAGGCTCATCTCGTGGCCCCGCGCCGGGCCGGTGTTATCGATAACATTCGACGTTTGGTCTTCCCGTTCCCGGAAATCGTGGGGTCGGAGGCACGGCGACAGGCCGACTTCACGGAATCGGAGTCGATCAATCCCGCGCGACGCCGCCGACCGGCACCGCGCGACACGGACAGCCGGCGGGGGGGGGCCCCCGCGGCCCCCCCCAGAGAGAAAAGAACCA